>NZ_LJJB01000013.1:1205000-1456024 GCF_001420695.1 Brevibacillus choshinensis | reverse complement strand
TGAAGTGACCCCTAAAAGTTAGACATGTAATGTAATTAAGCGACATGTAAGGTTTGAGTTCGGTATTGTACCGGACTCAAGCCTTTTAATTTTGTCTTAATTCGTTTGAAGTTATAATAGTCGATGTAGTTTGCTAACTCTTGCTTAAAATGTTCAATACTCTCAAATTCTTGTGTATATAAAAATTCCGATTTGAGGATACCAAAAAAGTTCTCCATTACGGCATTATCATAACAATTTCCTTTTCTCGACATACTCTGGGTGACGTTCTTTTCTTTTAAGGCGTGCTGGTACTTACTCATCTGGTAATGCCATCCTTGATCCGTATGGATCAAGAGGTGGTCTTGTTCGGTTAATCGTTTAAAGGCTTCTTCCAGCATCTTTGAAACAAGAGAATATCTTGGTCTTGAGTCGATTGTATAGGCAATGATCTCTCCGTTAAACAAATCGAGCATTGGTGATAAATAAAGCTTTTCACCAAATAGCTTAAATTCCGTAATATCCGTTACCCACTTTTCATTGGGTTTTTCTGCTCGGAAGTTACGATCCAAAACATTTGGAGCGATCTTACCAACATTCCCTTTATAGGAACGATACTTCTTCATACGAACAATACTTTTTAAGCCCAACTCTTTCATCAATCGCTGTACTTTTTTATGATTCACCTGGTGCCCAAGATTTCTGAGCTCGTCCTTAATCCGACGGTATCCATAGCGGCCTTTATGTTCATGGAAAATAGCCTGAATCAACGTCTTCATTTCAGCATGTTTGTCTGGGCGACTTATCGTACGAACGAAGTAATAATAGGAACTCCGTGGTATTCCCGCCAATTGGAGTAGCGCTTTAATGGGGAATTCAGTCCTTAGTTCAAACACTACTTGCGCTTTGTCTTGGTTTGTAATTTTTCCTTGCTTTGAACTAAGGCATTCAACTTTTTTAAATAAGCATTCTCCATACGTAAACGCTCTACTTCTTGCTGTAATGCCTCGACTGATCCTTCAACAGGTGTTACATTCTTGTTTCCCTTTTTCATCGTTGGACGCCCCTTTTTCTTTGGAATAAGGGCGTCTATTCCGCATGAATGAAATTGAATCCTCCATTTTCGGATTAAAGCGGGAGAGGGAATTTGAAAAATGGCGGCAGTTGCATTCGGAGACGTCCCGTGGGTATTCATATAATTGAGTACGTCCAGTTTAAACGGAGCTGTGTAGCTTGTATAGGACTTTCTAAACGCTTCCGCGCCATTTTGCTCGTATTGCATCACCCAAACTCCAATCATAGCTTTGGTTGCACCAATAGACGCAGCAATGGAAGCATGAGTTTCTTTGCCGTCTCTCCAACGAAAAACCGCGGATAATTTATCTTCTGGAGAAAATTTGGCCATATATAATGCACCTCCAATTGTTAGGTGTGTCTAACAATTGGGGTGCATTTCACAACGGGCTGCCTTTTCTACGCTAACGGGCAGATTACTTAAGTTACAACATTGACGTTCGGGAAAATACAAGCTCTACTGCGATGCCCAACCGATACTTTCTTATCTAATCAAAACTTTCCCTATACCCTAGGCAAGGCAGAATGTTACCATATTGCTGTTGTCCTAAAATTTACCAGTACCAGGGGGTATCTTAATATATGAGCATCAACTTACAAGATTGGATTCAGGAAGCCGATTTGGTGAGCATGCAAAAGGCAATGTCTTCGGGTGAATGTACATCCGAAGCCCTCGTACTTGCATATATCGAACGCATTCATAGATATAATCCTCTGATCAATGCCGTATTAGAGATCAATCCAGATGCGCTTGAAATAGCAAGGAATCTTGACCTTGAGCGAAATACAACAGGTAGTAGGGGGCCGCTGCACGGAATTCCAATCCTGCTCAAGGATAACATCGATACGCACGACCGGATGCATACGAGCGCTGGTTCAATCGCATTGGCTGAGTCGTTTGCTCCAGAAGATTCGTTCATAGCCGCAAAGCTCCGCGCTGCCGGCGTAGTTCTTCTAGGTAAGGCAAATATGACCGAGTGGTCGAATTTTATGTCCAACCGTATGCCAGCTGGATACAGTTCCAGAGGCGGATATGTATTGAATCCATATGGACCTGGCAAGCTCTTCGTCAGCGGGTCAAGTTCAGGATCGGCTGCAGCTGTAGCGGCAAACCTGGCAGCAGCAGCGATCGGAACAGAAACCGCGGGTTCGATTATTGGGCCGGCAAGCCAACATTTTCTCGTCGGAATAAAGCCTACTGTAGGGCTTGCGAGCCGCAGCGGCATTATCCCGATCTCAATAAGTCAGGATACACCAGGACCAATTTCCAAGACAGTCACTGATGCAGCGTCACTACTCGGGGCAATCGTCGGAATTGACGAAAACGATAAGGCAACATGGACTAGCCCGCATCGTACTTTTCATGATTACACAACTTATCTTGACCGAGACTTTCTGCGTAAAGCTCGTGTTGGGATTCCAAGACATTACTATCGGTCGTTGGATGAAGAAAGACTATCCATCATGGAATCCGCCATCGAAGTTCTGCGTGAGCAAGGTGCTACAGTTATCGATCCTGTTGACCTCCATTTGGAACAGCATACATGGAACAATGATGTTATCTGCTACGAATTCAAAACAGGCCTGAATCGCTATTTATCGAATTTGAACTCGGATATGCCAGTGCATTCTCTTCAAGAACTTATTGTTTATAATCAGAAACACGCTTCTTCCGCATTGAAGTTTGGCCAAGAGAATCTGATTCGCTCGGAACTAAATGCGTTAAACGAGGTAACCTATCAACTTAAACGTCAAGAATATAACCATCCGGCTGTAACACAAGGGATTGACTATGCACTCGATCAACATGGCTTAGATGCATTAATGTTACCCGGTGACATTGATGGCATGTACATTGCTGCCCGGTTAGGGTACCCCCTTATTACAGTGCCCGCCGGTTATTCAGCAAAAGGAACAATTGATGCGGATGGCGATTCGACGCAGGGTCCATTTGGTGTTGTCTTTTCCGGGAGGGCTTTCAGTGAGCCCACGCTAATCAGCATCGCCTATAGTTTTGAGCAGGCAACACTTTTCCGTCGTCCGCCAGATCTGGGCGAATTGATGTAATTACTGTTTCCAAATGACACCAATAGAATTAACAACTACGTACTGGCCATATCAGTGCATTGGACTTAACCATCGTGATTACGCTAACGGGACACGATAGTTTAATAAACAACTTTGACAAGGCTGCCGTTATGTATTTGAACTAAGTAATGGCAGAGTATTAATTTTGGATAATGTTTTTTGGAGATATGGTAGGATGACGCCGTTGCATGTCGCAGACGCTTACAGGGCATTCGTGAACGGCGGCAATATGATCAAGCTGGTTCTGGAGTATGACGGACGGACGATCGGCGAAGTTTGGAAGAGCGGCTTGATGAGTCCTGAAGTGAGCCGCTTATGGACGGCCAAAATGACGAAAGTCATTCAAAACCCCGCGGGCACCGGGTACGGGGCGAGAATCGAAGGACTTCCGCTGGCAGGCAAGACAGGGACGGCCGAGCTGAAGCAAAAGAAAGGGGAGGCCGGACAAGAAAACGGGTGGTTCGTGGCCTTTACACCGACAAGCCGAACCTGCTTGTTGCCGTAATGGTGGAACGGGTGGAGCAGCGGGGCGGAAGCCATTATTTGCCCGCGAAGATTAAAGCGTTGTTTAAAGGATTTACACCACCATTTTAACTTTTCTTCCGAGTCACTTTACGTGAGCTCGGGCTTTTTTCGTTTATCCTCCATTTCGTGAGCACTTGCAAGTAAGGGGGTATGACTTCCGTGCGAGTTTTTTGTTATGATCAATTCATGCCGGTTATTGTATTCTGCAACCGAATGTTGGGGGGAGTTTGACTTCATGATTACGTTTCACATGGGGTCCCTTTTGCTTTAATAATGAGACGTAGCGAACCGGAAGGAGGAATAAACGGATGACGTATACCGTTAATATCATTCCCAAGCAGGATCAACAAACGAGCCGGTGGTCGGGTGGGACCACGACACAGCTCTCTATTTATCCGAATCATGCCGATTACGGCCAGCGCAACTTCATCTGGAGGCTCAGCTCGGCTGCCGTAGAGATCAAGGAGTCGGAGTTTACCCGGCTTCCGGGTTATTGGCGCCACCTGATGATTTTGGAAGGGGAGCTTGACATTGAGCATGAAGGGCATCATCGTATCCGTCTCAAGCCTTTCGAACAGGATAGCTTCAGCGGAGATTGGTCCACGCGCAGTTTCGGCAAAGTAAAAGATTTTAACCTGATGCTGGCGGAAGGCTGCCATGGAAAGCTTGAGGCGATTCGTCTTGAGTCAGGGTCCACCCGTACCATCGAATGCTCTTGGCCCGAAGGATCCCTTGTGCGATGGGAAGCTTTCTATGCCGCTGCGGGGCAGATGCGAATTCGGATGAATGGCGGAAGGGAGCTGGACTTGGCGGAAGGCGATTTGCTGCTCGTGACTTGTGACGATCCGAATGGGCACAGCGTCCGGATCGAGTTGGCCGGTGCCGGAGCTGCAATCCGAGCGAATTTGTTTATGATGATTTAATAGGGAAGTGAGACGATTAGGACCCGGGGATGAAGTTTCGGTATTTGTCCATCGGACGCTTTTTTTCTACGACTGACCAATTAATTAAACTAACGGGCATCGATAGCATAATAAGCAGCGGTGAGTCTAAGACTTTATTTTCTGGTCTTAGGTCGCCGCTGTTTCATTTATTGGGGGCAGTCTAAACGACGAAACCGTATTTTTGTCCATATCGACTCACAGGGCATCATTTTTAAACGCAATTTGACCTTAACCAAAGATTGTAATTTCCCTATTATTACTATCTAACACTTCAATCTTCACAATACCACCAAGATTATGTGACACTAAATCAGACAATTCTTTAAGCGCCATATGAAACTCATCGCTTCTTGTTTCATCTATTAATTCAATACAAAGGAATGCATTTTTCGTATTTTCTGTTAGCATCGTCCTCTGAGCTTCACGCCAATTCCAGCATCTGCATATTGCACCGTTATCATCTTTGTAAACAATTTCACCTTCATATGGCGGAGCATTTTCATCACTTCCCAATGGGATAAACGGTTCGTTACCATTTGCCTGCGTTAGCCGAATATCGCCTACAAAAGTGTCGATATCTTCTCCACCACACGGAAGCCCATAACGCAATGAAATTGAATTATAGATGTCAACAAGCGGGTTTATTGTTCCGATATGATTGCCATTTTTCACTCTTTTTAATAAAGCTTCAATGGAACACCTTGCCCCTTTCTTTGTCTTGAATTTCTGAAAAGCTTCTCGCCAAACGAATATGACTGGATTACTACTGAATTCCTCCAGACTTAAGAATTTATGTGCTTCTTTCTCTGCCTCCTGCAGTAGCTTCTCGTACATTTCAACGTCCCTTATTGAATTATCAATCCCCTGGCAAATAACGGTGCCTATTTTTGCATGAGGGAATAACGACCAAAAATCATCTTCAATGATAAATCTAGGCATAACATATCTCTCCATTTCATTTTGCTTATCGTCTTGGTTTGTTGTGTCACAACACTCTTATTTTTTGGAGGGGCTCGCAAAGGCGGAGAATACCCCTAGAACAATGTATAAATAACCAGATATCCGATTCTGTAACTTTGAACTCACTTTAATCCGCTTTCTAATACTTGCTGCAAGAACTGCATACAGGCCATCACTAATAAAAGCTAGGATAATAAATATCGTTCCTAAAAGCAAAAATTGTATTGTAACTGATCCAGCAGAAGGTGATATGAATTGCGGAAAGAAGGCTAAAAAAAAGAGTGCTGTCTTAGGATTCATTACTTCTACGAGTGCTGATTCGTAAAAAATCTTTAGTAATTTTTTGCGAGGGGCTTTTGGGATTTCTGAAGTCGTACTATCAGAAGAAAATAAAGTCTTACACCCTAAATAGATAAGATAAGCAGCACCCAAGTATTTAACGATATGAAAGGCTGTTGCTGATGTCATAAGGATCGCAGAAACTCCAATTGCTCCAGCTAAAACGTGAACAGAACCACCAAGAGATACTCCAAGAACAGATACCAGGCCTGCTTTCTTCCCTTGATCTATACTTCTTGCCATAATATAGAACACAGCCGGTCCAGGTATTATTAACAATGTAGCAGCAGCAATTACAAATAGCCAAATAGTTGAAAACTCCATAAAATGCAACTCCTTGTTGTATTTTTGCACATCATTTAAATAAATCTTTCCGTTGCTCACGCATCCACTGAGCAACCTGAATTTCCCCTTGTTCATTAGATTTTTCAAGCTCAGCAACAATCGATTTATAATCGGTGTTATTACGATTCTGGCTCATTTTGGCTGAAGCTTGAATAGAGGTGATTTCAATTTCAAAACCAACTATTCCTTTCAATTCGCTCTCAAGCAACTCAGGATTAAACGTATCCCAGAGCCGACCATTTTCTCGGTGAGATTCATAGTGTTTAAGCATAGAATCCAAAGCCGATTTCAGCTCATCCTTTGTGAGTACACGTGCTGTTCCATAAGCATGTACAGCGAGATAGTCCCATGTGGGAACCTCGTCGCACTCATACCAACTTGACGAAATGTAAGCGTGCGGTCCTTGAAAAATAAGTAAAACATCACTATTATTATCCAAAGTTTTCTTCTGCATGTTTCCGTATGCAATGTGCCCAGTCGCAAAGATTTTCCCTTCATCTTCACGAATTTCCAACGGAATGTGCGTAGCCAACGGGCGATGTTCATTAACAGTAACCAATAAGGCAAACGGGTAAGACTTCATCATTTGAACGGCCTCATCATGTTCCATACGATATTGCTTCGGAATGTACACAATAATCATTCCTTCAACTTGTAATGAAAAATAAATATCCGATAAAAAAACAATATTATACACGCTGACATAAAAAAAGATACAATAACAAACAAATATACATGTCAGAGGGAATTCAAATGAAAAACACCATTTTTACCTTCAAAGATAACTCTCCTAAATACAAACAAATCTACGAGAAATTTAAATCATTTATTGAGCAAGGCGACATAAAAGCGGATGAGCCATTGCCCTCCATTCGTCAACTTGCAGATTCCTTACATGTAAGCCGTAATACAACATTAATGGCATATGAACAACTTGTTGCTGAAGGGTATATTCGTGGAGAGGGCCGAAAAGGTTATTTTGTAAATGAATTAGAGCCCCTTTTATTTCAAGAGGCTCGCAGCTCTTCTAATCACAAGCAAACAGAGCCGGTACCACCTATTCGCATTGATTTCCGCGCAGACGTCGTCGATCAATCGCATTTCCCTTTAAAAATGTGGAGGAGGATCTCGAATCAAGTATTAACGGTAAAGGACAGCTTTCGATACGGGGAACCTTTTGGCGAATTGTGCCTACGCGAACAAATCGCAGCATATATACTCCAGTCTCGTGGGGTGAGAACAGACCCAAATGCAATCATTATCGGAAGTAGTACCCAACAAATGCTTGTGTATCTCGGTATTGTCCTGAAACATGATTTTTCTAGCATTATTGTGGAGGATCCTGGTTACGATGGCGCTAGGGAAGCTTTTCAATTAAATAGTTTTACGCTTGAAATGTTACCCGTTTATGAGACAGGTGCAGATTTTTCACACTTAGAACATATGAAATCACGATTAATTTATGTGGCGCCGTCCCATCACAGTCCATACGGGGTAAGCATGCCCATTCAACAAAGGCATGCACTTATCCATTGGGCAAAAAAGATGCAAGGATATATTATCGAAGACGATTATGATAGTGAATTTCGCTATACACAACAACCATTTCCCGCTCTCGCTTCCATAGATTCAACGAGAGTTATTTATCTTGGAAATTTCTCAAAGTGCTTTCTTCCAGGAATTCGTTTAAGTTATATGGTCTTGCCGCAGCCACTTATAAACGGTTATAAAAATCAATTCACACATTTCGAGAGTACCACTTCACTACTCAGCCAATTCTCAATGGCGAAATTTATGGAAGAAGGGGAATGGAATCGCCATATTAAGCGCATGCGTCTTGTTTATAAACGTAAAATGCAGCACTTAGTTTTTGAATTAAGGAATCATTTCAAGCGAAATATATTTATAATTGGCGAGCATTCTGGTTTGTACTTATTAGTCAAAGTACACTTGGAGCGTTCAGAAGAATGGCTTATTCAACAAGCTTCCATTCAGGGGGTTAAAGTCTATCCTACTTCACTCTTCTTCATTAAAAACAAAACCGATAAGCCAATTATTAAACTTGGTTTCAGTAATTTATCATGTGATGAAATCCAGCTTGGTGTGAAGCTGTTAAAAAAGGCTTGGTTATAAAATACATCACACGTTTGCCACTTTAGAACGCCTTCCTACTGGTAGATCGGCTTTAAAAACTGCGTGGGATCAGTTAAACCAAAGAAGATGTTACTAGCAAGGTAACCTGGACGAGTAGCAGAAGAGCCTAGCCAGCGTGGAGAAAAATGTGATTAACGCATAAATGGCAGGTTCGGCTACTTTAAGAGTTACATGGCAACGGCCATTTGTTCTTATCCGATTCGTCATGCAGCAAAAGAAAAAAGCCTTTCCGTCCGGTTGTCCCGGCAGAAAGGCAGCTTTTGACTCTATTTTTGCGGTTTGTTTTTGTGGAATTCTAATGTTTGTTCCACTTCTTTTACTTTGTTGTATATGTCGGTCATGTCTTTCAAATCCGTCTGATAGTCATAGGTCTTCAGCATTTTGTTTTCTACGATGATTTTCCCGTTGACGATCACATCGGTTACGTTTTGTGGGCCGGCAGCATAAGCAAGCGTCGCGTACGGATCGTAGGTTGGGAATGTGTTCGGAGCATGGACATCGACTATGATGATGTCCGCAAGTTTACCTTCTTCCAAGGATCCGATTTTGTCTCCGAGGCCTAGTGCCTTGGCTCCTCCGATGGTGGCCAGCTCCACTACCTTGCTTGGCGGCATCAGACTTTGGTCTTTGTTTACCAGTTTATGGACGCGAGCAGCATATCCCATGGTTCCAAATACATCCATCGTGTTGGAGCTCATTGGTCCGTCCGTTCCCAGTCCCATTGCGATGCCTGCCTGATCAATCTTGATGGCAGGAGCAACACCTGTCGCTCCCTTTGTATTGGCGATCGGATTGTGGGCAATGGAAGCCCCTCTTTGTTTTATCAATTGGATATCCTCATCCGAGATGTGGATGGCATGGGCCAAAATGGTGTTCTTGTCCAAAATCCCGATTGAGTCAAAATATTTGATCACTGAATCGGATTTCACACCAAACTTTTTCTCGATTCGCTGCGTCTCGTCAGCAAACTCGGCTGCGTGAATGATAAACGGTACCTTGTATTTGTCAGCCAGAGCCTTCGACGCCTTGAGCATCTCAGGGCTTACTGTGTATGTAGCATGTGGAGCCACGGCAGGTATAATCAAATCATTGTTTTTATACTGCTTAATGAACTCCTCGGCATATTGGAGTCCACCGTACGGCTTTGGAGCATCTACGACGGGAGAACTAATGACGGTCTCTCCCAGCACCCCTCTGATCCCAATGGTTTCTGTCGCCTTTGCGATTTCGTCTTCGTGATAGTACATATCGGAGTAGGTGGTCACTCCACCCATGGCCATTTCGATGACACCGTGGATGGACGCTTTATAGATCAGGTCACGGGAGAGAAGCTTGCCCTCCAGCGGGAAAAAGACCTCGAACAGTCTGTTTCCAACCCCCTCCTCCCCGATGCTGCGGAAAGCGACCATCGGCACGTGGTTATGGGTGTTCACCATGCCGGGCATCACAATATCTCCGCCTGCATCTACAACCTTGGGTGCGCTGTATTCATCCGCCAGCTTTTCATCGCCGACGGCCACGATCTTGTTGTCCTTAACAACAATTGTTCCGTTGGCAAAGCGATCCTTCTTGCTGTTCATGGTCAGGACATGTCCATTTTTGATGATGAGATCAGCATTTTTCTTCTCGATAGCATGAGTCGTTGAAAAAGTTACCGAGGCGAGTGCTACGGCCATTACAGATAATAAAGTCCATTTCTTCTTCATGTGGTTCCTCCAGCCTAAACATTGAATTGAATAATCATTATAACATGTTCGAATTTTAATTCAATTAGGCTTAACTGACTGAACCAACTGTTATCGCGGCTAGAATGATCCCAGGAATGATACCCGCCAAAAACATTTTTCCAATGGTACGCCTGAACCTACGCCGTAGATGATAAACAGCATGCTAGGAGGGATGATTGGACCGAGCAGCGCGGCGGAAGCGGTGGTAGCAGCGCTGAATTCGCGGCTGAATCCGTTTTGTTCCATCTCGGGCACCATGACCCGACTCATGATAGCCGTTTTGCGCTGAGGCTGACCCGATGATGGAGGCAAGAAACATGTTGCCCAAGACATTGACGTAGGCAAGTCCCCCACGGTAATGCCCGACGAAGTCTTTGGCAAAATGAATCAGTCGGCGCGTGATTCCACTGGCATTCATGAGTTCCCCCGCGAACATGAACAGGGGGATGGCCGATGATTCGAGCATTGTGGGATATGGAACGAAATTTGCTGAGATATAAAAAGGGAAACCGGCTGCGGTTGGTTTGGCTTTAGCCGTGGGATCGTCTATTCGCCGCCTTTGGTAAAAACAGATTAAATGGGAGGGGTGATGGAGTAGCTGCCTGCTGTTCAGTGAAAATAAAGTATTAGACCGGAACCCCTTATGGTACAAGGAGTCCCGGTCTTCTAAATCACTAGATATTTGAAAATTAGTTTTGAATCAACGTCAGAATGAAGCGATTCATGGATCTAAACCGAATAATAAATGATTCTACAATATCGGATGGAAATGTAATATAAGAAGCCTGACGATTAGGTTTGGGTTTGTTGAACTACATTTGAGGGGCTTCCATACCAAACTTTGCCCATTCCTCTTTTGAAGGGCCAAAAATTCCTGGGACAGTTAATCCTGCCTGTCGCATAAGAACCGTCATTTGTCCTCGATGGTGGCCTTGATGTTGAATCAAAAACATTAATAGTGAACCATTTGGCATCTGTTGACCTATAAATTCGATACGTTCTTGTAGTGTATGGTCAGACCATTCTTTTTTTAATGCTTTTACAAATGCATTACTAGCTTGATGATAACTGTCTGCTATAAACTGAGCCGTAGTAGGAACGGGATAATCTTCGGCTGGGGCATCAAAAGTTAAGTTTGTATTTGAAGTAATAATACGAATGGCAGCAACTGTATGCCAAGCAATACGTCCTAAAGTCCAATTTTGAGAAGTTATTTCCTGTTTCAGTGATTCATCAGTCAGATTACTCAGTAGTTTCTGCGTAGCAGCAGCTTCGAACTCCCAAGATTTTAAAAAATGGTCTAAGGTTTGGAACATAAAAAAATCCCCCTTATCATTTTTGTTTAATTCTTCTATTTTAAAAACGATACAAGAAAGATTTGAATAATACGTTAATTGATATGTCCAATAAAATCTACACTAAATCCTTCTTACTCTAACCTCTTCTAACCAGCAGCCTCTGTTGTTTTGCTAAGCTATCATACCCGTTTGTTGAATAGCTGGCCACCAGTCTAACACTTTATTTCTCAGTTTATTACTTTATTTTACAGTCTATAACTTTATTTTTATGGAACACCTGCATACCGGTGGAAGGAGACAGACGAGGCCGTGGATGCGGTCCAGCTATGTCATGAATAACAGGAGAGGACAACGTTGGAATGATGAACATAGAAACAGCGAGACAGGAAACGCTATAGGTATGTTATCGCGATAGGAGGCTTTTCCATTTTGCGTACCATACTACTTGTCGTGTCTATGTGTCTATTCGTTGCAGGCTGCAATCCGCAATCAAATCAACAGGCAAAGACCAAGTCTGCAGCAGAAGATCCGCTGTGCAAACCGACCCCGATTCGTTACTATGATTCGGAACAGAAAGCAAAAGCAATAACAGAACAGGTAAAGGGCATTGACAAAGCTGTCGCCGTTCGGATCGACGATGAGTTGGATGTTGCTATTGAAGTGAGCAACTTTAATCGCTTTCGCTTGGAATCCATTGAAAAAGAAGTAGGGGAAAAATTAAAAAACAGTTTTCCAGATGCCAAGATTCACGTAACGTCGGATAAGAGATTGATCAAGGAGTTGCAAAATCTCAACAGTACTCCTTGGGCGGCGGACAATCAAGCTGAAGCCTGCAAGCAAAAGAAAACACTAAAACAAATTGAAAAAGACATGAAGGGGTAGGAAAGGAAGTACCTCCCGCCACGAAAGGATGGGAGGCTTTTTTGATTCAGCAGTAAGCTTGTCCAAAAGCAGCAGACTATTCCTTCGGCAACAGGGACCTTTAGACTTCCGGATGGCTACAGTATCAGATCCGTGACAAAGTTGATACTTTTATTCAGGATAAAGGTCTGGCGAGCGAGAGTGACTTTGTAAAGAGAGGTATAGCGTGGTGGGCGATTGATGCTGCCAAGGCTATTAGAAATAAATAAATTCAGTGACACGGCCCGCTGCAGATCAATCCATCTGTAAGGGGCCTCTTCTTTTTTGTTCTTAGGGCCGAATCTACCATTTTTCACATAGAAGCACACCCCAACCAGAAACCCCCGTTACCCCCAAAACCCGCCCTATGTTACTATGAAGGTTATACGATCAAGCAATTATCATCTAAACATAGACATCCGGAATGGGGACAAAATCTTGAAAACGTTTAAAAAAGTTTATATAGAAATTACCAGCGTCTGCAATCTCGCCTGTAGCTTTTGCCCGCCTACGGAGCGCACGAAGAGCTTTATCAAGGTGGAAGACTTTTCGAAAAGATTAGACGAGATCAAACCGCACACCAATTTTATTTATTTGCACGTCAAAGGGGAGCCGCTTCTTCATCCCAAGATCGATGAGCTGCTAGATATCGCCCACGAAAAAGGCTTCAAGGTCAATATCACGACAAACGGTACGCTAATCGCAAAAAATCGGCATAAATTGCTCGGAAAACCTGCCCTGAGACAAATGAACTTTTCACTCCATAGCTTTGATGGACATGAGGGTTCTACCAACCGCGAAGGATATTTGCGGGAGATCCTCTCCTTTGTTCGGGAGGCCGAGCAGTATAAAGTCATCTTTTCCTTCCGCCTGTGGAACCTGACGCAAGACAACGCCACAAACATTCAAAAGAGTAGAAATCGCCAGACGCTCGAAGTGATCGAGAAGGAATTTGGCCTGGATTATAAGATCGAAGAAATGGTAGTGCCCGGCAGCGGTGTGAGAATCGCCGAAACCGTCTATTTAAACCAAGATTATGAGTTCCAGTGGCCGAGCTTGACAGCGCCTGAGGATGATGGAAAAGGCTTCTGTCATGGCCTTCGCACACAGGCAGCCATTCTCGAAAACGGGACTGTCGTGCCATGCTGTCTAGATGGCGAAGGGGTCATCAATCTAGGCAACATCAACCAGACATCCTTTTCCGACATCGTGGATGGCGAGCGCGCGAATAACCTCGTCGATGGATTTTCTCGCAGGGAGGCTGTCGAGGAATTGTGTAGAAGATGCGGGTATCGCCAGCGGTTTGGAGCGTAATGTTTGCGGATTGGATGCGACAAATGGAATCAAAGGTGTTGTAAATGGGCAAGTAGTGCCATAATAGTAGTGACGAAAGACAAAAGGAGATTGAGCCGTTTGAATACGAGTGAAGTGAAAAATGAGTTTCCCCCTCATTATGAGGATTTAAAAAAATCAGCCAATCGCACGTCGAATTGGAGAGAACGTTTAGAAGCTGTTGAAGAGCTGGGTAAGTGGAAAGACGCCCAGACAATTGGTTTATTAAAGCGTATCTTGATCAACGATTCCGTGTACAAGGTACAACAAGCAGCCTTCTACAAGCTCAAGGGATTTGGCGAAGCCGTCCAATTGCCGCCACAGAAAAAAGGTGATTTGATTAAAGGAACAACCAAGAGCCTGGTAAGGATCAAGAAGAGCTTACCAAAGGGTCATACGTTTGAAGAGTTCCGAGAGAAGCTACAAAAGATGAGAACGGATATATATGATTCATACGAAGGTGAAAAAGGGGACGACTTTGACCAGTGGCTCGAAAGCACATGGTCCTCGTTGTAGATAGAACAATAGAAATGGTATAGCGAGAGGGTGGAGAGATGTATGTTATCTTTCCACCCTTCCCTTTTTTAGATTCCTAATGAAACGTTCTTCTCCAGAACCACATTTCGTTCTTCAAAAACATGCTTCGCTGTAAATATAGCATTTAGCACACGGGGAAAACCTGTATAGGGAATGCAATGGGTGATCGCTTCGATGATTTCATGGGCAGTGAGTCCGACATTGAGTGCTGCATGGATGTGGACATTGAGCTGTGGTTCACATCCACCTTGGGTTGTCAGGGAAGCTATAGTCACAAGCTGTCGTTGCTTTAAGTCGAGACCTTCTCTGGAATAAATCTCTCCAAATGCAAATTCCACTACGTACCTTCCCAGATCAGGAGCAATGTCTTTCAGTGATTCAATCACACGCTGGCCCCCTTCCCCGTCCACTTCCATTAACTTATCCCATCCGCGTTGAAAGCGTTCTGTATCCATGTCAAAACCTCCCGTTGTAAGTAATGAGTCATTCGAGAGTAAATGTTATCGTTTCGAGTGCACTCTAATGCAATGTTTTTTTATTTGGGTATATAATCACTTACATGGATAAACAATTCGCGATTCAACAAGCTGCTAAAATCACAGGACTTACCGTGCATACGTTGCGGTACTACGAAAAAATAGGATTACTGGATGGAGTAGCGCGTAATGAGCAGGGATATCGTCAGTATTCGGAGTCTGACCTAGCATGGATTGAATTCCTCATTCGCTTGCGAGAAACGGGAATGACTATCTCTGACATGAAAGGTTTTTCTGATTTACGTAGCGAGGGGATCTCTACCGTACGGGCGAGGAGGCACATGCTAGAAGCGCATCAAGAGAAGATAGAGCTTCAAATGAGAGCTCTAGAGGAAAATTTGGAGAGCATCAAAAGGAAAATTGACTACTACAAGACCCTCGAGTGAGAAGACGTTCACCATGGCAAAGCCATTAAATTAACAAAGGCTGACGGTGATCCCTTAGTCGGGCGTGACGGCTCGGGCTTGGCCATTTGGCAGAAGGAATTATTTCCCTGCAATCAACCGGGATGGTATATTTAGGGGAAATAAGGGAGGACATACGATCATACCCGATCATCTTTTCAGCGATTCGTGAACGTCAGGCAAAGTTTTGTACGGGACTCGACTATCTGAAGCAAATGAGCACCAAAGACATCATGCCATCTACGATACATTCCATGCTTGTGGTACCGATCTGCTGCGGACCTGTCGTTGTCGGATATATTTGCAGCTCCGATTTTGAGTCAGAACCATTTGATGAACACTCGCTCTCCTCATTCACGTTGTACGGGAAGCAGGTGGGCAAAATCATGTTAGGTGCAACGGGAGCAGAAAATCATCAACAGCTGTTAAGCAAAAGGGAACTGGAAGTCATGCGAAGAATAGCTTGGGGAGAAAATACGAAGGAAATGGCTGACTCGATGGAGATCAGTGAATTCACAGTAAAGCAGTACGTCAAATCCGCCATCAAAAAGCTGGGAGCACAAAATCGGTCCCATGCGATCGGGGAGCTGTATCGCAGAGGGTTCATCTAACGGGACGAAGTGCGGAAAGGAAGTCTAGCATGAGCATTCAATTGAGGTCTGTGACCAGAGAGAATTGGTTGGAAGCGCTGGCCTTGCAAGTAAAGGAAGAGCAGAAGGACTTAGTGCCGACAGTAGCGGTGTCACTCGCAAAAGTGTACATCAAGCCGGACGGGGATGGGGTAGAGTACCTCCCTTTTGCGATTTATCACGAGGACAAGATGGTCGGATTTATGATGCATGCCTTCGTCGAACAGACGTCAGATATGTACTGGATTAATGGCTTTCTGATTGATGAGAGCCAGCAGGGAAAAGGCTACGGGAAAGCTGCTCTACGTCAGATGATTGACTATATTACAGGTCGGTTCTCTCAATGTCGGGAAGTGAGGCTGACCGTATACCCACACAATTTTTCTGCCTTCCAGCTGTATCGCCGCCTGGGATTTGTAGAAACAGGTGAGCAGTATGACGGTGAGTTGGTCATGAGATTCCCTGTTGCTACCTAGTGTGTAGTAGATAAATGAACAGCAAAAAGAGCCACTTTCTCGTTAGAGAGTGGCTCTTTTAATCATATCGGGTGATATCCACACAGCAAAGGCTTGGGGAGAAGCAGGTTTCCGATCTGCGCTCCGCCTGGAAACCTGCTTCTCCTGCGATCTTTTGTGGTTTTAAGCAACCTGTTTTTGCGAAAGATGGCCATTATCTTTGGAGGAATTCGACCCATTCGCCCTCAGGTCCAAAGATAAAGAAATAGCGATAGCCGTTTGGCAGCGTGACAATTTCAGGATCAACGAATTGAGCCCCGAGCTTGCTGACACGCTCGTATTCTTCTTCGAGGTTGTCTACGTTTATGGCAAAATGGTGCACTTTTCCCTCGGAAGGAAGATTGTCGTTATAGCCATGGATGATTTCCAGCTCCGTCTCGTCGGAGTTGCCAAAGCCGAGAAAAGCCAGTTGGAAGATTCCGTTAGTGTGCGTGATTTTGCCTTTCAGTTCAAAGCCAACAATCGTTTGATAGAATTCGATGGCCTTCTCAAAATCTTTTACGACCATACCTACGTGGTCAATGCGCTTTTTCGCCATTTTGTATACGCCCCATCTCTTATGAAATGATAGTCTCTTTTTATTTAAGAATCATAATTCCGAGTTGTCAAGTGTGGATTGGTTTGTGTGTATGAACAAACCAGCATATAACGACGTGAAACTCATGGAATTTTCAGAGTTGCAATGCTAAAATCGTTTTTGTGCTTTCAGAGAGAAGCAACATAGAAGTAGATAGGTGGGGATCTATTTGTTCAAGAAAATGACCAGCGCTCTGCTCGTCACAGCGTTGATGAGCCCGATGGCTGCATTCGCACAGTCGCCGGGGTCGACGAAGTCGCCAGGGTCGACGCAGTCTGCGGGACAAGCATCAGGTAAAGCAGTGATTGCGGTTGTACAACCAGCGGATCAAGTATTCACGAATGGCGTCGTATACACCGTGGATCGAAACCGTAATGTCGTACAGGCTGTCGCCATTCGCGGCGATCAGATCGTCTATGTCGGAAGTGACGAGGGCGCGAAAAAGTACATAGGGAAAAGCACCAAGGTGACGGACCTGCAAGGCAAAATGCTACTGCCAGGCTTCATCGACAGCCATACTCATGCGAGCAAAACGACAGGACTGATCTATTCCATTGATTTATTTGACGGTGGCTCTCTGGATGAGTACGTGGAGACAATCAAAGCATTTATCAAGGAGCATCCGCAGGAAGAAACATTTCAGGGCCGTGGCTGGAGCAATCCAGTAGCACCTGGGATTGGTCCGCGCAAAGAGGTTCTGGATGCTATCGATGCGAAGACGCCGATCGCTCTGACCTCCGATGATGGACATTCGCTGTGGGTGAACTCCGCGTCGCTTGCGCTTGCAGGCATCACGAAGGATACGAAAAATCCAGAAGGTGGCATCATCGAGCGCGATCCGAAAACGGGTGAACCATCAGGAACACTGCGTGAAAAGGCGATGGACCTCGTACTGAAAAAAATCGGTGGCTACACCGTTCAGCAGTACAAATCCGGGATTGAAGAGTATCAGCACAAGGCAGTAGAGCGCGGCGTAACCACCGTGCGTGACCCTGATATGCTGCGCTATCCAAACGTGCTCGAAGCGTATGAAGAGCTGGCCAAGGAAAACAAGCTGACCATTCGTTTCCGCAATGCTGTGACAGCCAATCCGGACAAAGGTCCTGAGCAAGTCGCAGAGTTCGTAAAGATCAGAGAGCGCGACCAATACCCGTTGTTCCAAGTGAACGCGGTGAAAATCTTTATGGACGGGGTAATCGAGGGAGCGACCGCTTACCTGGAAAAACCATATGAGCATAAAGAAACAAACGGTGAGTTGATCTGGAAGGTAGACAATTACAACAAGACGGCAGCGGCCGTAGACAAAGCGGGCTTCCAACTGCATGTTCATTCCATCGGAGATGCTTCTACTCGGATTGCGCTGGATGGCATGGAATACGCGGAAAAACAAAACGGTGCACATGACGCTCGCCACTCACTCGTGCATCTGCAGCTAGTCAATCCACAAGATATCGAGCGCTTCAAAAAGCTCGGCGCAGTCGGCATTGTTCAACCGTTCTGGTTCATGCAGGAGGATGGCTACTACGACGAGATCGAGGTTCCGTATCTGGGACAAGAGCGTGCAGAGAAAGAGTACCCGATGAAGAGCTTTATCAATCAAGGGGTACACATCGCGTCTTCTAGCGATTACATCGTAACGCCAGAATTCAATCCGCTTCATGGCATTCAGCAAGGGGTTACGCGGATTGCAGAGGGAGAGACCGATCCGAGCAAAATCGCAAATCCGGATGAGCGCGCGACGTTGGCTGATATGATCGCGAGCTTCACCATTGATGGCGCCTACGCTAACCATGTTGAGGACATCACGGGATCGCTGGAACCAGGCAAAAAGGCAGATCTGATCGTTTTGGATCAAAACCTGTTTGAGATGCCTGCGACCAAGATTAAAGATGTAAAGGTTCTCTTGACGGTGGTGGAAGGAAAAGCAGTTTATCAGATTCAACCAGAAAAGAAATAAGAGGATAGGAAAATAGGTGTTCCAGAGTCGGTCAGATGACTTTGGGGCACCTGTTTTTTGGTCTACTACGGAAAGTATAAAATTTGATGAGCCATTAATTTTATCCAAAGAATAAAAATGGGTGATACCAACATAGCTGAGGTGGGGAGAAGCAGGTTTCCGATCTGCGCTCCAGCCACACCCTACGCAGAAGATTAGACTGTCCGCTCCACAACGATTCACGGGGAAGCGGTAAAGTAGTAGCCGCTCCGCAGGGAATACAGAGGTACCGCTTCTGGATCCCGTGAATTCGTTGTTACGCTCAGCTGGGTTCCGGAGTCGCTCCGCCTGGAAGCCTGCTTCTCCTGCGAGCTGTTGTGGTTTCTAGCTACCTGGTATTAAGAGGTTCAAGGGATCAATAGCTTAATATCCCAATCGTTACGCTTCGAAGGACATAAGGTGAATCAAGAGAAGAACGAAGTCGTCAAATATGTCTTTTCGATGTGTCAAGGGAGCGATTGAATAAGGAAAACCAAGCTTTCGTTCTTCAAAGACATGGTTCCATGTAGGTTTTTCTCAAAGGAACTCCCAGGAAAGCCCACAAAGTACGGCACGTGGATGAGCCAAAGCTGGGCTGAGGAAAAAGGGGAAATAAGCGGAAGATCTTAGGAACACCAGCCAAGGCGTAATGGAAAAAAACGAAACACGCCTTTAAGTGTCCACCTCTGAGAAGCATCCTGAGACGGCTGCTTTGGACGCGGTTTTGTTTTTTGCATGGAGCCGGCAGGGATGACCCCCAGCAGGTGTTCCTACGAAGCTGGAGCGTCTTCCCCTTTTTCCTCTCCGCCACCACAGTCTGATCGACCGCAAAACCAAAGGACGGGGCCAACCAGATAATTCCCTTATTGGAAAATACAATGAAGAAACCGCTTACACCCATGACATTTGTCATACCCTCGACTTGACGTTTATGACTACAGCAAAAAGTCTGTATTTTCTACAATATAAGTGAAAAGCATAAAGCGTTTGACTCCTGTCTGCCAGGCGTCCAGCGCACGCGTCAGATCGAGGAGGATATGCGATGCACCAATCCAACATTGCCCATTTGAAGAAAGAGGTTGCTCCTTATGAAAAAACGGATACGAGAGCAAGTATCCGCCAACTGATTAACACGATCGGGCCGCTATTGCTACTCTGGTATGCAGCGTATCTCTGCCTGCCTGTATCGTATTGGCTCACCCTTCCTTTGACGATTATCGCTGCCGGATTTACAGTCCGCACGTTTATTATTTTTCATGATTGCTGCCATCAATCGTTTTTTAATAGCCGCCTGGCCAATGACATTCTCGGCATTATTACGGGTGTCTTGACACTATGTCCGTATGAGCAGTGGAAAAACAGTCACTCCATTCATCACGCGACCAGCAGTAACCTCGATAAACGAGGAGTTGGCGACATTTGGATGATGACGGTCGAAGAATATACGTCTGCATCGTCGTGGACTCGCTTCGCCTATCGAATTTACCGCCACCCGATCGTTTTGTTCATATTTGGTCCTACCTTTGTATTCGTATTTCAATACCGTTTCAACCGCAAAGCTGCTAGACGCAAAGAGCGTTTGAACACCTATTTGACGAATGGCCTGATCGTTGGTCTGTATGCACTCATGATTTGGGCAGTTGGCTGGCAAGCGTTTCTGATGATCCAAGGCCCTATCTTTTTCGTATCCGGTCTGCTTGGTGTCTGGCTGTTTTATGTCCAACACACGTTTGAGGACTCCTACTTTGAAGAGGAAGCTGAGTGGAGCTACGTAAAAGCTGCGGTCGAAGGAAGCTCCTACTACAAACTGCCAAAAGTACTGCAATGGATTACAGGCAATATCGGATTCCATCACGTGCACCATCTGAGCCCTAAGGTTCCTAACTACAATCTGGAGAGAGCACATAACGAAACAAAGCCACTCCAGCAGGCAACTACGATCACATTGGCATCCAGCTTGAAATCGCTGCGCTTCCGCCTGTGGGACGAGGAGAATAAAAGGTTCGTCGGTTTTCAGGATCTTGGTCGTCCAGCAGCTGTAGCGGATGCTTTGACGGACTCCATTCCGGTGCCAAGAGCGAGTTTGGAAGGAAAATAACCCTGCATAACCTGATCGTTTGGGATACACTTAGCATAAGTGGCAAGAAAAGGTGGGCAACTATGCAGAAGTGGTATCAAATTCTTCATAAAAATACTGGCCTCAGCCCGTATGTCTGGGTGGTCTTTTACATCCTCCCGTTTTACTTTATCTTCCGGTCCTCCTCCACATATGAAGTGGTGATCGGGATCGTGATGATCTTGATGTTTTTTATCTGCTACGTGCTCTCCTTTTTATCCAAAGGGTGGGCCGTCTATTTTTGGACGAGTTTGCAAATCATTATTTCGATTGCGATGACTGTCCTGTTCGGCTACGTGTACTTCTCGCTATTTCTGGCTTTCTTCATCGGACATATTCAAAATAAGATCGGATTCTTTACGCTGTATACGGTCCATCTGATCAGTACGGTGGTCACGATCAATCTCGGCTTTTTATCGAAAAACGCGGAGTTTTTCAGGCAGCTGCCTTTCGTCCTCGTCAGCCTCGTAGCTGTGATTTTGCTTCCCGTCACGACGTACAACTGGAACAAGGGAGAGAAGCTGCAGGGACAGCTGGAGGATGCGAATAAAAAGATTTCCGAGCTGGTCAAGCTGGAGGAACGTCAGCGAATCGCCCGTGACTTGCATGATACGTTGGGACAAAAGCTGTCGTTGATCGGGCTGAAGAGTGATCTTGCCTCCAAGTTGATCAGTAAAAATCCGAGTCGTGCCCAAACGGAGCTGGAAGAAATCCGTCAGACTGCGAGGATCGCCCTCAAGGAAGTGCGGGAAATGGTCACCCAGATGCGTGGGACACGGCTGGAGGATGAGCTGTTTCGGGTCAAGCAGATCACCAAAGCAGCAGAGATTGACTTCGTCTTGGAGGGAGATCCCAACCTGCAAAATACCTCGCTGATGACGGAGAACGTACTCAGCATGTGCTTGAAGGAAGCTGTCACGAACGTCGTAAAGCACAGTGGAGCGACTACTTGTTCCGTTGTGATAGAGCCGACGCGAACGGATTTGCTGCTAAAAGTCAGGGATGATGGAATCGGCATGGCAGCGGAATACGCGTACATCCGCGGGAATGGTCTGCGGGGCATGAAGGAAAGGCTCGAATTTGTAAACGGTAGCATGGATATCGAATCAGCAGAAAGCGGAACAACGGTCGTGATCAAGGTACCAAACGTCTTCAAACAACCGGAAAAGGAGGCGGGGGTATGATTCGAATTGTCATTGCCGAGGACCAGCGGATGCTGCTGGGTGCTCTGGCGTCCCTGCTCGATTTGGAAGAGGATATGAAGGTCGTCGGTCGGGCGAGCAACGGGGAAGATGCGGTGAAGCTCGTTCATCTCCATCAGCCGGACATTTGCATCATGGATATCGAGATGCCGGTCAAAAGCGGGCTGGATGCTGCAGAAGAATTAAAAGGCTGTGGCTGTAAAGTAATGATCCTCACGACGTTTGCCCGTCCAGGCTATTTTGAGCGGGCGCTGAAAGCGGGAGCCAATGGTTATTTGCTCAAGGACAGTCCCAGCGAGGAGCTGGCCAGCTCGATACGCAGCATCATGGCTGGTCGACGTATATATGCGGCAGAGCTGGTGGATGAAGCCTACGGACAGGAAAATCCGCTGACCGAGCGGGAGAAGGAAGTGCTGGAGCTGATTGCCGACGGTAAAAACACCAAGGAGATTGCCAGTCAGCTGTTCCTTACGACAGGAACCGTCCGTAACTACATCTCGGTGATTCTCGACAAGCTCGGGGTCAGCAACCGCATTGAGGCGATTACGCATTTCAAGGAAAAAGGTTGGTTCAAATAGAAAGTCAGTCATAAGAGCAGCGACTAGTCGGATAGAGGCTAGTCGTTGTTTTCTTTTTCCTAGTATTGCAATCGTTTTCATGATCACATATGATCGAAGTAACATTTCGAAATGATCAATTTCTGATTATTCATGATTTTTAATTGATCGAATATGATCGTTCATGTATTATTTCATTCAAGAGGAGATCGATAAGTATGGCGACAGATCGCGAGAAAGAGATTCTGAATTTTCTAAACGAAAAATCCCCATTGAGCGTAGAAGAATTGGCGGCGTCCCTGCACGTATCCGAGGTCACCGTCCGCAGAGATCTGACCGCGATGGAAAAGCAAGGAATGATCGTCCGCAAAAGGGGAGGAGCCTCCCTTCCCGAGCTAGGATTCGAGCCGATGTTCAACCAGCGGCAAAAGAAAAATCACGAGCTCAAGCAATCGATCGCCAAGTATGTGGCAGACACGGTCCAGGAGGGCGAAGTGATCGCACTGGATGTCGGTACCACAACGGCCGAATTGGCGAGGGAGCTGACAAAGCGCTCGGGCATCACGGTGTTTACTTCGTGCATACAGGTCGCTTCGATCCTCGCCAAGAGCAATCTCCAGGTGTATATGATCGGTGGGCTGATCCGCAAAACGGAAATGTCGATGGTCGGCAGTATCGCTCAAGAGACGATCATGAAGTTCAATTTTGATCGCTTTTATCTCGGGGTAGCCGGAATCAGTCTGGAAACGGGCCTCACGGATTACAGCATCGAGGAGACCGAAATCAAACGAGCCTTTATCAATCGTTCGAAAGAAGTCATCGCCCTCGTCGACAGGACCAAGTTTGGGCAATCTTCCTTGATCAAGGTATGTGAAGCAGAGCAGATCGACGAAATGATCACGAATAAAGGTGACTTTGACGGGGAGCTTCCCGAGGATCATTTCCAAGGCAAAATTACCTACGTCTAATAGGTGACAGCATGAAGGATGCGATCATCTCGGTTTGCGAGGGGAGTGAATGACGTGGCTTATGTGCTGGGGATTGATATTGGTACCTATGAGTCAAAGGGAGCGCTGGTAGATGAGGCAGGGAAGCTCCTTGTGAGCGAGGCGGTAGCCCATCGGCTGGAAATCCCGCAACGAGGCTGGGCCGAGCATGATGCGGAGCAAACATGGTGGCATGACTTTACCCAATTGAGCAAAGCCATCACGCAAAAGGCAGCTGACAAATACGGGATCCGACCAGAGGAAATCAAAGCGGTGGGGGTCAGCTCGATCGCCCCGGCTGTCGTCCCGGTGGATGTCGAGGGAAAGCCGTTGCGTAAAGCGATTCTGTACGGAGTAGATACGCGCTCCCAAAAGCAGGTCCATGAACTGAATGAACAAATCGGAGAAGAACGGATTTTTCAAGTAGCCGCGCAATCCTTGTCTGCTCAGTCGGCAGGACCGAAAATTCTCTGGATCCGCCAAGAGGAGCGGCACATCTACGAGCGAACGGCCAAGTTTCTCTGTGGCTCGGGCTACCTCGTCTACAAGCTGACAGATGAGCAGATCATCGACCGTTACACGGCTGCGTCCTACGCTCCCCTCTTTGACATTCATCAGCTGAAATGGAGCACGGAGCTGGCGAGTGCGATCTGTGAGCTGGATCAATTGCCCCGACTCACCTGGAGTCATGAGATTGTAGGCGAAGTGACGAGGCAGGCAGCAGACCAAACTGGATTAGCGCAAGGAACAAAGGTGATCGCGGGCACAGCTGATGCGCTCTCCGAGGCGATCAGTGTCGGAGCGGTGCACAAGGGCGATCTGATGCTCATGTACGGCAGCTCTACCTTTTTTATTCTCGTAGCTCCCCACTTACCCAAAACGCAAACCTTGTGGGCCAATCTGCACGCAGTCCCTGGCTCACACACGATTACAGGTGGTACGGCTACAGCAGGCTCCCTCACCCGATGGTTCATTGATCAATGGTTGTCCGTAGCGGGACAGAGAGGGGATCCTTCCACTGGTGGTATGACGGTCGATGAAGCATACACGTATGCGACGAAGCTGGCAGAGCAGAGTCCACCCGGTGCAAATGGACTGCTCACCCTACCCTATTTTAGCGGAGAGCGAACACCCATTCATCATGCAACGGCAAAGGGTGTGTTTTTCGGACTCACCCTCCATCACACGCAATCGGACATGTATCGCTCGATTCTGGAGGGCATCTCGTTTTCCATTCGCCACAACATGGACGAAATCAGGAGTATGCAGGTTCCAATCCATCGCGCTGTCGCAGTAGGGGGTGGCGTCAAGAATCGCCTTTGGCTGCAAAGTGTGAGTGACATTTGTCAAATGACGCAGGTCATCCCGGAAATTACACTGGGCGCGGCTTACGGAAACGCCTTTTTGTGTGCGCTGGGACTCGGCTGGTATCGAGACATCACGGAGATGGATCAATGGGTGAGAGTGAAGGAAGAGATCACACCACAAGAGGCTCATCAGCCTTTATATGAACGCTACTATGAGCTCTATCACCGACTGTATCGGCAAACACGTGATTTGATGGATGAGCTAACTTAACCAAACAACGGGGGAACGAAGCATGAATCCAGATTATCGAAAAATGAAAGAGGTTCTGCGTGACTTGACGTCTTGTTTGGCTTTGTCTGGTTACGAGGATTCTGTCATTCGTTATGTGAAGGAGAGACTGGCGGGCAAGGCAGAGGAGATCCAGATCGATCCGCTTGGGAATGTCATCGTGCGCATGAATCGATTGCAGACGGAAAATCCGTATCGGGTCATGGTGTTCGCTCATATGGACGAGTTGGGATTGGTGGTGACCAAGATTGAAGAAAGTGGTTTTTTGCGCTTGGAGCGGCTGGGAGGGATTCCGGAGAAGAGCTTGGCAGGCACGACACTTTTGATCGAAGCAGAGGGAAAACAGTGGAACGGCATCGTTGGCACTAAATCCCATCATGTCACAAAGCAAGACGAAAAATATAAGGTGCTCCCGGTGAACGAGATCTATGCCGACTTTGGCTTTCGGAGTAAACAGGACGCCCTGGATGCAGGAATATCGGTTGGTACGCCTGTAGGGTACGCCCGGCAGTTTTTTGACAATGGCTCCATCGTTTTCAGCAATACGCTCGACAACCGTGTGGGCTGCCTGACCCTGCTAGAGCTGGCAGATCGCTTGCAGGATACAGGACTGCCGTGCGAGCTGTACATTGTCTTTTCCGTGCAGGAGGAATTTAATTTGCGCGGGGTGCTGCCAGCCGTTCGAAGGGTAAATCCACATTTGGCGATCACGCTGGATATTACGATCGCGACGGATACCCCCGATCTGAAAGGAAGCGCAGATATTCGCCTCGGAGGTGGCCCAAGCATCGGCATGTACACCTTTCATGGGAGAGGTACGCTGGGTGGACTGATCCCCAATCCCAAGCTGGTGAGGCATTTGCAAAAGATCGCGAGAGAACAGGAGATTCCATTACAACAAGCGGTATTTATGGGGATTCTGACGGATGCTTCTTTTAGCCAGCTGGAGAATGACGGCATCCCGATGGTGGATCTCGGCTATCCGGCACGATACACACACGCTCCGGTAGAGGCAGTCGACTTGCAGGATGTCGAGCAGCTCATTTGCTTGCTGGAAAAGCTGTTGCTCACGTGTGATCACGGGCTGGACCTGAGCCGCGGGTAACCTATTACATATCAGAGGAGTGGAGTCAATCAATGACTTGGTTAAATGAAGTAATCGGAACGGAAAAAGCGATTATCGCCATGTGTCACTTGCTCCCTTTGCCGGGTGATCCTTCTTTTCAAAAAGAAAAAGGGATGGAATACGTCGTGGAAATGGCGCGAAAGGATTTACGAGCTCTTCAGGATGGCGGTGTGGATGCCGTGATGTTTTCCAATGAATTTAGCCTGCCGTATTTGACCGATGTAAAGACGGAGACGGTAGCGGCGATGGCGAGAATCATCGGGGAACTAAAGAGCGACATCAAGATTCCTTTTGGGGTCAACGTGCTCTGGGATGCAAAAAAATCGCTCGATCTGGCTGCGGCGACAGGGGCGCAATTTGTCCGTGAAATCTTTACCGGTGTCTACGCGAGTGACTTTGGGATCTGGAACACCAATGTCGGCGAAACGGTGCGGCATCAATATCGGATCGGTGCGGAGAATGTAAAGCTGCTCTTTAATATCGTACCGGAAGCGGCGAAGTACTTGGCGGATCGGGATATTGAGAATGTCGCGAAATCCACTGTGTTTAATAATCGACCGGATGCTTTGTGCGTATCGGGTTTGACGGCAGGGACAGAGACAGATTCGCAAATCCTGAAGCGGGTAAAGGAAGCGGTACCCGAAACGGTCGTATTAGCAAATACCGGAGTCCGCATGCAAAATCTGGAGCAGCAGCTATCCATCGCGGATGGAGCAGTGGTCGGTACTACTTTTAAATTAGACGGAAAATTCGAAAATCATGTAGATCAAGTGCGAGTCCGAGCTTTTATGGAAAAGGTAAAAGCGTTTCGACAGGGGTAGTGCATGACAT
Source organism: Brevibacillus choshinensis (assembly GCF_001420695.1). Classification (NCBI taxonomy): domain Bacteria; kingdom Bacillati; phylum Bacillota; class Bacilli; order Caryophanales; family Paenibacillaceae; genus Brevibacillus; species Brevibacillus choshinensis. Next base: position 1,428,772 of record NZ_LJJB01000013.1, on the reverse strand, counting down.
GTGACAATGTCATTTTCATTACACACAGTAGATAAGGGAGGTCGACGTTCATGAACAGACAGAAAAGGAGTTTGACGCTCGTGAGCCTGATGCTGGCTGTATTGCTGCTCTTACTGACAGCATGCAGTGGCGGTGGGGGAGGCACACAGCCACAAGGTGAGACGGGAAAACAAGCCAGCGGCAAAAAGTACAAGATCGCCACAGTAGTCAAATTGACGGGTGTCGCGTGGTTTGACCGAATGAACGAGGGAATTAAGAAGTTCGGTGAGGAAACAGGCAACGAAACGTTCATGCAAGGGCCGCAAAAAGCAGATGCGGCGCTGCAGGTGCAAATCATCGAGGACCTGATCGCTCAAAAAGTGGACGCGATCACGGTCGTTCCGTTCTCTGCCGAAGCGTTGGAGCCTGTGCTGAAAAAGGCAAAAGAAAAAGGGATTGTGGTCATTACGCATGAAGCGGACGGCTTTGAAAATACGGACTTTAACATCGAGGCGTTCGACAATCTGGACTACGGCGCGTTCTTGATGGACAGTCTGGCGAAATCGATGGGTGAGCAGGGCGAATACATGACGACGGTAGGCAGCCTGACGACGAAATCGCATATGCAGTGGGAAGAAGGAGCGTACAAGCGCCAGCAGGAAAAATACCCGAACATGAAGGCAGTCGCCCGCAAGCTGGAGACGAATGACGATCAGAAGACAGCGAGTGAGAAATTCCGTGAAACACTCAAAGCCTACCCCAACCTGAAAGGCTTCCAGGGTGCGTCCGGTAACGACGCAGCTGGTGCGGCATTGGCTGTTGAGGAAATGGGTTTGCAAGGAAAAGTGAACGTCGTGGGTACGAGTGTACCGTCCGTCAGCAAGCAGTATCTGGAGAGCGGTGCGATGAGCATGATCGGATTCTGGGATCCCGCTGATGCTGGATATGTCATGAACAAGCTGGCTGTCATGGTGCTGGACGGCAAGAAAGCAGACATCAAAGAAGGCGCGAATCTCGGGGTGAAGGGCTACGAAAGCATCAAGGTGGTCAACGGCAAATACTTGTTCGGCAGCGCTTGGGTAGGTGTCGGCAAGGAGAATATGAACGATTACAACTTCTAATCCCACACACGTATAGAGAGGGTGAACCGCAATCATGTCACTCATACAATTGTCAGGAATCAGCAAATCATTTGCCGGTGTTCAAGCGCTGAAGGATGTCAGCATCAAACTCGATTATGGAGAGATCCATTGTCTGGCCGGAGAGAATGGTTGCGGGAAATCCACTCTGATCAAAGTCATGTCCGGTGTGCACGCACCGGACCATGGCGAAATGCTGATTCACGGTCAGAAACGCAAGCTACTAACGCCAATCGATGCGATTAACGAAGGGATTCAGGTTATTTATCAGGACTTTTCCATCTTTCCCAACCTGACCGTAGCAGAAAATATCGCCCTTAATACGGAGCTGGCGCAAAACAGGAAGCTGGTAAATTGGCGCAGGATGAGGCAGATGGCCAAACAGGCGCTGGAGAAAGTGAATATCCAGCTGGATCTGGATGCAAAGGTCGAGACGTTGTCTGTTGCTGACAAGCAGTTGATTGCCATTTCACGAGCACTGATGCACAAGGCCAAGCTGATCATCATGGATGAGCCGACGACAGCCTTGACGCAAAAAGAAGTGAGGTCGCTGTTCTCTGTCATTAGCGGCCTGAAAAAAGAAGGAATGACCATCTTGTTTGTCAGTCACAAGCTGGAAGAAGTCTTTGAGATTTCCGAGAGAATCACCATTTTGCGCAATGGTAAGAACGTGGTTTCCGAACGGGTCCAACAGCTGGATCGCGACAAGCTCGTTTTTTTCATGACGGGGAGACAGATTGAAGAAAGCTATTACGAGATAAAAGAGGAGACAACAGTACCGATCTTGCAAACGGAGGATCTCGGGTTGCAGGGGTGCTTTGAACATATTTCGTTGCAGATTAAAGCAGGGGAAATTGTGGGATTGACGGGCTTGCTGGGATCAGGTCGCACGGAGCTGGCAGAGTCACTCTTTGGCTTGCGTCCGGCGACGAGTGGCAAAATCTTTATCGAGGGAAAGGAGCAGCAGATTCGCACCGTACAGGACGCGATTGAGCAACGAATTGCGTATGTGCCGGAGGATCGCCTGACCGAGGGCCTTTTTTTGGAGCAATCCATTGAGCGCAACATGGTCATCAGTGTGGTCGACCGGCTGTCCAGTCACTGGCACATGATCGATCTGGCCAAAGTGAAAAGTACGGTTCAGGACTGGATCAAGAGCTTGGGGATCGTCGCACACTCCCCAGCATTGCCGGTCAAGACGCTATCCGGTGGCAATCAGCAGCGTGTCGTTCTCGCCAAATGGCTGGCGACAAATCCACGCCTGCTCATTTTGAATGGGCCGACTGTTGGGGTTGATATTGGCTCCAAAGAAGACATTCATCAAGTGATACGAGCGTTGGCAAAGGAAGGCATGGGAGTGCTGATGATCTCCGATGACTTGCCTGAGCTCAAGCAAAACTGCAATCGGGTACTGGTCATGAAAAAAGGACGTCTGGTTGGGGAAATGGCGGGTAAGGAATGGAGCCAAGAGGAATGGACGCGATTGCAAGAAGCCACATAGTAGTGAGTCGGTAGGGGGAGAGAGCATATGAAAAAGGTAGTGCAGACCAGTGAATTTTACGTGGCGATCGTCGTCCTGGCGCTGTTTCTCGTGATCGGCAGTCAAAGCAGTGCTTTTTTTACCACCACCAATCTGTTCGATCTGATCCGTAGTGGGATCGTTCCCGGGATATTTGTGATGTGTGCCATGTTGGTCATTATTTCAGGAGGGATCGATGTTTCGTTCCCTGCCATTGCGACCTTCAGCATGTTTTGCGCCACGAAAATTCTTCATTCCATGCACTATGACGGCCCGGTGTTTGTTGCCTTTTTTCTGTCGGGGGTGATTGGTCTGTGCCTGGGGCTCATCAATGCCGTTTTTATATCTCTATTTCGCTTGCCCGCGTTGATCGTGACGCTGGGTACTTCTTCTATGTTCAGTGGATTTCTCCTGACGTTTGTCGGCAGCAGCCAGATCAGTGATTTGCCCAAGCCGCTCTTGTCCTTTTCCAAGGAACAAGTCTTCAAGTTTACGAATGATAGCGGAATAACAGTGGGACTGCCTGTTGCCGTCCTTGTCACGTTTGGGGTCATTGTACTCGTGGCGTTGCTGCTGCGGTATACGATGATGGGCAGGGGGATCTACGCTTTGGGAGGCGATCCCGTATCTGCGCAAAGGATCGGCTTTTCTCCGGTGCGAATACAGTTTTTTATTTATGGCTTTGTCGGACTCATGGCCGGAGTCGCAGGCATGATTCATACGACAATGATGCGTAATTCCAATCCGGTCGACCTGCTGGGTACAGAGCTGTTGATCATTGCCGCGGTCGTGCTCGGAGGGACGCGCATCACGGGCGGGCATGGAACAGTGCTAGGCTCCCTGTTGGGATTGTTACTCGTCATCACGATCCAGAACAGCTTGATACTGTTGGGGATTCCTTCCTATTGGCAGCGGTTTGTCATCGGTGCCTTGATCCTGATCGGAACGGGCGTGGCGGCGTATCAGGTGAAGAGATCGATCATGAGGCGAAAATCGATCGTTACGTAACCACTTCTGGAGGAGGCTTGTTATGACAAACCCAAATGGAAGCAATCCCGAGCCAATTACGCCAATTGGTAGCTCGTCTTTTTCCTTGAAGCGCTATTTGCCACAGGATGCAAGCACGATCCGGCTGTGTCTGTTCATGGTCGTCGTCTTCGCTTTGATGGCAGGTATTAGTCCGCGCACGTTTTTATCATTGGATAGCTTTACATCGATGGCGTTTCAGTTTCCCGTGTTTGGTATTTTTGCGTTAGCCATGATGCTCACGATGATCTCGGGAGGCATCGACCTGTCCATCGTAGGGATCGCCAATCTCACCTCGATCATAGCCGCTTCGGTTATGGTGCGATTGTTGCCAGCTGAAGCGACGGCAGGCGAGAGTCTTTTGTACATCCTACTGGGTGTGATTGCCGCACTCGTGGTCGGACTGATATGCGGTCTGTTCAATGGTTTTGCGGTTACGAGGATTGGAATACCTCCGATCCTGGTGACCTTGGGAACGATGCAGCTCTTCATGGGACTCGCCATTATCCTGACCAAAGGACAAGCGATTGTCGGGCTCCCAGAGCTGTATACGACGATAGGAAATGGCAGCTTGTGGATCATTCCTGTACCGTTGCTCATGTTTTGCCTGTGTATTCTGGGGACGTATGTGCTGTTGAACAAGCAATCTTATGGAATGAAGCTGCAAATGCTGGGGGCAAATCCGACGGCCTCTATCTACTCGGGCGTAAACAACACCCGTGTACTTTTAAAGACATACGCCATCAGCGGTATGCTGGCAGCCATAGCCGGTCTGGTCATCGTCGCCCAGACCAATTCTGCAAAAGCAGACTATGGGACGTCTTACATCCTACAGGCGATATTGGTGGCCGTGATGGGCGGGGTCGATCCAAAGGGTGGATTTGGGAAGGTATCGGGGATCGTGATGGCGGTCTTGACCCTCCAATTTTTATCGAGCGGTTTGAACGCCTTACATGTAGGAAATTTCTTCAAAGATTTTATGTGGGGAATCGTTCTCTTGCTCGTCATGGTCATCAACGAATGGAGCAATCGGAGAAAAGCTAGGAGGATCGCTTAAAAAATGGGTCGGACTGGTGGGCGCAACCAAGATTACACGGGTGGATCGGGCATAGGTCCTTTTTGAATGCATAGTCGATTACCAAATAATGTACGTTTGCCTACGTGACGTCTCCCCATGGGTTCATATACTGTAGGGTACCTTTTTGTTCGATCGTAATCATCATGAATGAAGGAGAGGGTAGCCTTGGCAATCGGACAAATGACGAGGGTGAGCTTGCCGTACCCGACGACATGGGACATTCAGGCCAGCTTTGGAGGCAGACCTACATCATTGGGGACATTGTTTATTCAGAGCGTCACGAATAATAGGGTAAATGGCGCGGTGAATTTTCGCGGCACGTTTATTCCGATGCAGGGAACATGGAACGAAGCAACCAGACAGATCGCTTTTGATACTCAGTTCGCGTCCTTTGTAGGCAGCTTGTTCAGTAAGGACGAACCGCTGCTAAATCTCCGCCATTACGTCCTGCAAGGCAATGTCTTGATGAAGCCTCCCTCCATACGGGCAGGAGAGCGGGGGACTTGGACGGCTCTCACCCATGTTCGGCAGTGTTAATCAGTGAGGTCTTGTCCAGAAATGGATGGGACCTTTTTATTATTTCTTTCGTGAAGATGATGGATGAAAGCAATCAATTGGGTAAGTTATGAAAGAGAGTGCAGCGGGAGGGAGATGAACAGCGTGAAACCGATGACAGAAAAACACGTCACCTTGCACGGCTTCAACAACTTGACCAAGTCTCTGAGCTTTAATATGTACGATATCTGCTATACGAAAACGAAGGAAGAACGGGAAGCCTACATTGAGTACATAGACGAACAATACAATGCTGACCGCCTGACCAGCATCCTGAAAACCGTATCCGATATCATTGGCGCACACGTCCTGAATATCGCTAAACAGGATTACGTCCCGCAGGGTGCCAGTGTTACCTTTCTCGTATCAGAGGGGCCAGTCGTTGAAGTCCCGACGGAATCGTATGAGGAATCGCCAGGACCTTTGCCGGACTCGGTAGTCATGCAGCTGGACAAGAGCCACATTACCGTTCATACGTATCCGGAGTATCATCCCGATGAAGAGATCAGCACGTTTCGAGCCGATATTGACGTCTCTACCTGTGGAGAGATCTCCCCGTTAAAAGCACTCAATTACTTGATTCACTCGTTTGAGACGGATACGATGACGATCGATTATCGGGTCCGCGGATTCACCCGGGATATCGATGGCAATAAGCTGTTCATTGATCATGACATCAGCTCCATCCAAAATTACATCCCGGATGAAGTCATTGATCTGTATGACATGATTGACGTGAACGTCTACCAGGAAAATATCTTTCACACCAAATGTAAGCTGAAGCAATTTGATCTGAACAATTACCTGTTTGGCTATACCAAGGATAAGCTCACGCCTGAGGAGCAGCGGGATATTACCGAGCGACTGCACAATGAGATGGATGAGATTTATTACGGGAAGAATATCATACGGTAGCCATACATCCAGTAGGGCAAAACAAAAAGCAAAGGCTGAGGGGCCTTTGCTTATGTTTGTTCCGAGGGTGATTACTTCGCTCCCGCTTGCGTCAATGCGTCCACCATTTCCTGATAGCCGCGATTTTTCGCGTGCTGCAGAGGAGTCACTCGGTCATGGTCGGCGAGATTTACATCAGCGCCATGCTGGATCAGCAGGTTGACGATCTGCTGGTGCTTTTCCCCGCCATCTCCGAGAATGACGGCTTCGAGCAGAGCAGTCCAGCCCAAGCGATTGATATGATCGACATTGACATCGGAGTGGGTCAGGAGTTCTTCGACGATCGCTACATGCCCGCGATCGGCAGCAGGGATCAGAGCGGTTCCGCCAAAACGATTGGTGATCGTCGTATCAGCACCAGCCGCGATGGAGGCTTTGACAAAGTCGAGCAAGCCGGCCGCACTGGCGTAAAGCAGTGGGTTGTCTAATCGCTCATCGCGGATGTTGATATTGGCGCCATGCTTGATCAGCAGGTTGAAGACGTCCAGCTGGTTTGTGTGTACGGCGATCAAAGCAGATGTCCTGCCCGTATCATCCGTTGCATTAATGTCAGCTCCATCTGCTAACAGTTGAGAAATAGTATTCGGCTCTCCTTGTTGCACTGCTTTCAACAACGCCTGGTTCAGCTTTTTGATCTCCATGTTCTCCGCTTGGGTCGCTTGCTGCTGCTCGTTGTTTCCTAGCATGGTTTCTACTTTCATCTCACAGCCTGTGAGCGCCAGAGTGAAAGCAATCAGGCCCATATACAGCAAGGCAAACCCTCTCCTTTCTGCTGGAATGCAATGGTTCATAGCCCCTATTATTCCACAGTCAACTCAGCCTGAGAATCCCCAGCCCATTCGCCAACAGGTGTAACGGTATAAATCGTGCTCTCAGCCAGTGAGCCATTTTGCTGGAGGTCAAAAATGCCAACAGCTCCTTTACGGCTGGAGTATTTATAGGTGGCGAGCAATTTTTCTCCATTTTCTGCAGTCAACTCCACACTGCGCCCGGAGAACAGCTCATCGCCAGGATCTTCAGCCAATGTGATGGCAATCGAAGTGTCAGAGAGTGCTTCCGCTTCCGTTATTTCCACAGGAGCGATTTCTTCTGCTACAAATGTCGGGTTCTTGATCGTAGCCCAGTCAGAAGTTACGGTGTACGTCACACCCGGGGTCAGGACTTGTCCCTCTGGCAGACGGAATTTTGGCTCTTGTTTGCCGTCTGTCGATTGGGTGAATGGAACATATTTCGCTACGATTGGCTGACCGCCTGCAGGTGTAATCGTTACTTGCCGTGCTTGCATGGACGAGATGATTTGATAGGTAGTGCCGTTTGCACGGTTGTTTTGATCCAGGACATAGGCGTTTTCACCACGTCCTGCGCTGTAGGCTGAGATGACGTATCCGTAATCGGTGACGTTATCCGATCTCAGCGCTTCTACTTCAAACGTATCGTTCGTTACCTGTCTGCTTTCGTTCATTTGCAGCTTGGTCGCATTCCCTGTGAATGTTCCTGCCTTGTTGCCCTTATAAGTCAGGTTGTAAGTCGTACCTGCTGTTTGGACGGAAGTCGGGACGATATAAGTGGCCATCGAGCCTGTTTTCAATCGTGGCATGTTGGTCAGTGTCAGCCCGTCATTAAAGACGAAGTCGGCTTTTGCTTTCGCGAACACTTCATCTTCTGCTGTCAGCGGAGCATCAAAGGTGACGATCAACGTAATGGCATTTAACGACTGTACGCTCGTGATTTTCGCTTTTTCGGACGGGATCGCTTTGTGTGCGGTCTTCAGCAAGAAGGCGACTTCACCGCGAGATGCCGTTTGGTTGCCAGAGTAGAATCGTTCCATCCAGTAGTTGACGGATTTCGTATCGCGGTTTAGAGCTTTGGACACGATCTGCACGAGCTCTGCGTCTGTGACTGTTCCTGTTGGATTGAATTGTCCATCCTCCGCTTGCATGATACCAAGTCCGACTAGCTCGGAGGCGTATTTGTATGCCCAAGAATTCGGTTGAATATCTGTCAATTTGGCTGGAGTTTGTGCTTTGCCTTCCAGGTTAAAGGTCTTCACAACCATTTTCGCCAGTTCAGCGCGGTTGATTTGATTGTGAGCGCCCATGGAGCGGTCGGCGTACCCTTGCATGACACCGAGGCGAGCCAATTCACTCACCGCTCCTTGAATCTCCTGGGCTGTAAGAGGGGAAGAAATCGCGCTAGAAGCAGCGTGAGCCGTCATCGTGGCAAAAGGGAGAGAGGCGGTGCCCAATGCAGCTGTCAGAACCATGGCCGCTACTTTATTTGAAATCTTTTTCATCAGAAAGTCCTCCTCGTATCATGGATGGCTAGTATTGCTTGCCTTATTCACAGGATAGACGAGAGACCTAAACTGCCTAGAAACCTGATCTTAAAAGTTTCGAAACCAGATATTAAAAAAAGCTAAACTGCGATAAGCCTACACGGTAAAACGGTAGCCGGCACCCCAGACAGTCTCGATGTATTGTGGATTTGAGGGATCGATCTCGATTTTCTCCCGTACTTTGCGGATATGGACCGTGACCGTTGCGATATCGCCACTCGAATCCATCCCCCAAATCCGTTCGAACAGCTCGTTTTTACTAAAGACGCGGTTGGGATGACTCGCCAAAAATTCGAGCAGGTTGAATTCCCGGGTGGTGAAAATGACTTCCTGGTTGCGCACATACACTCTACGAGACGCTTTATCCATGACGAGGCCACGTATGTGGATTTCGTCTTTTTGCTGTTGCCCTTGCTTGCCGAGCAGCCTCTCATAACGGGTCAAATGCGCTTTGGCACGGGCGACCAGTTCACTCGGGCTAAATGGCTTGGTGATGTAATCGTCCGCGCCGAGATTAAAGGCACGAATTTTATCCAGCTCTTCCTTTTTGGCCGAGACGATTAATATTGGCACTTCCTTTGCCTGGCGAATCTGGCGGCACAGCTCGAAGCCATCGATGCCTGGCAGCTGCAAGTCAATGATGAGAAGTCCGTACTCCCCGTTCAGAGCCAGCCGCAAGCCTTCATCGCCCGTGTGGCAAAGGTCGACCGTAAAGCCGTTTAGCTCAAAATAGTCCCGTTCGAGCTGCGCGATCGTCGTTTCGTCTTCAATGATCAGGATTCGTGTCATGTGCGTGATAGCCTCCTGGATTTGTCGTACGTTTCAGCGAGAAGAACAGTCTGGTGCCAACTCCTTGCTCGCTTTTGACCCAGATCTTCCCGCCGTGCCCTTCCACAATTTCGTGAGCGATCGCCAGGCCTAATCCACTGCCGCCTGTGGTCGAGTTGCGTGATTGTTCCGCTCGGTAAAAGCGTTCAAACAGATGGGGGATTGCATCAGGCGGAATTCCCATTCCGTTGTCTCGAATCTCGATCGTGACATATCGATCATCTGGTTGCAGCGATACATGGATCTTTTTCTCGGGCTTATCCATGAATTTCTGGGCATTATCGATGATATTCAACACGGTACGCTTGAGTTTTTCTACATCAGCGAGTACCCATATCGGCTTGTCTGTGCGATTTTCCCATTCTAGGTCGATGCCCTGCTCTTGCAAACCGTAATGGAGCTCCTCGATACAATCGTCGAGAAACGGTACGATGTTCAAAGACTCGAAGGTAAAGGGAACCTGTTTCAAGTCGAGCTTGGAGTAGAGGAAAAGCTCATCGACGAGCTTGTCTAAGTCCACCGTTTTGGCGTAAATAATATTGACGTACTTGTCCATTTTCTCAGGCGTATCAGCAACACCGTCTCGGATTCCCTCGATATAGCCTTTGATGTTGGTGATCGGCGTGCGTAAATCATGCGAGATGTTTGAGATCAGTTCTTTGCGGTTTTCCTCGTCCTGCAAACGGAGCTGGACCGATTCGTGTAATCTTTTTCGCATGTTCTCAAAGGCTTCGTTCAATTGACCGATCTCGTCTTTCGAATGCAGATTCAGAGCGAATTGCAGATCGCCTTCCTGGATGCGTTCTGCCGAGTTGCGCAGCAGGTTGAGCGGCTTGATCACGCTTTTGGTAATCCAGCGGTACAGGAGCATATTGGCGATGACCAGCACGCCGAGCAAGATAAAGAGGAGAATAGGGAGCAGACGGCGAGTCACCTCTGCGAACGGACTGCGTTCCCGGATGACAAACACACTGCCTTTAGCCCCATCCGAATACAGAAAGTCGAATTTGGCATACGCGTAAAATCGCTCACCGATGTTGAAGGTGTTGCGAATCTGACTGTTGTTTAGATCATAAGGAGGCAGGTTCTGCTCCAATTCCGGTTGATGAAACGTGTATGACTCGAATACCTGATTGCTTTCTCGCCGCACGTAGAGCCCGGCACGCACTGTCCGAAGCTTGAAATCGTAGTCGACGAGCAATTGTTTGTTCAAAAGCTCGTCTGGGGTATTCTTGGCGAGGTATTTCAAGTCTAGGAAGATCGATTCCTCCTGTTCTGTCAACGGGTTCAACTGGTAATGGACTTTATAAAAATCACGAATGCTGTGTATATCTCCGGTGGCTGCGATGGTAAACAAGCCCGCTGTCAGCCCGAACATCAAGAGGCTGATGACCAGCATTCCCGTGTAGGAGAGCAGCAATTTGATACGGATAGACATGGTCTCACCTCTCATCAATCTGACAAGTCCATTATATACAAGGAGATGGATCGGTAAAGCATTCATTGCGTAACGCTTGTACCTTACATAAAAAAACTCTCTTCCAGGAAGAGGGAAGAGAGGGGGGATGGATGTTTAGATGTCCGTCAACGTTTCATTCGGTTTGATCAGAAACCACTAGAAGCTGGGATTTCCCCGTCCACATTAAGTAGGGCAAGCGAATACGCCAAGTCAACTGCCCAAGTATAAGAAGCACTCCTTCCAAACGGATAAAATCAGTTATACTATTCAGTAAGTATGTTGACCAACGTGAAAGGCGGAGAATAGATGAAAGTAGCGATTGCGCAACTCACATCGACCATGGATAAAGCGGAAAACCTGCAAAAAGCAGTTACTTACATCGCAAAAGCGAAAGCGTCCGGGGCAGATTTTGTTATTCTGCCTGAAATGTATCTCGCACCAGCCACACCGAAAACAGGTGTCACACCAGCACAGGTAGCGGAGCCTTTGGACGGACCTTTCGTTACCGGGCTGGCGCAAGCGGCTCGTGATCATGGCGTTTATGTGGTGTGCGGCATGTACGAAAAGATCGACCATGATCCTAATCGAGCATACAACACGACGGTATTCCTGAACCGATCTGGTGAATTGATCCATACGTACCGCAAGACACATCTGTACGATGCCTTTTCGTTCGTGGAGTCCGAGGCTATCGCTGCGGGCGACAATCCATACCAGGTGGTGGAGACGGAGTTTGGGAAAATCGGCCTCATGGTGTGCTATGAAGTGCGATTCCCGGAAATTGCGAGACAGTTTGCCCTGCAAGGTGCTGACATCCTGTTCGTACCAGCTGGATGGGTAGCAGGCGCGATGAAAGAAGATCATTGGGAGACACTCGTCCGTGCGAGAGCGATTGAGAATACGATGTTCGTTTGCGCGGCCGATCAGGTGGGCAATATTTTTGCAGGACGTAGCTTGATCGTGGATCCGATGGGTGTCGTTTTAGCGAGTGCAGGTGAAGAAGAAACGCTCATCGTGGCGGAGCTTGATCTGGATCGCATTCAGCGCGTCCGCAGTAAATTGCCAAGTGTGGCAAATCGGCGCGCAGAGTTTTATATTAACTAAAACAGAAACGGCGACAGCGCAGCGCATTTGGCTGGCCAGTCGCTAATCCGTGAGAAGTTTTGGGATAGCTATATAGCTATCCCTTTATCTTTGAGGGGAGGGATATGATTAAAAGCTGACCAGGAAAAGGGAGAAAAAAGCGAAGGTATTAGTGGCTAACCTGGAGCGTTTTCTCCCTTTTCTGCCCCGCTGCTACAGTTAATTGATTAGCAAACTGTGTAAGAAGCCTTTACTCGCATGAAAACAGGCATGTACCTACGAACACATCCGAAGGTTTTCAATATGATAGTAACAGATAACTATAATTTTTATGGTCCTTATGTAAGCGTTACCATCATGAGAAAGGGTGTGTGTCGTATGTTCTGGATCGTATGGGCATTAGTCGGGTTGGTCGTTTGGTGGGCAATGAACATGCTGATGACAGGAAAAGCAGGTGGAACGAACTGGTTGGCTTCACTGATCGTGGCTCTGTTGGGAAGCTGGTTGGGCGACCTCGTCTTGGGGAACTGGCTGTGGATGTGGGCCGGATTTAACGTCATTGCCGGTGTCATCGGTGCCGTAGTGCTGACTTGGATCTGGAATCTCATTAGCAAGCAACTGAAATAACCGAATAGGTGGACTCGGGAGTCGCCATGTTTGCGATTCCTGATTTTTTATTTTAAATTCATACTTTACAAATCGGAATTATACGAATATAAATAGATAAGGCTCAATAACCTTTAGAGAAAATGAAAGTACAGAAGAGGAGGAGAAGCATGTCTACGCTATTGATCATCGCAAACATAATTATTTTGCTTTTATTCATAGTTGGCTTGTACACACTGCAAAAGAAACACGTCTCGTTCTCCAAAAGGGTTTTTATCGGACTTGGGATCGGGATTTTGTTTGGCTTAGTCTTGCAATTTGCTTATGGAACAAAATCTGATGTCCTGAAAACGACGATCGATTGGTACAATATCGTCGGAAACGGATATGTAAAGCTACTCCAGATGATCGTCATGCCACTGGTCTTTATCTCGATTGTCTCTGCTTTTACGAAACTGAAATTAGCGAATAACATCGGAAAAATTAGTTCGCTCATTCTCAGTATCCTGGTGGGGACGACTGCCATCGCGGCAGCTATCGGGATCGCATCGACTCTGGCTTTCCATTTGGACGGCGCCCAGCTTCAGCAAGGGGATGCGGAAAAAGCGCGAATCGAACTGGTGGGTCAAAAATTGGGTGATGTTCAGAACACGACGCTGCCGCAAAAAATTGTTTCGCTCTTGCCAGCGAATCCGTTCCAAGACTTGACGGGAGAGCGCCCGACTTCGACGATCGCCGTCGTAATTTTCGCCGCATTCATCGGAGTCGCGTATATAGGAATCAAACGAAAAAATCCGGAGCAAGCTGAACTGTTCTCCAAAATAGTAGACACCCTCCATACCATCGTGATGCGGGTCGTCACACTAATCTTACGCCTGACCCCATTCGGAGTGCTTGCGATCATGACGAAGGTGACGGCTACCAGCGACTACAATGCGATCTGGCAGCTAGGGAAATTCGTTGTGGCGTCCTACGTTGCCTTGATTGTGATGTTTATCGTGCACCTGCTCTTGCTGGCTTTCGCAGGATTGAATCCAGTGACTTATGTGAAAAAGGCGCTGCCTGTTCTTACGTTTGCCTTTACTTCCCGGACCAGCGCTGGCGCATTGCCGCTGAATGTAAAAACACAGACGCAAGACTTAGGAGTTCCAGAGGGAATCGCCAATTTTGCAGGATCATTTGGCCTTTCTATCGGGCAAAACGGATGCGCAGGTACGTATCCGGCTATGCTTGCGGTGATGGTAGCACCACTCGCAGGGATTGATCCACTGACACCATCGTTTATTCTGTTGTTGATCGCGGTCGTGGCACTCAGCTCATTTGGAGTGGCGGGCGTAGGCGGAGGAGCTACTTTTGCAGCCTTGCTGGTCTTGTCCTCCATGAATCTACCGATTGCGATTGTGGGCTTGCTAATCTCTGTTGAGCCGCTGATTGATATGGGACGCACAGCGCTTAATGTGAGCGGAAGCATGACAGCAGGACTGCTCACCAGCAGGGCGACGAAAGAACTGGATACGAACGTGTATCACGAGACAAAAGAAACATCTCTAACCGTATAAAGGAACGAAGGCTACACCGCAAAAGTAAGCGCGGGTGTAGCCTTTTTTTATGGATAGAGATAGGAATCAATAGTCTCCTAATCAGTAGATGATCAGCAGGGTATATCATTGACCGCATTTCACCGAAACGCGTCTCCATGCTATTTGTTGTCGGTGGACTGGGCACAGCGATTAGCGTCTCCATTGCGATCTTCTCTGCCAGCCCGATCGTGTCTGCGATTGGCTTAATTGTGGCCAATAGCTGAGAGTCGCGATCTCGATCAACAGAATCCAGATCAGACCTGGTGTCTTCCAAGCCTGGCGGAATGTCTCCTTCAAGCTTCCTGTTCTGGGGCATACAAGGACCTGCGATTCCGAGTATTGTACAAGCGGCTTCGCCGGACTCGAGTGTCGGCAGCACGTACGGTATCGTAAATGGTGTAGGTAATCTCGTATCCGCACTCATGCCGACCATCATGGGAGCGATGATTGCGGGAAATGGCTCCGAAAGCTTTACGGGATCGGTACGCAGGTGCTCACTGTTATCTGTGCGATCGTGGCTCTCAAGCGAAATGTTTTTGCACCGAAAGATAAGAACGCAACTGTAGAGAGTTAATACGAATCAAAAAAAACAAGCTGCACTGTCTGTTACGACGGTGCAGCTTGTTGCTTGTGATCGACTATACGTGATTATTTGACGACGGAAGTGAACTTGAAGTACGCGCCACCCAGTGGATAGATGATGAAGTCTTTGACTTTGTCATTTTTCACATAAGGGCTGCCACGGAAATTGATTGGCGCGAGCGGCATTTCATCCATGAGAATGGTCTCTGCATCGAGCAAGATTTGTTTGCGCTTATCCAGATTTGGCTCATGATAGCTCTGGTCAATCAGCTCTTTAAACTTCGGATTCTCCCAGTCAGGATGGTTGTTTCCGCCTGTCTTGTCGCGGAACATCTCCAGGAAGTTGATCGGGTCGTTAAAGTCAGCGCCCCATTGGAAGCGGATCATGTCAAAATTGGCTTGCGATCTCATGTCACGGTACACTTTCAGTTCGGCTGTGTACAGTTTTACATCGACGCCGAGCGCTTTTTTCCATTGGTCTTGCAGGGCTTCTGCCACTTTTTTATTCACGTCAGTTGTGTCAAAGGTGTAAGTGACTTCCGGGAACTTGGTCAAGCCCAATTCTTTCATACCTTCTGCCAGCAGTTGTTTCGCTTTTTCAGGATCTGCCTTGAAGTAGCCATCTTGCTTCAGCCCCATAGAAGTCGGTACCCAACCGTATGCTGCCGGTACGCCTGTTTGCAAGATGTTGTCGATGATTTCTTCGCGGTTGATGGCATACGAGAAGGCTTGTCTGATCTTTTTGTTATTGAATGGTGGTTTGGTGGTGTTAAACACGACGGATTGCGTACCAGGGTTGTCAGCTACCATCAGCTTCCCTTGGTCTTTGATGGATTGGATGGCATCTGTTGGCAGCGTGGAGGCTGGATAGCCGCCCCAGTCTACTTCGCCGTTTTCAAACATGGAGAATGCCGTATTATTGTCGTCAATCATGACGATTTCCAGGCGATCCAGCTTGACGTTGTCTTTATCCCAATAGGTAGGGCTCTTGGTGAATACGATTTTGCTCTTGTGCTCCCACGTTTCCATGTTGAACGGACCGTTGGAAACAATGCTTTTCGCTTCTGCTGCCCAATTCGGGTTGCCATCTACCGTTTTTTGATGGAGTGGGAACAAGGTTGGGAAGAAGGTCAGTTCGCGGAAAAACGGAGTCGGTGATTTCAGATCGAATTCGACCGTATAATCATCCAGCGCTTTTACGCCTACGTCATCGGCTTTGCCTTTACCCGTGTTGAACTCTTCTCCGCCTTTGATGTAATAGAGCTGATAGGCGTACTCGGAGGCTGTTTTTGGATCGAGGTTCCGTCTGATCGCGTAGACGAAATCTTTCGCGGTCACAGGATCGCCGTTGTTCCATTTGGCCTCTTTGCGAATCTTAAAGGTAAATTTCGTGTAATCGTCGTTGTTCGTAAAGCTCTCTGCTGTGGCGTTGGTCAGCTGACCGTTCAGGTCGTAGTTGGTCAGACCTTCAAACGCTGCGTAGATCATGTCAAACGAGTCTGCGTCAACAGCGATTCCAGGGTCCATAGAAGGCGGTTCGCTGTTAATGCTCCAGTGCAACACCATAGGTTCTGTCTTTGTAGCCTCTGCCGGTGCTGCAGGAGTTTGGGTGGATGATGCTGGTGCGGGTGATGATGGTTGTGAGGAGTTGGAACAGCCTGCGAGAGCCCCGCCCAATAACAGGGTCAGACAGGTTGCCAGTGTAATACCCTTTTTCATAGTGATCCCCCTTGAAGAAAATGAAAGCGTATATTCAGAATATTTCTTTCTCTTTTTAAAGGCAATTTAAAAGTTATCTTTATCGACAAAATAATTCACAACCTAGTTCCTTTTTACTAGTGTATGTTGTACCCATTACGTGTTGGCTACCTAGTCTGATATAGTAGAAGTTACATATCTCATACAAAGAATCAGGAGCTAATCGGAACTATGTATAAAATAGGTGTGGTGGGCCCGCTCCCCTCAGTAGAGCGGATTTTGGCTGTCGCCAATGAGTTTGAGCACGGCATTGAATTTGTCCCGATTGCGTACGAGGATGCAAAGGTCGTGAGCAGCATTGTCTCGGAGCGCGACTGGGAATTCAATGGATGGTTTTTTTCAGGGCCGATTCCGTTTACGATTGCAAAAAATGTGCTTAGCCCGGATGCGAACATCGTCTATTGTCCGCCTACCGGATCGAATCTGTATCGGTGCTTTATCCAGATGTCGATCGACCATGATGAGGTCGTAAAACGGGTGTCAGTCGACATGATCAAATCGGAAGGAGAGTATTTGCACGAATCGTTGTATGAGCTGGATATTCCGGAAGAGGACAGGCATGTGCTGACGTACGACGAGAATTACGACGCCCAGAAAATTACGCAATTTCATCTGGACCTCTGGAGAGAAGGGAAGACGCAAGGAGCCTTTACCACACTCTTTTCAGTGGAACGCGCTTTGCAAAAGGAGGGCATCCCAGTATATCGGGTCTTGATGACCAAGATGGAAATTAGACAAGCCATGAAAATGGTCATTGAAAAAGCAAAAAGCTCGTATTTCAAGGATACTCAGATCGGCGTGGAAATCATCGAGTTGGAGCAGATGGACAAAATCGCGGAACGGGCAAAAACGAGATTTCACTTGCAGCATTTGGAGCTGAAAGTTCGGCAGATCCTGCTACTCCTGTGCGAGAAGCTAGACGGGTCGCTCTTGGCCAATGGAAATGGCCGCTATCAGATCTTTAGTACCCGTGGCGCCATCCAACGGGAAATCGAGATGCTCCGGACCACAGTCCAGCAGCTATCTATGGAAGCCGATGTTCCGGTAGCAGTCGGTGTAGGTTTTGGAGAGACAGCATTTTCGGCTGAAAACAACGCGCGAAAAGCGATACAACATGCAAAGGAAAGACCAGATTTCGGGATTGTCATCGTGCAGGATGATGGAGTCATCATGGAATCAGCGGGAGAAACCGAGCAACTGTCTTATTCGTATCGCTCAAACGACAAAGAGCTGCTGGACAAATTGAACAAGGCCAATGTCAGCGTCAAAACGTACCATAAGATCGAAGCGTTGGTGCAGCGGATGGGCTGGAATATGTTTACGACGACAGACATTGCATCCTATTTATCCATGACTGTGCGCAATGCCCAGAGAATTATGGGAAGTCTCTGCGAATTTGGATTGGCTGAATTAAAAGGCGAAGAACAGCAAGCCATGCGAGGCAGACCAAAGAAAATGTATACGCTGAAAAAGTGAGGAAACACTCGATTGTATCGGGTGTTTTTTTGTATAAATCAACTTAGGTGAGGTGGGAGAAGCAGGCTTCCGATCTGCGCTCCGGCCTACACCCTACATGGACAGGGTTGACCCCCTGCAGGTGTTCCTACGAAGCTGGAGTGTTTTCTCCTTTTTTCTCTTCCTCCAAAATAGATTGATTATCGCGATTTTCTTAAATCAAACTGTAAATGGAAGCTTTTGTATTTTGCAAGAAGTCTAACAATTGTGTTGAAAAAAATTAAAGCACGCTATATAATTTAATTAAACGAAATTGTCTCTTTATATTCGTATAATGACGAATCAGCCGGAAATTACGAAAGGAGTAACATGCTTACTATTTTCTGAAGCGAAATTGAAAGGGCTTTCATTTTTTCGTGGAGGAAGACTGATCACTCACTCACTAAGCATTATGCAAGAGAAAGAAATTAAGAAACGGCCCAAGGGGGATTGCTCTATGAGTGCACAACCAGTAAAGACGAACCGACATGAGCAACATTCAGATGGAGTTGGCCTTTTGAAATGGGTCGAGCGGGTTGGGAACAAGCTGCCAAATCCATTTATGCTGTTCCTTTATCTGATTGCCATTTTAATGGTTGTTACCGCGCTTTTGTCCTTTTTTCATGTGACTGCGATGGACCCAATTAAAAATGAACAGTTAGCAGTGAAAAACTTGCTCAGCCAAGAGGGACTTCAATGGCTGTTGCCCAATATCATCAAAAACTTCTCAAGCTTCTTACCACTTGGCTCCATTTTGACCTTGATGTTAGGGGTAGGGCTTGCTGAGAAAGTCGGACTTCTAGAAGCCGTCATTCGCAAAATGTCGTTGCGCGTCAGTGCTCGGTATGCCAGCTATCTGGTAGCGTTTATCGCCTTCTTTAGCCATGTTTCATCTGATGCTGCTTTCGTTATCATGCCTCCACTGGGAGCATTGATTTTCCTTGCTGTAGGTCGTCACCCAGTAGCAGGTCTGTTGGCAGCGATCGCCGGTGTTGGTTCAGGTTTTACCGCCAACATGCTGATCGTGACCACGGACGTCTTGCTCTCCGGTATCAGCTCGGAGATTTCCAAATCCGTTGATCCGAATGTAACCGTCAGCGTATTGGACAACTGGTTCTTCATGTCCGCTTCCGTCATTTTGCTGTCCGCGATCATCGGTTTCATCACAGACAAGTTCGTCGAGCCAAAACTGGGTGTTTACAAAGGTGAAAAAGGACAGAAGCTGGAAGATTTGTCCGATATTCAAAAGAAAGGATTGCGTGCAGCAGGTATCGCTGCATTGGCATTCCTAGCTGTCATCGCCGTACTGGTTGTGCCAGCAAATGGTCTGCTCCGCGATCCAAAACTGGGCACTATCGTTCCTTCTCCATTCATTTCAGGAATTGTGCCAGTCATCTTGCTGTTCTTCTTCACGGTAGCAATCACGTATGGTATCCGAGTAGGCATGATCAAAAAACAAAACGATATTCCTGCTTTGCTGACGGATCCGATCAAAGGTATGGCTGGTTTCATCGTCATGGTTTTCCCACTTTCGCAATTCGTTGCGATGTTTAACTGGAGTAACATGGGTAGCTTCCTCGCCCTGTCCATTACGGATGTTCTAGAAAAAATGAACATGACCGGAGCACCCGTCTTTATCGGCTTGATGTTCCTGTCCGCGTTCCTCTGCATGTTTATTGCCAGTGGTTCTGCGATCTGGTCTCTCTTGGCACCCGTGTTCATTCCAATGTTTATGGCACTTGGTTTCCATCCGGCATTCGCGCAAATCGCATTCCGGATTGCTGACTCGTCCGTGATTCCGTTCGCGATCGTGTCGCCGTTCATCCCGCTATTCCTGGGCTTCTTGCAGGAGTACAAAAAGGATGCCAAGCTGGGAACCTACTATTCCTTGATTCTGCCGTATCCGATTGCGATTTTTATTCTTTGGACATTAATGCTGATCGTATGGTATTTCGTAGGTTTGCCAATCGGTCCTGGGGTATATCCACATTTGTAAGCTTGAGAATGCCCCAGAGATAACAGGAGGTATGAGTGATGTTGGATCTGGTTTCGTTACGAAGAGATTTTCACATGCATCCGGAAGTTGGTTTTACGGAATTTCGCACAGCTACAAAAGTGGTGGAGATTCTGACTTCCCTGGGCTATGAAGTGATTTATGGACAAGAAGCGTTGGACGGGCCTTCTCGAAGAGGCCTGCCAGCGCAGGGAGTGTTGGAAGAAGCTTACGAACGAGCGTTGCGAGATGGCGCGAACCCTGCCATTGCTGAAAAAATGCGTGGCGGCTACACGGCTGTAATCGGTGTGAAAAAAGGGAAAGCGGATGGACCTACCGTTGCTTTCCGCTTCGATATGGATGCTTTGCCTGTACTAGAGAGCAAAGACGCGGATCATTTCCCGCAGGCGAACGGATTCCGCTCACAGTATGAGGGAAACATGCACGCTTGTGCGCATGACGGTCATACCACCATTGGTCTGGGGCTGGCGGAAAAGCTCGCGGATGGCGATTTTTCCGGTACAGTCAAATTGATTTTCCAACCGGCAGAAGAAGGCGTGCGCGGTGCCTATTCCATCGTTCAGAAAGGGATCGTGGACGACGTCGACTACATCTTCTGCCACCATTTGGGCGTCAATGTGCCATTGGGTGAAGTACACGGCGGATCCCACGGCCTGCTGGCGACCACGAAATTGCTGGCACACTTCCACGGAGTTTCCTCTCATGCAGGAGCATCTCCTGAGCACGGGAAAAATGCACTCTTGGGAGCGGCGACTGCCTTATTGAACATTCATGCGATTACGCGTTTTAGCACAGCAGCTACTCGTGTAAACGTCGGTGTGCTCGAAGGCGGAACAGCGGCAAATATCATTCCTGCCTATGCGAAGATGATCGTCGAGACTCGCTCGGAGTCAGAAGAAGTCAATGCAGAGGTGGAAAAACGGGTACGCAACATAATCGCAAGTGCTGCGGCCATGCACGAGCTGGACCATGAAATCGAGGTGATCGGCGGCGCCATCCCGATCAACTACGATGATGATATGGCGGATCTCGCACTGGGTGAGGCCAGACATGTTGAAGGGTTCCACTCCTTTAAAAAAGGCGAATACAACGCGATGGGCAGCGAGGATGCGAGCTTCCTGATCAAGCGTGTTCAGGATCTCGGCGGCAAAGGAACCTACATGTCCATTGGGACAGACATTCCTGCCCCTCACCACCATCCGAAGTTCGACATTCAGGAAGAAATTCTTCCGCGCACTGTCGAGCTGTTGAATCGCATTGCAAGACGGCTTCTTACTTAAGAAACCCTTCTATTAGTCGCACTCGCCAAACCTTACAGCAAATAGAGAGGATGTTTCTACATGCATACACAACGGATTGCAGACATGATCGAAAGCAAAAGAGAGTCGTTTATCAAAGTAGCCGACCGCATCTGGGAATTTGCGGAGACGCGTTTTGAAGAATATCAGTCGGCAGAACTGCTCGCGAGCACCCTGGAGAGCGAAGGGTTTACCGTAGAGAGAGGCGTCGGCGGAATCAAGACGGCTTTTATCGGAAGCTTCGGAAGTGGCAGCCCAGTTGTGGCGATCTTGGGAGAATTTGATGCCCTCTCCGGCATGAGCCAAAAGAAAGGGCAAGCGAAACAAGAAGCAGAGGTGCCAGGAGCGAACGGACACGGTTGCGGGCACAATCTGCTCGGTACCGCTTCTCTGGCAGCAGCGGTTGCCGTCAAGCAATACATGGAAGAAAATAATCTAACTGGTACGGTTCGCTACTACGGATGCCCAGGTGAAGAAGGCGGATCCGGCAAGACCTTCATGGCACGAGCAGGATTGTTTGACGACGTGGATTTTGCCCTTTGCTGGCACCCAATGGGTTACAACAGCATCATGGCGATGAATTCTCTGGCCAACTATCAGGTATACTTCAAGTTCAGAGGCAAAAGCTCCCACGCAGCAGCTAGTCCCCATCTCGGACGTAGCGCCCTGGACGCAGTGGAACTGATGAACGTCGGTGTGAACTACCTGCGTGAGCACATTATTCCTGAAGCGCGCGTGCACTATGCGATCACCAATTCAGGCGGCCTTTCCCCGAATGTCGTGCAGCCGTATGCTGAAGTGCTCTACCTGGTGCGTGCACCGATCGTGGCTCAAGTGCAAGAGATCTACGAACGTGTCTGCAAAATCGCCCAAGGTGCTGCCCTCATGACCGAAACCGAAGTGGAAATCGTGTTTGACAAAGCGTGTTCCAACCTTGTACAAAACGAGACCCTGGAGCAAGTAATGTACCGCAACTTCCAAGAACTCGGTGTTCCCGTTCACGATGAGCAGGAGCTTCAATTGGCAAAGGCCGTACGAGCAACGCTGAGTGAACAAGAGCTGCGTACCTCTGAAGTTCAGTCACCAGGTGGCCCTGATGCCGATATGGTGACCTGGCTCAATTCGTACACGGGGGAACTGAGACCATTAAACGGTTCCACGGACGTTGGTGACGTAAGCTGGATCACACCAACTGCTCAATGTACAATGGCTTGCTTTATCAACGGCTCGTCGCTCCACTCCTGGCAATGGGTAACGCTCGGTGCGACCTCTATGGCACACAAAGGAATGCTGCACGCGGGTAAAGTCATGGCTTCTACAGCAATAGACATGTTGAAAAATCCAGAGATGATCGACCAAGCCAAAGCTGAGTTGAAACAACGCTTGGGTAATTCTACTTACGTGAATCCGATCCCTGAAGGTGTCATGCCTTCGGTTAAAAAGTAAGCAGCATCATCCAGACAACATAACAGAAGTTCTTCCCAAGCCGGCGGTTCCGAATGAAAGGAATTGTCGGCTTTTTCAATGATTTTACATAGCTTCCACATTGCATCCATTCTGTCTTAACATGCCTTTGGTACAGTTATGTCATACAGAAGATGGAAGGAGGCGTGGGAGGATGGACGTACGAATTGAACAGGCAAGACGGGACGATTTTTCGGAGATGATTCAGCTTGCGGATTTGACGCTGCCGGACCGAATGAACTTGCACGAATTGAAGAAGTACATCGAGCTTTTTCCCGACCTGATCTTCAAGGCGACTCATGATGGTCAGTTGATCGGCTTTGGCTGTGCGGGAATCGATATGTATCAAACGACGGGATGGCTGCTTTTCAGCAACGTGCACCAAGAGTATCAGGGCAAAGGAATCGGCAAAAAACTGATTGAGGCTAGGTTGCAAGCCCTGCGCCAGATATCCACGCTCCAGCAGGTACTGGTAACCGTCAGCGAATCGAATATCAAATCCATTCGCGCATTAGAGGCTTTTGGCTTTACCCTCGCCCAAAAGGAAGAGGACTACTATGGGACGGGCAAGCAGCGCAATATCATGGAATTGCCGGTCCTGTCTATTCCGAACTTCGTTCCAAAGGATTTGGGGCCGACGATCACTCCGATGTTGTAGAAGAAGTCCTGTCAGTGTAGAAAAAGAAAGCCGATGTCTCCTGAAACTACAGGAGGCCTCGGCTGTTTTTGGTGAGGTCGATGGATCAGGAGGCGCTAGTGGACCGGTTCGTCGGGGAGGACCAGTACTTTGTCAGTCACACCGGAATCCATCGCACGGTAGGCGTCAGCAGTACGTGTGAGAGGGAAGCGTCTGGAGCTGCCAATCAACACGGGACGACTCGAAGCGAGAGAGAGGGCTGCACCAATCATCGTTCTCATCTCCGTGGCTCCGCTTACTCCGCCAGGACCGTATTTGGTTACGAAGATGGAACCAGTCATCATGAGTTGCTTCAGGTCGATGGTAGGCAATGAACCGGACAATTGCCCGTAATTAATCAGGCACCCACGTGGAGCGATCAGTTCCAGGTTTGTTTGAAACGTCTCGGCACCGACAGGATCAAATACGGCTGCTACCTTTTGCTGGTTGGTAAACGCAAGGACAGCCTGTTTGACGTCCCTTGACGTCCGATCAATGGCATGAACAGCTCCGGAGGCGAGGACCACGTCAACTCGATGCCCGCTGGCAATCCCGATGACATGTACCCCGTGCTCAGCCAGAAATGCGACAAGAAGTCGCCCGACAGCCCCAGCAGCACCCCATACTACTGCATAAGATCCTTTTTGCAGTGGCCAGTGACGCGCGAGACCCCCAGCGGTCAAGCCTGCATGAGCAAGGCTGGCACCGACTTCAAAGCTCAATTCGTCCGGGAGAGCTGTCAGCATGTCGGCGTTTGCGATGACGTAATTTGCGCAAGAACCAAACACTCCTGTCCAGCATACGCGGTAGCCCGCTTGCAAGCTCACATTCGCTCCAACATCCTCGATAACTCCAGCGCCTTCCACACCTACTCCGTACGGAAACGGGAATTGAAAGGAATAGGAACCGGACCGAACCAGCGAATCAACATGATTAAGACCAGCTGCTTTGACCCGGACGAGCACCTCTCCCTTTTGGAGGGGAGCGAGATCTTCCCGGTTGACTTCTATCACTTCAGGACCTCCAGCGCGTAATGCCTGGGCGATGGTGCGATGATTCATCATGATCATCTCCTGTAAAATCCAAAATGGTTTCTTGGAAACAATATTACCAACAGCCGCTAAGATAAGTCAATATGGTTTCGTGGAAACTTTATGGAACGTCGTTTCCTTGGTATACTGATAAAAAGAGAACACGATCGAAAAGGAGACCTCTCCATGAAGCAGGATCCGCTCATACAGGAAATCATAGGTTTATTCGGTAAGATTCAAAAACGGTTTGAAACAGAAGACGATGAGGAGAGGAAATGGCTCGTCGAAAATTGCAAAAACCCCGTCATCGTAGACCTGCTAAAAGAAATGACAGTAATGGAGCTGCACGTACTGGATGCCATCGGGCGTTTCGAACCAGTGAATGGGATCACCATCTCCAAGCAGTTTTCCATTCCAAAGGGGAGCGTCTCCAAAATCACACGAAGAATGCTGGCAAGAAAGCTGATTGAAACAGAGTACTTGCCCAATAACAAGAAAGAAATCTTGTTCCGCATTACGCCGCTAGGCAAAGAATTGTTCGATCTTCATCGAGCTCTGCATGAGAGGATCGAATACGGTGTGACTACGTTTTTGCAAAAGTACAAGCCAGAGGAGCTGAGCGTCCTCGTACGAATGCTTGTGGACGCCGAGACAGCTTCGTGGGTGTATCCTGAATTGCCAAAAGAGGAAGGAAAATAAAGAGTACGAAGCGATCCCTAGTTGCAACCAGGAGATCGCTTTCATTTTTCGAAGAGAGATAGAAAAATGAAAAAATTTAAAATTTAAGGATTGAATTGAATGCGCTCTCCATTTATACTGATTTCATTGAAACGTTTCATTCGGAAAATTCAGTTCATTTACACGGAATTCTTAAGTTGTATAAGGTTTTTTCCTATATTTTTTTGTTATAGATTGAAACGTTTCACTATCCTCGGATGGCATTCTGAAAAAAAGTAGGTAGGAACCAGAACATCATTAAAAAAATGAAAGTGATCAGTAAAAAAGGGCCAATCAATCACGTAAAATTTTACTTTTACAACCTGAATGATGGGCCCGTTATTTTGGAGTTTGGTGAAACGTTTCATTAACTATTGAAATGACTCGCACAACCAAAAAAGTCATGGAGGGGATTGTATGAGCCAAGTGGTGAATCGCATGAAAAAATTCCTGAATGATCCCGAGAACGTAGTAGATGAAATGTTAGAAGGATTGCTTCTCGCTCACTCGGACCAGCTGAAGAGTGTGCGCAGTGACAATCGTGCACTGATGAGAGCAGATGGCCCTGTTATAGGTAAGGTTGCGATCGCGACAGGTGGAGGATCAGGACATTTACCGCTGTTCCTCGGTTATGTGGGACCCGGTATGCTGGACGGCGTAGCAATCGGAAACATCTTTGCCTCTCCGAGTGCAAGGCAGATGCTGGACGTAACCCGCGCGATTCATAGTGATGCAGGCGTTTTATACATATATGGCAATTACGGCGGCGACGTCATGAACTTTGATATGGCGGCAGAACTCGCGGAGATGGAAGACATTCGCGTAGAGACGGTCGTGGCTACTGATGATGTAGCTTCCATGCCAAAAGGAAACGAGGCTGGACGACGCGGTGTTGCAGGGATGTTCTACTTGTACAAGCTGGCTGGTGCAAAAGCAGAACAGATGGCTACTCTCGACGAAGTTAAGCGGGTCGCAGAAAAGGCGAATGCCAATGTACGTACGATGGGTGTGGCCTTGACTCCGTGTATTCTTCCAGCGGTTGGGCATCCGACGTTTACGATCGGAGACGGAGAGATGGAAATCGGAATGGGCATCCACGGGGAACCTGGCATTCATCGAGGAACGATTGAGAAAGCCGAAGAAGTGGCCAAGACCTTGGTATCCACGATCCTGCAAGACATGCCGATTGAAGCGGGCCATGACGTCTCGGTTCTGATTAACGGCTTGGGGGCGACTCCATTGGAAGAGCTGTATGTCGTCTATCGTTCGGTGCACCAGCTTCTGGCAGAGCAGGGGATTTGCATCTATAGACCTTATATTGGAGAATTTGCGACCTCTATGGAAATGGCTGGGTTGTCTGTCTCCATTTTAAAGCTGGATGATGAGCTGCGTTCATTGCTCGATGCCCCCTTCCAAACGCCGTTCCAGATGCAGAAATAAAAGAAGAAGGGAGAGAATGGTGTGAGAGAGGCACTCGTGTTTAGTGACGTTCAGGCGATCTTGCAAGAAATCGGTAA
The DNA here is from genome assembly GCF_001420695.1 of Brevibacillus choshinensis. Taxonomy (NCBI): domain Bacteria; kingdom Bacillati; phylum Bacillota; class Bacilli; order Caryophanales; family Paenibacillaceae; genus Brevibacillus; species Brevibacillus choshinensis. The sequence goes on along the minus strand of NZ_LJJB01000013.1, from coordinate 1,402,080 downwards.
GATCATGGATGAAAACAAAGACTTCCTTTGCAAATTGGATGGTGCTTTAGGAGATGGCGATATTGGGCTGACGATGTCAAACGGATTGCGTGCAGTCAACGATCATCTGCGTGCGTCAACTCAAAATGATATCGGAAAGGCATTGATGAGCAGTGCGCTAGAGATGGGAGAAGCCGTCGCCTCTACGATGGGAACCTTGATGTCATCGGCATTGTTCCGAGCGGGCAAAGCTATTCAGGGGAAAACCGAGCTTTCGTCTTCCGAGGTCATCGTTCTTTTTCAGGCGATGGTTCAAGGATTGAAAGAACGAGGCAAAGCAAATGTCGGGGATAAGACGATTCTGGATTCCTTGGTTCCAGCAGTCGAAGCAATGGAAGCGGCTCTGAACGAGGGCAAGTCCCTGGGGCAAATCATGCTGGCAGCCACAGAAGCGGCAGAAAAGGGAGCCAAGCAAACCATCGAGATGCAATCGCGACACGGCAGAGCAGGTAGGTACTTGGAGCGCTCTATCGGCCATCAGGACCCCGGAGCGACGGTGGGAGCTCTGTTCGTCAAAGGCTTTTCAGATGGTGTCACAGCACGTTTGAATAGCGTGGATTAGGGGAGCCCGAAGTGAAGGAAGTAGAAAATGTAATGATGAGGAGATGGCGAAATGAAGCATTTATACGGTGTAACAACAGCGATGGTAACCCCGTTTGGTGAGGGTGGTCAGGTCGATCACGATCAGATGAGAAACTTGACAGAGTTTTTGATTTCCAAGGGTGTTCACTGTCTCTATCCATTGGGAACAACAGGAGAAATGCTCCGTTTGTCGATTCAGGAGCGAAAAGACGTAGCGGAAACCGTCGTGAAAGCGGCAGCGAATCGAGCGACGGTCTTTATCCATGTCGGTTCCATGAATCAAGAAGACACGATTGCACTGGCAAGACACGCGCACGAAGTCGGTGCAGACGGTGTTGGGGTGGTAACACCCGTATTCTTTGGAGCAACAGACAAAGAACTGGAAGAATATTTTGTAGCAGTAGCCTCCAGTGTCCCAGCGGATTTTCCCGTCTACCTTTACAATATACCGCAGTGTGCCGCAAATGATCTGAAGAGCGATGTGGTTCAAAGAATCGCGGACTCCTGCAAAAATGTGATTGGGATTAAGTATAGCTACCCGGATATGCTGAGAACAAATGAGTATCTCGCGGTGAATCAGGGCACGTTTTCTGTATCGCATGGGACAGACCGCTTGTTTTTGGCTGGGTTGGCGATGGGCTGTGAAGGGACTGTATCCGGTGTTTCCTGCGTCTACCCGGAGCCGTTTGTAGCCCTCTATCAGGCGTTTTTAGATAACGATTTGGAAAAGGCGAGAAAGTTGCAGCGGATCGCGGTCCACTATTGTGAAACGCTAAAAAACGGGAGCAACATGGCCTATTTCAAAGCAGCTTTGCGGATGAGAGGGGTCGAGGTAGGGCGTATGCGAGAACCGCAGCTGGATCTGACTCAAGAGGAGAGAACGGCTTTGCAAGCACGTCTGCAACAACTCGCCGAAATCTCGAGCGAGGGTGTGTACCAGTCGTAGTTGACGCTGCTCCCCTCCTTTGGGACGGATCGTTGTATTTCCGTTTCCAACAGCGAATGCTATAATGTCGGTGAAACGTTTTACTATGTTTTGGAGGTATCGATGAAAAAAGTCACGATTAAAGACGTAGCAAAACATGCCGGCGTATCGATTGGTACTGTTTCAAAAGTGTTAAATGACAAAGGATATGTTAGCAGTGGGATTTACAAAAGAGTAACCGATACGATTCAGGAGCTGAACTATCAGGTCAATGCCAATGCGCGAAGCTTGAAAGCATCCAAGACGAACAAGGTCGGGGTCATCGTTCAGGATATTTCCAATCCGTACATGATGTCGATTGCCAAGACAATCGAGGACAAGATTCGTTCCAGTCACTATCACATGCTGGTTATGAGTCACAATGAAGATCCAAAGACCGAACGCGAGCTCCTGCAGCTGATTTTGGAACAGCGGGTGGATGGGCTGGTCCTCGTTCCGACGAGCGGGAATGCAGACATGATTCAGAAAGTTCTGGATCATAAGATTCCAGTCATTCTGGTCGATCGCAAGGTAGAGGGCATTACGACGGACTACATCGTCGATGACAATTATTACGGCTCTTACGAATCCATCGCCTACCTGCATTCGTTAGGGCATAGACGAATCGGGTTCATTTATGGAACCACCAACAGCTCAATCGGAAAAGAGCGGTACGAGGGCGCTGTAGATGCACTTAGACATTTTGGATGCTCGGATGACGAGGCGCTGCTGGTCTCGGGTAAGTTTAAAGCCGAGGATGCGTACAAAGCAACGATCGAGCTGTTGTTCTTGCCTGACCCGCCGACTGCCATCTATTGCTGCAACAACACGATGACGGTCGGGATGCTAAAAGCCATTCAAGAACAAGCATGGCGCTTTCCCGAGGATATCTCGATCATTTCCTATGGGGATCTGAGTCAGTGGGAGTTGATTCAACCACCGCTAACGCTTATGACGCAGCCTCTCAAGAGAATCGGGGTAGAGGCAGCAATTATCCTCAAAAATCGTTTGACCATGGAAGAGCCGTTTCCACCCAAGCAAATCGTGATTAAGCCGGAGCTGCTGGTACGTGCATCTTGTGCCAGAAAATCGGAAGGGTAAAAAGGAAGTCACATCCGCACGCAAATCGCATCAATGGGCGAGCGAGATGCCGAGAAGTATGAAAGCGTTTTCAATACGGAAAAGCAGACGTATCCCGATAAGGATGTGGTTCGATGAAAAGGCAAAATGCTGGAGTCTGGGTCGGAGTCATCGTGGTTCTTTTTGCCTTGGTTATTTTTGTCCAATCATTCTCGCTGAAGTACTATACCAAATTTGGTCCGGGGCCTGGGCTGTTTCCCGTATGGCTCAGCGGGTTTCTCTTGCTGATCGGCATTGCCTACATCTGGCATTCTCTGAAAAAAGAAGTGATTACCTGGGCCGATATTTTACCGAAAGGACGGGAAATGGGGAACATCCTGTCCGTCATCCTGTCGGTTGTCATCTTCATGGTCATTGTCAATGTGACGGGTTTTATTATTGCAAGTACGGTTCTCCTCTTCATTCTTTTGCGCCGGGAGTATAAATGGTACACAGGCTTGGGCATTTCTTCTGGAGTCTCGATCGTGCTATTTCTCGTTTTTAAATCATTTTTTACGATTCCACTGCCTGTTAACATGTTCGGCTGGTAAGGAGGGGGAAGATGGAAGCATTAGGACAATTGATAGGTGGATTTGAGACAGCCTTCACCTGGTGGAATCTGTTGTACTGCCTGATCGGTGTTACGGTCGGGATGCTGGTAGGGGTTCTTCCCGGACTCGGCCCAACCACAGGGACAGCTCTTTTGATCCCCATGACCTTTGGGATGGAGCCAGTATCGGCCATCATCATGCTATCGGGAATTTACTATGGCTCTATGTACGGGGGGACGATCACTTCTGTCTTGATCAATACACCAGGTGAAGCGGCGTCTGTCATTACGTGTCTGGATGGACATCCGCTGGCAAAGCAGGGAAGAGCGGGCGTCGCCTTGGGAGTGGCAGGGATCGGTTCCTTTATCGGAGGAACGATATCGATTATCGGCCTGGCCTTTATCGGTCCTGCATTGGCAGAATTGGCGCTAAAGTTTGGACCTCCTGAATTTTTTGCCCTCATGATCTTCGGTTTGATCATGGTGATTGGTCTCATGGGCAGATCCTTGATTCGTGGCTTGATCGCTGCGTTTCTCGGCTTGATTCTGTCTTTGATCGGAATGGACCCCGTCTCGGGTGCTGTTCGCTTTACGTTTGGTGAAGCACACTTGATGAATGGCCTGGATCTCGTCACGGTAGCCATGGGCTTATTTGGTCTATCGGAAATCTTGTACGGAATGGAAAATCTGCAGAAATTGGACAAGCCAGCGAAAGTAAAAGGACTCCTCCCGCGTAAGGAGGAGTGGAGACCGACGCTCAATGCCATCGGACGAGGAACGGGATTGGGATTTTTCGTCGGGCTGATTCCTGGCTCCAACTCGGTCATTCCCGCGATTCTTTCCTACACCTTGGAGAAACGAATTGCCAAGGATCCTTCCCGCTTTGGGAAAGGGGCTATTGAAGGGGTGGCAGGTCCAGAGACAGCGAACAACTCGTACTGCGGGGCTGCATTAATTCCTTTGTTCACGTTAGGAATACCTAGTTCACCTACCATCGCGATCATCCTGGGGGCTTTCATCATGCACGGACTGACCCCGGGGCCGACACTCTTTCAAAACAACCCGGATTTTGTGTGGGCGATTATCGCGAGCATGTTTATCGGCAACCTCATCCTATTAATCATGAATCTTCCGATGGCAGGGATGTGGGCCAAGATTGCAGCGGTACCTCCCAAGTTGCTTTACCCGCTCATTCTCATCATTTCCATCATCGGAGCTTATACAGTCAGCAACAGTTTGTGGGACGTTGGCGTCATGTTTGTGTTTGGGATTGCGGGCTACATCATGAAAAAGCTGGATATCCCGATGGCGCCGATCGTCTTGACCTTTGTCCTGAGCAAATTGATGGAAAACTCTTTGCTGCAGTCGATCAAAATGCTTGACGGCAACGTGCTGCATTTGTTTGCACGACCGATCTCCGGTACGCTGCTCGTGCTATCCCTGATTGTTCTCTTCTTTAGTGTCCTTGCGGAGGTGAAGAAAAAGAAAGCGGGATTTGCGGGAGATGTAGAGATGTAGTCCCGTGGTACAGACTTATTCTTTGCTGCTGTACCATGTCAGAGCAAATAAAAAAAAGCCAATAGGAGGGTCATCGAATGAAAAAAATCGTATGGGGACTGATCGGGCTGTCGTTCGCACTCATGGTGGGATGTAGCTCACAGGGTGGGCAGGCTGGTGGACAAGCAGGGCAGGCAGAGGGAAAAAAGTACCCTGAGAAAGAAATCACCCTTGTCGTTCCTTACGCACCAGGGGGAGCATCCGACAGTACAGCACGCATCATCGCCAAGAACATGGAAGAAAAGCTGAAAGTACCGATCGTTACCGTGAACAAGACGGGAGGTACGGGTGGTGTGGGCATGTCTTTTGTCCAGAGCAGCCCAAACGACGGATATACGTTTGGATATGTACCCGTAGAGATGACCATGCACAAAGCACTTGGACTATCTGAATTAGAGCCTAGCAAATTCGACCTGCTTGGTCAGGCGACGATGATTCCTGCTGCCATTACGGTTCCAGCTGATGCACCGTATAACACCATTGAAGAATTCGTGGAGTACGCTAAACAAAATCAAGGAAAAATCAAGGTGGGCAATTCCGGGGTAGGATCCATTTGGCATATCGCTTCTACCGCTTTTGCGAACAAAGCCAATGTGCAATTTACCGATATTCCCTTTGACGGTGCTGCTCCGGCAGTGACAGCATTGATGGGCAACCACGTAGATGCGGTAGCAGTCAGCCTGGGAGAAGTGAAAAGCGGCGTAGAATCAAAGAAACTGAAAGTGCTGGCTGTGATGAGTGCAGAACGCGATAAAAACTTTCCGGATATCCCAACTTTGAAAGAAAAGGGATTCGATGTGGAAGTAGTTGGCTGGGGTGGATTTGTCCTGCCAAAGGGTACATCAGCCGAGTTTAAGAAAGTCTTGGCGGATGCCTTGAAGGAAGCTGTCGAGTCAGAAGATTTCAAGAAGTTCGCGAGCGAGCGCGGTATGTCTGCTGTGTATAAATCACCGGACGACTTTACTACATTTGCAACACAGCAATTTAAATTTTTCTCCGACTTTATCCCGACGCTGGATCTGAAATAAACGGAAGTGTGCAAGGACCCTTGGAGTGATTCCAGGGGTTTTTTTGATGGCAAAAACAGGAGATTGATTTCCTATCTAAAATAAGATAGGAAAAGCCAAAGCGATCATCTCGCTCTTTAGGGGAGGAAATCTATATGAGGTTCAATTTTGATGGACGAGGCCTGACCGATACACCGGAAGAAGTATTTGCGACCGATTCCCTGATCGAGTTGAGTATTTTTAACAATCAAATCAAAGAGATACCGGAAGAAGTCTTTGCTCATCCCGAATTGGAAGTATTGAATTATGCAGGAAACGAGCTGGAGGAGATCCCAAAGGGAATTCAAAATCTGCAAAACCTCAAGATGCTCGATTTAGGTCACAATAAGATCAAAGAGCTGCCAGCAGAGCTCGGGATGCTGCAAAATTTGGATGCCTTTCTGTACCTGAGTGACAATCATTTTAAAACGATTCCGAATGAACTATGCCAGCTTCACAAACTACGTTATTTAAACATCACAGATAATCAATTAACAGAGCTTCCCGCGAATATAGATGGATGGAAGAGCCTAGTCGAATTGCGATTGTACAACAACCTGCTCGAGGCTTTGCCTGATGCGTTAACCGCAATTGCCTCATTGCGAGAGCTTCATCTTTATGGAAATCAACTGAAGCGGCTACCGGTTTCGCTGGGGGAATTGACAGATCTGCGAGTTTTAGATGTGAGCGACAATCGAATAACAGGGCTGCCTGACTCGATTGGCAACCTCAAAAAACTAAGACGATTGAATCTGCGGACCAATCGATTGCAGAGCGTTCCTGAAGAAATCGGGGGCATGGCGAATCTCATCGAGCTGGATTTACGGGATAACGACATCCCAGAAATTCCTCATTCGGTATTGAAGCTGGAATACCTAGAGAAGCTCGACTTGAGATGGAACAAGAACCTGAGGGTAACGGACTGCTTGATTGAGTTGGAAAAGAGAGGCTGTCTGGTATATCTGTAAGCAACATGCTGTGCAAGATTCTTCCCCATATCCTGATTGAGCGAGGAGAATGAGTCTTATGGATTTTCGATTGTCTGATGAGATCCTGTCGTTGAAACGAGGCATACGCGAGTTTATCGATCACGAAGTGGAGCCATACGCGATGGAAATCGAAGAAAAAGATGAAATTCCCGAGAAAATCATGGAGATGTCAAAGGAAATGGGGCTGTTTGGCCTCAGCATACCGGAAGAGTACGGCGGATTAGGAGTAGGGATGGTCGGAAAATGTGCGGCATCAGAAGAGTTGGGACGTACGCACAATGGCTATACGACCGTCATTGGCGGGCACATAGGGATCGGCTCCGTCGGTATCGTAGAGATCGGAAATGAAGCGCAAAAGCGAAAGTATCTGCCTGATATGGCATCTGGTCAGCGGATCGGCGCTTTTGCTTTGACAGAACCAAGCGCTGGGTCTAATGCGACCAATCTGCGGACGACCGCTGTGAAAAAGGGCGACAAGTACATCCTCAATGGCAGCAAGCACTATATTACGAATGCTTTTATCGCAGACATCTTTACGGTCATGGCAGTGACAGACCCTACGAAAGGGTCGAAGGGGATCACTTCCTTTATCGTAGAGAGGGATTTCCCTGGCTTTCACGTAGGGAAAAAAGAAAAAAAGATGGGGCTACACGGGTCGCATTCGGCTGAGCTATTTTTTGAGGATTGTGAAGTCCCTGCGGAAAATGTGCTAGGAGAAGAAGGGCAAGGGTATGTAAACGCCTTGAAAATATTGACCAATGGACGCGCCGGGTTGGCCGCACGGAATCTGGGCTCGTGCGATAAATTATTGGAAATGTCGCTTGATTATGCTCACACGAGGGTCCAGTTTGGAAAGCCGATCTTTGAGCAGCAAATAATCCAGCATTACTTAGCTGAAATGGCCATGGAGACAGAGGCACTGCGCTCGATGGTCTACCGTGTCGCATGGATGGTCGATCAACAGATGAAAGTGATCAAAGAAGCGGCGATGGTCAAGCTGCTCGGATCAGAGACGTACAATCGGGTAGCGGACAAAGCGGTACAGATTCATGGCGGCGTCGGGTATATTGCTGAGTATCCGATTGAGCGCTTTTACCGTGATGCACGCATTACGAGAATTTACGAAGGCACATCCGAGATTCAGAAAAATATCATCGCAGCCCAGCTGCATGAAAAATACAAGTAATGCAAAGGCCTGTGTGAGGGTAAAGTCACACAGGCCTTGTTCTTTTGATTACTGTCCGATGATCACACGCTCTTTCGGGTGATGGTAGCGGACAATCCGATCTTTACGTTTGAGGAATAGCAGCAGGTTGATAATGCCTATCCGTCCCACGACCATGGTGACGACGAGAATTAGTTTCCCGCCCGAACCGAGATGCGAAGTGATGCCAGTGGACAAACCCGTCGTACCAAAGGCAGAACACACCTCGAAAAGGATGTGCTGGAAGGGCAAATCCTCCAGCCAAACCAGCAGCATGACAGCTGTGAAGACGAGAATGATGGCGACAAAAAATACCATGAACGAACGCATGATATCTTCGTCCACGAGCTCCCTGCCAAATACTTTGACATCCTTGAAGCCTCGCATATTGGCAAAAACAGCCGCGACCAGTACAAAGAAGGTCGTCGTCCGAATCCCCCCGCCGACGCTACTCGGAGAGGCACCGATGAACATCATCCCTGACAGCATGATCAGCGTAGGCGTAGAGAGCAGGCTGATATCCATGGTTGCCAGACCGCCACTTCGGGAAGAAACCGAGTGAAACAGCGAGTAGAACAAGATCTGGTCCCACGATTGACCCTGGAAAAAGGCGGTGCGCTCAAACAGGTAGATGAGCAGGGCACCCGCTACAATGAGCGAGAAAAAGGTCAAGGTCGTGATTTTGGTAAACAACGTAAATGTAAAACGCTGTTTGGCTCGACGATACGATAGATAGCTTCTCAGTTCCACCAGCACCGGAAACCCGATTGCCCCACAGATGATCAGGATCATGACGATCGACTGAAAGATGTAATCGTGGGTAAAGCCGAGCATGGAATTGCCATAAAGGTCAAAGCCTGCATTGGTAAACGCACTGACCGAGGCGAAATAGCCGTGGTAGAAAGCCGTATACCATTCATCGTAATAGCCGGCGAACAGAAAGTGACTTCCCAACAGAACTGTACCGACAAGCTCAATCATGAGCGCAATGACGAGAATATTCCGCATCAAATCGACCAGACCGGACAAGGTAGAACGATTGTGGTCAGTCGCGATCCAGATCCGCTGCTCCAGTCCGATCTTTTGGCCAAGCAATAACCAAAAAAAGGTTCCCAGCGTCATGATTCCAATCCCGCCTACCTGGAAGAGCAGGGTCAAAAAGAGAAGTCCCCATTCATTGAAGACCTCATGGATCGTAATGACGGTGAGACCGGTGACGCTAATTGCGCTCGTCGCAGTAAACAAAGAGTCGATAAAGGACAGAGAAACTCCCGGATTATGAAAGAAGGGCAAGCACAATAATATCGTAGAGACTAATATGAGCCCTACATAAAAAAAGACAATGATCTGCACAGACGTCAATCGACGTTTTTGAGAGGATGATAGCAAAACGTGTAGCCTCCTGGTTCATACTCGTAAGGGTAATCATACCAGAAAAAACGAGTAAGCAAAAATGAGAAGTCCGGCCTCAGATACATACTTCTTGGAAAATGAGGGAAAATAGGATGGGATGATAAGGAGGGATATGTGTGAGCGGTCGACTTCCAGATATTCCAACCGGTTCCGTCGAAAAGGATGCAGCTATGATTCAAGAGCTGCTCCACAATAGTGATGACTTGCAAATCAATGATTTCTGGTTGAACAACGAACAGATGAAGATATTGTTTTTCGATACGCTGACAGATAGCCAGTCCATTCACGAACAGATTTTACAACCCATCCTCCACCACCCAGAAGCTACGATCGCGGAATGTTTGCCGGCCGCCACGATAAAGGTCGTCCAAACGCTAGATGATGCTGTTTCCTGTCTGCTCAAGGGCTTTGTTGCTCTACTCTTTTCCGAACGCCAAGACATCCTCTGTATTTCAGCTAAATCATCGTTTATCCGCACGACTGTAGAACCACGCAATGAAAAGGTAGTTCGGGGAGCGCATGACGGGTTTATCGAAAATCTCAATGTGAACGTCCATTTGGTACGGAACATGATAGAAAATCGGCAGTTAACTGTCACGTACTACACCGTAGGAAAAGAAACGCAGACGCGAGTCGCACTTCTTTACATGAATGACTTGGCCAACAGGCAGGTCGTGCAAGAAATGGAGAAACGGATTCAGTCCATTCATGCAGATAGTATTCTGGGGACCAATTTTATTGAAGAGTATGTGGAAGATTCCCCATTCTCCCCGTTTCCACAGTTACTGAGCACAGAGCGCCCGGATCGGGTCACGGCCAACCTGATGGAGGGAAGAGTAGCGCTTTTGGCAAGTGGTGCCCCTACGGCATTAATCTTTCCTGTCACGTTTTTCGCGTTCTACCAATCTCCGGATGATTATAACAGCCGATGGTTTGCAGGGACTTTTTTTAGGATCATTCGCTTGATCAGTTTTTTCATCGCCATATCCTTGCCGGCTATCTATATTGCGACAGTGGCCTTTCGCTTTGAAATTTTGCCGAGCAACATGATTATTGCGATCAAACAATCGATCGATAAGGTTCCCTATCCTCCCTTGGTTGAAGCATTCATCATGGAAATCACCATCGAATTGATTCGGGAAGCTGGTATTCGCTTGCCATCACCGCTCGGACAAACCATTGGAGTGATTGGGGGCATCGTGATCGGCCAGGCAGTCGTACAGGCAAATCTTGTCTCCAATATCATGGTCATCGTAGTGGCAATCACAGCGATTGCGGCGTATGTCGTCCCGTCAAACGAAATGGGGACAGCAGTTCGGCTGTTGCGCTTCGGATTCATGATTTCTGCAGCCACGATCGGTTTGCTGGGCATTGTTTTGAGCTTTACGCTGCTACTCATTCATTTGTGTGCGCTGGAGTCCTTTGGCACACCTTATTTAGCCCCCCTTTCCACAGTCAAATGGAGGAATCTAAAAGACACATTTGTCCGATTTCCCATGTGGAAAATGAGCAACAGACCTGTAGATGCAGCACCCCAAAAAAGCACGCAAGAGACGATATCTCGAGGGTGGCAACCAGATGATCCCAGAGAATAGGAAAATTTCTCCTTTACAACTATTTTTCGTCATCATCCAAGCTCAAGTAGGTGCAGGTATTCTATCACTTCCCTATGAAGTCCATCTATCAGCAAAAGGGGATAGCTGGATAGCGATGCTGTTATCCGGGTTCATCGTACAGATTTTGGTTGTTGGATACTGGGTGCTGATGTGCAGAAATCCCGGATCAAATTTGTTCACAATGACAACGGAACGACTAGGGGTCTTTTTTGGATCACTCATCAATCTGTGTTACATCGGGTATTTTTTGTTCATCGCAACATTCATTCAAATCGACTATTATGCCATCATCAGTAAATGGGCCTACCCCAATACACCGAAGTGGATCCTGCTGGGGCTGATGTTTTTGGTCTCGGCTTATTTATGTAAGCAGAGCCTTCAGGTCATTGCGCGGTTTTATTCCATCCTGAGTTTTTTGCTCATCCCTGTTATTGTTTTGCTCATACTCGCTCTCTCAAAAGGTCATTTGATTTATTTACTTCCAATGGGACAGGCGAGCTACACCGAGATTCTTTCAGGGATGAAGAGTACGATTCTGGCCATGACCGGATTCGAAGCGATTCTTGTGCTTTTTCCTTACGTGCAAGGCTCCACGAAGGGGATTTTGAAAAAGCTGATGGCAGCCAATCTTTTTGTCACACTGTTGTATACCATGACTATTTTTGCTGCCATCACTTTTTTTAACGCGAAGCAACTTACACTTATTCCCGAGCCCGTGTTGTATATGTTAAAGGCCCTATCGTTCATTGTGATTGAGCGGTTGGAATTCATTTTTCTATCGTTTTGGATAACGAAAATCATCAGTTCTTCTGCTATCTTCATTTTTTTTAGCGCTGTCGGAATCTCTCATATGCTGAAAAGACGAAGCCACACAAGGGTAGCAGTAGTAGTCTCGATGATTCCCTTTGCGATAGCGCAATGGGTGGATGACCCTTTTGTTACGGATAAGATGGCGCACCTGCTAGCGACGTTCAGCCCAGTCATCTTCCTCTTGATTCCAGGATTTTTACTTGTGGTTTCTTATTGGCAAAAAGGGAAGGGGAGGCAGAAGGCTGCATGAAAACATCTGTGTTTTTAGCAGGTATCCTCGCGATTCTCTGCCTCTCTGGATGTTGGGATGAAAGAATATTAAAGGATAGAAACTTAATTATTTGTATCGGTCGGGATTTGGTGGAGGAGGGGAAAATCCAAAATTCATATGCCTTATTGACTCCAGCGATTAAGCAGGTAGCTTCCTCCTCTTCATCGCAGCAATCTGGTATTACGGGCGGCAAGCAAAAGAATGTGATTTCAGCCGTTGGTGACAGCGTTAATCAAACAGCGTTGATGATGGACAGAAAAACATCGGAAACGATAGACGACTCAAAAAACCAAGTAGTGTTGATTGGCGAGAAGCTAGCGAAAAAGGATCTCTACACGACACTCGATATCCTCTATCGAGATCCGATGGGGGGATTACAGGCAAAGATTGCAGTAGTAAAGGGTGAGGCAAAACAGCTTATGGAGCAAGTGTCTACAAAAGATCCGTTGGTCGGTTCATACTTGGTTGAATTGTTGGAGAGTCAAGTAGAAAGACGGGTCATACCAGAGGCGACACTCCAATCGATCTATCCATCTCTGTTGGATCGGGGGGAGGACATGATGATCCCTTACATGGGTATGGTTGGAGGGGATCCAGCCGTGATCGGAAGCATTTTGATCCATGACAAAGAGATGACGGGGACCCTGACTCCGGAAGAATCACTTCTCAGCATGATCTTTTCTAAGCTGGATATGAAGGGGGCGAGAATCTCAAAAAAAATCAGTGGGGATGAAAAGCTGCGACCCCTTGCCTATATCAATATGCTAATAGGAGGATCAAAACGGAAACTGGACGTACAAGTGGAGGGCTCCTCTCATCCGAAGATCATCGTTCACTTGCGTGCAAAACTAAAGGTCACCGTAGTAGAATATCCGCATAACCAATTGATTACCGAAGAACAATTTAACCAGCTCAATAAACAACTATCCGAACAATTAACGAAGGATGCTGAAAAAGTTTTGCACAAGATCCAAGAAGCCAGATGCGATCTGTATGGTATAGGACGCCAGTTGATGGCCTTTTATCCGGAGGTATGGACGAACCTGGATTGGGAAAAGGATTATTCTCGCATTACCTTTCGTCCGAAGGTAGAGGTGCAAATCAAGGGAACAGGGCTCATTCATTAAAAATGTTTTATTGACATGGATACAGCAGGGATGATAAAGTTCAGAATGTATTAATTGGAAATTAACAACATTTTTTGGAAAGGTGGGGTTGTCATGATTTTGTTGAATGATCTACGTAAACAAAACTACATACATGACGTAACCACACCATATGGGCGAGTAATGTAGGTTTAGGTTTTATCCTCCACTCACACAATGGCGCAGGTTACCTGTCTTCGTAACCGGCGCTTTTTCTATTCACATAGAAGAAAAGGCAGATTGCTTACGGGCGATGTGCCTTTTTTTATTCCGCAAATAGTCCATCAGGTAAGAAGACAGAGGAAATGATAGTTGACACAGGAGAGGGGCTGACAGCGGATGTTTTCCGTTTTGACAAAGCTTGATTGGTTTTTTCGGGAGCATAGAAAGCAATACATCATAGCGATTCTGTTGCTCATCTTGGGTGGCATCCTAGAAGTCGTTCCCCCGAAAATCATCGGTGTAGCGATCGACGAGCTCCAGCTAGGGACGATGACGGCGGAAAGAATGTTTCAAATTATTCTGTTTTATGCGGTACTTGCGGTCGTGCTCTATCTGGTCAATCTCGTCTGGGTAAACAAATTGTTTGGAGGGGCGTTTTTGGCAGAACGGACACTGCGCTCCAAGCTAATGACCCATTTCCTGAAGATGACTCCTACCTTTTATCAAAAAAATCGTACGGGAGACCTGATGGCGCGCGCAACGAACGACTTAAAGGCCGTGTCGATGACGACGGGCTTTGGTATTTTGACCCTGGTGGACTCAGCTAGCTTTACTAGTGTCATCATTTTAACGATGGGTTTTTTCGTCAGCTGGAAACTGACATTGGCCTCCATTTTGCCGTTGCCGCTGATGGCTTACGCGATCAATCAGTATGGGAAGAAGATCCATGTGCGATTTTCTCAGGCTCAGGATTCCTTTGGTGAGCTGAACGACCAAGTGCTCGAATCGGTTTCCGGGGTCAGGGTCATTCGTGCTTACGTGCAGGAAACGGCGGATGAAAAGCGATTTCGCTCGATGACCGACGATGTGTATGAAAAAAATATCGCGGTCGCCAAAGTAGACTCTCTCATCGAACCCACCGTGAAAATTCTTGTGGGAATCTGCTATATGATCGGCTTGATCTACGGTGGTTATCTCGTCTTTCATCAGGAGCTGACACTCGGTAAGCTGGTCTCCTTCAACGTCTATTTGGGGATGCTCATCTGGCCGATGTTTGCGATCGGAGAACTGATCAACGTCATGCAGCGGGGCAGTGCTTCGCTCGATCGTGTCAATGAAACACTTGCGTATCAGGCTGATGTGACGGACCACGAACAGCCTCAACAGCCAGCGATTCCGCAGACCATTCATTTTGATCGGGTCTCCTTCCGTTATCCATCTGCGCAAGTCGATCAGCTCAGGGACATCTCCTTTTCTTTGAAACGGGGCCAGACGCTCGGCATCGTAGGACGGACTGGCAGCGGGAAGACCACGCTGGTACGCCAGCTTTTGCGGGAATATCCGCTCGGCACGGGAAGCGTATCCATCTCGGACACTCCCCTGGAGCAAATCGCTCTCGATCAGCTGAAGCGCTGGATCGGCTATGTTCCCCAAGAGCAGATCTTGTTCTCCAAAACCGTGCGGGAAAATGTGCTGTTCGGAAATAAGACTGGGACAGAGGAAGAGATGCAGGAGGCTCTGCGATTAGCTGCTTTTGCTCGCGACGTGCAATTTTTGCCTGAGGGGGTAGAAACAATCGTCGGGGAAAGAGGGGTAGCGCTGTCTGGTGGTCAAAAGCAGCGGGTGTCGATTGCACGGGCATTGCTCGTTCAGCCAGAGATCCTGATTCTCGATGATGCCATGTCGGCCGTAGACGGCAAGACAGAGGCGGAAATGATTGCGAATATTCGCCGTGAGCGCGCGGGCAAGACCACGATGATTACGACGCATCGCCTGTCCGCAGTAAAGCATGCAGATTGGGTGCTCGTACTCGATGAAGGGCAAATCATCGAGGAAGGTACACACGAGCAGCTTCTCGAACGTGGCGGGTGGTACAAGGAGCAATATGAACGGCAACAGATGGAAGCACAATTGACGGAGGGCGAGTGATTCCATGTCAACAGGAAAGCGATTATTTCGCTACGCAGCTTATTTTAAGAAGACCATCCTGTTAGGCTTGCTGATGTTATCCATCGCGGTGGCAGCAGAGCTGACAGGACCCTTTCTAGCTAAAAAGATGATTGATACTCATATACTGGGGATTGAGCTTCCGTGGTACGAGACAGAACAGCGAGACGATTCTGCTTTGTATCAAGGGAAGTGGTACACCCGCCAAGACCACCTGACAGAAGGGGAGCGATTGGGGAATCAAGTTCGTGTGTTGCAAGTCGGGCGTGGGTATTTTTTTGTCGGTCAACCGATTGCAGCAGATGGCAAGCGAGAGGTACAAAACGGGACACTGACGATCGTGAATGATTCCGGGAATGCTGTGTATCCGGCACAGAAATTGACCAACCAGGAGGTATTTGGCTTTTTCCGCCCGGAGACCAGTGGATTGTTGATGCTGGCAGGCATCTATATGGGGTTGCTCGCGTTGGCGTCCCTCTTCCATTACGGTCAAAAGTTCATGCTGCAAAAATCAGCGAATCAGGTCATTCGCAGGCTGAGGGTAGATGTCTTCGCTCACATTCAGCGCTTGCCGATTACTTATTTTGATAACCTGCCTGCGGGAAAAGTGGTAGCCCGTGTCACCAATGATACGGAGGCGGTACGTGAGCTCTTCACCAAGGTGCTCGATCAGTTTTTTAGCAGCTGCATTTATTTGATCGGTATTTTTACGGCTCTTTTCTTGCTCGATGTGAAGCTGGCGCTGGTTTGTCTCACTATTTTACCGATCATGGTGGTCTGGGTCATTCTGTATCGGAAGTATGCCGCTGCCTACAACCATGTCATACGCAGCCGGCTCAGTGACATCAATGCCATGATCAACGAATCGATTCAAGGAATGGCAATTATTCAGGCGTTTCGCAGAGAAAAAGAAACCAAAAGGGAATTCGACGAGCTCAATGAAGAGATCTTCACCTATCAAAAAAAGATGCAGCGATTCAACTCTGTGGCGTCTTTCAATCTGGTGCAACTGCTGCGTAACACCGCGTTTATTTTGTTCATCTGGTACGTGGGTGGAGCATCTATGGGAATAGGGAGCCTGTTCACGCTCGGGGTGATGTACGCGTTTGTCGATTACCTCAATCGACTGTTTCAACCGATCACTCAAATCGTCAACCAGCTGGCTTTGCTGGAGCAAGCGCGGGTCGCGGCGGAGCGAGTGTTTGAACTGCTCGACGAGGAAGGGATTGCCGTCGATCCGGGGAAAATTCCGTGCTATCAGGGGAATGTCCGCTTTGAGAACGTCACGTTTGCTTATCATTCCGACCAATACGTTTTGCGGCAGGTATCTTTTGAAGCTTGGCCTGGAGAAACGGTTGCTCTGGTCGGTCATACCGGTTCGGGGAAAAGCTCCATTATCAATCTGTTGTTCCGTTTTTACGACGTCAATCAGGGAGCAGTCATGATCGACGGTCGAAATGTGCAGGACATGACGAAGCAGCAGGTTCGGCAGCATATGGGGATCGTCTTGCAAGATCCGTTTTTATTCACGGGTACGATTCTCTCCAATGTGACACTGGAGGACCCGGCGATTTCACGGGAAAGAGCGGAGAAAGCATTGCGTGACGTGGGAGCAGATCAGTTACTTCGCACGTTGCCAAAAGGTTTCGATGAGCCGGTCATCGAAAAGGGTAGTACCCTTTCTGCCGGGCAGCGTCAGCTCATTTCATTTGCCCGTGCACTCGCATTTGATCCAGCCATTCTCGTATTGGACGAAGCTACGGCGAGCATTGATACCGAAACAGAAGGGGTCATCCAGGAGGCCTTGGAAGTACTGAAAAAAGGGAGGACGACATTCATCATTGCCCACCGTTTATCCACGATCAAAAATGCCGACCAGATTCTCGTATTGGATCGGGGTACCATCGTGGAACGAGGCAAGCACGACGACCTGATGGCGAAAAAAGGGAAGTACTTTCAGATGTATCAATTGCAGCAAGGAGAAAGCGCAACGAACGGCATGGCGCTGACTTCGCCGTGAGGATCTGATTCGCCTGGGTATACCACGCTCAATCCAGAATCGACCCATAAAGTGAAGCTCGTCTCGTAGACATAAAAAAGCTGCCCCCATTCATGAGTGAACGGGAAGGCAGCTTTTTTGTAAGGCTTGTCCTAGCAGACTACATGACCAAGAAGAAAATAACAGCAGCCAGCACGATGCGATACAGAGCGAATGGTACCAGCTTGATCTTGTTGATCAGCTTCAGGAAGAAGCGAATCGCTAGCAAGGCAAATAGAAAGGCGCTGATGAACCCGACGATGAAGAAGGGGAGAGTATCAGCGGTGATGTACTGCCAATGCTTCAAGAGCGACAGAAAGCTGGCACCCGCCATGACAGGAACCGCCATGATAAAGGTAAAATCGGATGCCGCACGGTGACTCAGACCCAATAGAACCCCGCCAGAAATGGTAGAACCGGAGCGGGAAAAACCAGGCCAAAGGGCAATACACTGGAACAAACCGATAATGAGAGCTTGCTTGTACGTAATCTGGTCCACACTCGCTGCTTTCGGCTTGCCTGGACGGAACCAGTCGGCTGCGATCATCAGGACAGCCCCTGCCACGAGCCCGATCAATACGGTGTTTATCGAGAACAGATACTCATCAATGTAATCATTAAACAGCAATCCCAATACGGCGGCAGGTAAAAGTCCTACAAAGACTTGCGACAAACGGAGCTTGTGTCCAGGACCGTTGCCATCTGGGGAGATTTTTTTAAGACCGAGCAGACTGAGAAAACGATCTTTAAAGACGATGACGGCTGCTAAAATGGAGCCGAGCTGGATGACCACCTTGAAGGTATTCGCGACTTCTGGCGAAAACAGAGTTTTTGAATGCAACAGAATATCATCGACGATAATCATGTGCCCAGTTGAAGAGACGGGCGCGAATTCTGTGAGTCCTTCTACGAGTCCCAACACAAACGCCACGAAGATTTGCCAAAGATCCATGGTTACTCACCTTTCCAAAAACGCCTCTCTAGTTTGGGCGCGAGTTTTTATAGGAGTTGTCCCTCATACACTTTAATACAAAAGACGTGAAATAGTAAGCCTTTCCTTACCGACTCGTAAGGAACAAAAGAAGATACGTTTCAACGTTCGCGAATGGTACAGGCCATCTCGAAAAAAGATAGAGTAAAAAACGAAACATGCTTTTAAGTCTGTCGAGAAAGTGGCTACAGCGCGAACTGATCCGTCTCATCGGGCTTTTCTAAAAGTTTTGGGACGCTCTCAGGGTGCCGCAGTGAAAGTGTCCATACCAACCTCCCCCGTCACTATGGACTGAGCTAACTGAAAATAGACACAGCCAAGTATAGAAAAAAGATAGAGAAATCAGCTACTCAGGAGTTGGCGGCAAGAGTATGATTAGGAGAGACATTATCCCCACGACAAATAAAGAGGAGAGATCCATATGCCACAATTAATCGTACGAGGCATCAAGGCAGAACAAATGGCAACGATCAGTGAGCCGTTACTCGAGGAACTGGCCGTTCTCTGCGGATGCGGCACGGACAATTTCACGATCGAATGTTTACATACGACAGGCGTCTTTGGCGGAAAAGTGGTGGAGTCCTATCCGTTCGTCGAGGTAGCATGGTTCGAGCGCGGGCAGCAGACGCGCGATCAGTTTGCGGAAATCGTCACACGGCACATCCTGTCACTCGACATCCCCGAGGTGGAAATGGCGTTTATCGCTTATCAAAAGGAAAGCTACTACGCGAATGGGAAACATTTTTAGACAATAGCTAGATTTATCGCGCTGTCGATTTCCCGGGAAAGATTTTTGGAGTTTCGACAGGTAAAAAGCAGGTTCTCCTTCCAAATGACAAAATAAAATGCAGCCTCAAACACATGGAAAAGAGTGGTGTTAGGCTGCCTTTTTTATATAGAACTAGGGATGCTCGAAAAGCTCGTCATTTCTTTTAGTAGATCGAAATATCTGTTCCATAGAGAGTGAAGTTCAGGCGCTTGGCAACGGACATGGAAGCATAGTTGTCCCATGAGGTGCTATACAGAGGAATCCGCTGTGATTCATAGATGGCTCTGCACCACGAGGATACGGTGAGGGCTGCATATCCTCTCCCGCGGTAATCCTCCAAGGTTTCTACACCCGCTTCTGCTGCTCTGTCCGTACTTCTGGCACAAAAGCATACAGATACAGCGACGTCGTTCTCTGTCACCATATAACAAGGCTTTCGAAAGGGAAGTTCAGATAATAAACGGGAGAACCCTGCTTCCAAAGCAGATTGATTCTGCTCCGTGACCAAGATCGCACCGGTTGGGGATGTAACGCCAGTAAGGCAAGCATAGGCGGGGCCCATCCAAATACGGTTGATAGGCTGTTCTTTTTCAAAAGTCCGGATCACGTGGGATAGCTTTTCAGGTGTCTCATCCCGGTTCATGATAGCCTGAATCTCTGCAATGGTATGATCCGGCACATCCCTTTGAAATCTCAGTACGTGACCTGTTCTGGTCTGTCCCCAAAAAAGCCGCGGGGCTGGCTGACGATCCGGTTCATTGATGCCTATCAAACGTCCGTTACGATCGTGAACGAACAACACCTCGGCTTGAATGGTCATGAGATCTAGATGATTTCGTATAGTCGTTCTCACCCACGCTTTCTACAAGAGATTGGCGATGTTCTGCAAAGAAAGCTCGGCAGGCTGTATGGTGTTGCAGAAGGCACCTTTCGACGATGCACCCAAGTGGTATTCATGCAGCGCATCGGTGTCTTTCAGCATGTTCCCCGTCAGGATGCAGACGGCAGTCTCGTCCTTGTCGATGATTTGCTGGGAAACGAGCTTGCGCAGACCAGCGACCGTCGCGGCAGAGGCAGGCTCGCAGCCAATTCCGCTTTTGTCGACCAGCGCTTTGGCATCCAAAATCTCTTGATCCGTTACCGAGCACGTCACACCGCGAGTCTCCTCAATTGTACGTAGCGCTTTTTTCCAGCTAGGAGGATTGCCGATGTTGAGGGCAGAAGCACGCGTGTATGGATGTGGTTCAGGGATCAGCTCGCTTCGTCCTTCCGACACCATCTGATGAAACGGACTTGCTCCGTCTGCCTGGACGAGCGCGACGCGGGGAAGCTTGTCGATCAACCCGAGAGTCTTGAGATCCTGGAGGCCTTTTCCCAGTGCAGTGACGTTGCTCAATGCGCCGCCGGGAATGACGACCCAATCAGGCAAATTCCAGTTGAGGTACTGGGCGATTTCATACACGATGCTCTTTTGGCCTTCGATACGGAATGGATTGATCGAGTTGCAAATATAGAGTCCGAGCTCCTTGCTGTGACGCTCGTAGAACCGTATGCCATCGTCATAGGTGCCATCAAAGCTGATGACCTTGGCACCGTAAGCGAGTGTCTGCAGTACTTTATTGAGGGAAATGTTTTTGTTCGGGACGAATACATAGGACTCGCCTTGTGCGATACTCGCGTACATAGCGAGGGAAGAGGAGGTATTTCCTGTAGATGTGCAGGTAAAGCGCTGATAGCCGAGCGAACGTCCGTGAGAAACAGCGACTGTCATGCCGTTATCTTTAAAAGAACCGCTCGGATTTTCGCTCTGTGCTTTCAGCAATACTTTGCGATTGCCAGTGTAGGTCTGCAACAGCTCAGAAGCGTACAAGCCAGTGTTTCCTTCGTATTTGGTGGTGATATGCTCTTCCGCGAGTTCAGGAAAGATGAGCTCTTTGTAGCGCCAGACCCCGCTTGCATAAGGCGTCATGCGATCTGACAAGCGGTCGTGAAAGACGCGTTTCAGCTGTTCTGCGTCCAGATGCTTGGTGTCGTGAATGATATCAAACAGTCCACCACACTCACATTGATAGTCAAAGAATGGAGCAGGATATTCCTTGTTGCAATCGACGCAAACCAATTTCATCAGCCATGAGATCCATCCCATCACGAGGATGAGTGGTTCTCTCCACCTCTTTTCTATGTTTTTTGTTGGCTTGGGAGAAACCGACTTATGCCCTATATAGTAGCGGGACGGTGCAGGGATGTAAATGCGAAATATTCTTGAAAATGAATGTGGGTATGAAAAACAGGAAGGAGCAAATGAAACCGCTCGATCCTGTTCGTCTTACAAATTTTTATTTAGCTCTTCTAGCTCTTGATGGGTCAGGTCGCGCCATTGTCCGACCTTGAGATTGTCCAGTTGAATATTCATGATCCGTACTCGTTTCAGCTGGCGCACCTGATAGCCGAATGCTTGGCACATCCGTCTGATCTGTCGGTTGAGGCCTTGGGTGAGGATGATCTTGAAGACGCGATCGCTGATTTTGGTGACCTTGCAAGGCTTGGTGACGGTCCCGAGGATTCGGACGCCACTGGACATGCCTTGCACAAATTGCGGTGTGATCGGCTTGTCGACGGTGACGATGTATTCTTTTTCGTGATTGTTTTCGGCCCGCAATATTTTATTGACGATATCTCCGTCATTCGTGAGCAGAATCAGACCTTGGGAGTCCTTGTCCAATCGGCCGATAGGGAAAATTCGCTCTGGATGGTTCACGAAATCAACAATATTCCCTTTTACATGCAATTCGGTCGTGCAGGTAATGCCGACAGGTTTGTTCAGGACGATGTAGACGGCTTTTTTCTTGGTGCCAACAGGTTGTCCATCGATGCGTACGTCGTCACCGGGTTCGACAGTACTTCCCAGCTCAGCCAGTTTGCCATTGATCGTCACCCGTTTGGCTTCGATGAGCTTGTCTGATTCTCTGCGCGAGCAAAAGCCGGTTTCACTTATGTATTTATTGATTCGCATGGAACGATTCCTTTCATGACTTTTGCTGCTTTTCGAGCAGTTTATTGCGCCAGGGCAAGGCGAGCTCTTCCACTTCGAGCATGCGCTCTAACACCTTTGGATCTGGAGTTTTCTCGTGGAAGTACAGGTGGTGGATCGAGGCTACGCTCACCTGTAGGGGATGAGCAGACAATTGGACAATAGGAGAATCTGTCTTGATTGTGCCTTCCTGCAGGACACGGAAAAAGTAGCCGGTATACCCGGTCGCAATAATTTGTTTCAGCAGCAGGTTGTTCTGGTTTCGTTTATTAATGGTAGCACAAGGATAACGGCCTTGCGTGATTTGCAGGATCGCTTCCCCGAACTGGAAAATATCCCCGATACAGACCTGGTCCTCGCGCATATTTTCAGCCGTCACATTTTCACCGAATGCCGATTTTTCTAATGGTTGATCGAATTCCTTCTCCCAATGGGCATAATGTTCAAAAGGATAGAGGCAGACGACGCGGTCGGGACCACCATGGTACGCAGGGTTTGCCACATCGTCCTCTGCGATCTGGTGCGCGTGGACATGCAATTCGTCCGTTTGTTCCTTCCATATGCCAGAGCGAAATTCTTGTCCGTTGTACAGCTTGTTCTTCGGTAAGCCTTTGCTCACGTATACGATTTTTTTTTCTGACATCTCTTTCACTCCCAACATGTGCACTCCCTTCATACTATAACAAATCCCCAGTTGCTACCACTGCCCAGGGGGACATCCTCTAGAGGTTCTGGTATGATGGTGGAAAGGAAGACACAGGAGGCTTATGTCCCATGCAATCATCGGGTGTGGTTTTGCACACAGATAAATATCAAATCAATATGATGTATGCCCATTGGATCAACGGGACACACAATCGCAAAGTGGTATTTGAAGCTTATTTCCGCAAGCTGCCCTTTGGCAATGGGTACGCGGTATCGGCTGGGCTGGAGAGAATCGTCGATTACATAAAAAACCTGCGCTTTGAAGAGAGCGATCTCGTCTATTTGAGTGAGCAGGAGGAGAATTACGACCCTGCTTTTCTGGAAGAACTGCGAAGCATGCGTTTTATGGGTTCGCTGTTTTCTGTAAAGGAAGGGACCCTGGTATTCCCCAATGAGCCGTTGATTCGCGTCGAAGGCCGAATGATGGAAGCACAGCTGGTAGAGACCGCGCTCTTGAACTACATGAACTACCAAACGCTGATTGCGACCAAGGCTTCTCGGATTAAAAATGTAGCAGGCTCCGATATTCTCATGGAATTTGGGACGCGACGGGCACAGGAAGCAGACGCTGCTCTGTGGGGAACGAGAGCGGCTTATTTGGCTGGCTTTGACGCTACATCCAACATGCTGGCTGGGAAAATGTTTAACATTCCGACCAAAGGAACGCACGCCCATTCCTGGGTACAGAGCTTTGAGAGCGAGGAAGAAGCGTTCGAGCGATTCGCGCAAGCACTGCCAGGCCAAGTGACCTTGCTCGTGGATACATATGATACGTTGAACAGTGGAGTTCCTCACGCGATTGCGCTGGGCAAGAAGTTAGAGGCAGAAGGAAAACAACTGTCTGCGGTGAGGCTGGATAGCGGTGACCTCGCTTACTTGTCAATCAAGACAAGGGAGATGCTGGACAAAGCGGGGCTTCCTTACGTCAAGATCGTCGCGTCCAACGATCTCGATGAGCACACCATTCTGAGCCTCAAGGTACAGGGTGCCCGAGTGGACAGCTGGGGAGTCGGTACGCAGCTGATTACGGCGGCAGACCAACCGACATTGGGTGGTGTCTACAAGCTGGTAGCGAGAGAGGGCGCGGACGGGGATTACTTGCCGACTATCAAGATCTCTGGCAATCCGGAGAAAGTGACGAATCCGGGAATCAAGGATATGTATCGCCTGATCGATCCTGAGACGAACAAGGCGATCGCCGACTACTTATGCTTCCCGCAAGAGGAGCAGGTGCCGGCGGGAGCTTCCCTGCACCTGTTCAATCCGAGCCACCCTTATTTGAATAAGCAGCTAGAGAAGTACAGAGCAGAATCGCTCCTGATTCCGGTCTTCCTGAATGGAAAGCTGGTTTACGACCTGCCATCGTTAGAAGAAATTCGTGTGTATCATCGTGAGCAGCTGAAGCTGTTCTGGCCGGAGTATTTGCGGATGCTGAATCCGGAGCACTACCGACTGTACATGAGTGATGACGTCTGGGAAACGAAAAATCGCTTGATGAAAGAACACATGAAAAAATAAAGGTGAAAGCAACGTCTCCACTGGAATGCTCCTTTGTGGATGGACGTTGCTTTTTTTATTTCTACCTATTATCCTAGCAGGTAGGAATGTATT
Source organism: Brevibacillus choshinensis (assembly GCF_001420695.1). Classification (NCBI taxonomy): domain Bacteria; kingdom Bacillati; phylum Bacillota; class Bacilli; order Caryophanales; family Paenibacillaceae; genus Brevibacillus; species Brevibacillus choshinensis. The sequence goes on along the minus strand of NZ_LJJB01000013.1, from coordinate 1,377,521 downwards.
TTTGTCGAATTAGTCGGATTATTATTTTTTCTGCCTGCATTTGCAAAGGATGGGAAGGGGGATACACATGCCAATTAAATTGCCTGACGAGCTGCCAGCAACGGAAATACTGGCGGGGGAGAATATTTTCGTGATGAAGGAGAGCAGGGCCTTCACGCAAGACATCCGGCCGCTGAGCATCGTCATTTTAAACCTGATGCCAGTCAAGGAAACGACGGAAACTCAGTTGCTCCGCCTCCTGGGGAATACACCGCTGCAGGTGGAAATCGTGCTACTTCACATGTCCAGCCACACCTCCAAAAACACATCGGAAGAGCATTTGTCGATGTTCTATAAAACGTTTGAAGAAATCAAGGATCAACGCTTTGACGGAATGGTCATCACAGGCGCACCGGTGGAACAACTGGAATTTGACGAGGTGACGTACTGGAAGGAGCTACAGGAAATCCTCGATTGGAAGATGACGAATGTCACCTCGACTCTCCATATTTGTTGGGGAGCACAAGCGGGACTGTACCATCACTTCGGTGTTCCCAAGCATCCATTGCCGGATAAGATGTTCGGAATTTTCCCGCATACGTTGAACAAGCAAAACGTAAAGCTGTTCCGTGGGTTTGACAACTATTTCTACATCCCGCACTCCCGACATACGGAAAATCGTCGGGAAGACATCGAAAAAGTGTCGGAGCTGGAAATCTTGTCTGAGTCCGAGGAGTCCGGTATTTACGTCGTCGCCACCAAGGATGGACGGCAAATTTTTGTGACAGGGCACTCCGAGTATGATCCAACGAGCCTGCAAGATGAGTATCAACGGGACATTAACAAAGGATTGGACATCGCTGTACCGAGAAATTACTATCCCAAGGACGATCCGAGCCGCCAGCCGATCGTCACCTGGCGGGCACATGCCAATCTGATGTTCTCCAACTGGCTGAACTACTACGTCTACCAAGAGACGCCGTACGATTTGAACAATAGCAAATAACAACGGAAGACCTACCATCCGAGCCGATCGGATGGTTTTTTAGATCGAGGAGGATGGGTATGATCAACTGGTATGAAGAAGTGAACAGACGAAAAGAGGATCTGTTGCAGGATCTAGATGGGCTTTTGCGCATACCCAGCGTCAAAAATCTAGAGACGAGCGGACCGGGGGCGCCGATGGGGAAGGAAATCGGCAGAGCACTCGGCTACATGCTTGATCTGTCCGCACAGCATGGCTTCCGTACCGCCAACCTGGATGGGTATGTCGGATACGCGGAGCTGGGAGGCTCGGCAGAGGATGGCTATATTGCCGTTCTGGGGCATTTGGACGTTGTCGCGGCGACAGGCAATTGGACCTCACCGCCATATGAGCCGACGATACGGGATGGAAAGCTGCATGCGCGTGGAGCCATCGATGACAAGGGTCCAACTCTCGCTGCTTACTACGGACTCAAAATCGTCAAGGAGCTGGGACTTCCGCTCAAGCACAATGTCCGGTTCATCTTTGGTACGGACGAGGAAAGCGGGAGCCGCTGTATGGCACGCTACCGTCAGACGGAAAAGCTGCCAATTGCAGGCTTCACGCCGGACGCGGACTACCCCATCGTTCATGCCGAAAAAGGACAGATCAACACGAGGGTGATGCTGGAGAGGTCGGTAGAACACGCACCTGTAGGTCTTGAGGGGAAATGGTACCTGCACTCCTTTTTCGGGGGTGGGACTGCCAACATGGTGCCAGAATCAGCGCGTGCCATTATAGCGGGAGAAGCAGGGAGTCTGGGTGAGCTAGCGGCGGAGTACACGGCTTATTGCGAGTCTAGAGGGCGCAGGGGAATATCACGAATAGAAGCGGGGCAGATCATACTCGAAATGGAAGGCAAAGCAGCCCACGGGATGGAACCGCAGCTCGGAGTCAACGCTGCACTAGAGCTGATTCATTTTCTCGCACCGCTATCCTTTCAGCCAGATGCCGAGCGTTTCCTGCACTGTGTGGAAACGTACCTGTTTGAGGATTACGCGGGGGTGGCTCTCGGAATTGCCAATGAGGATGAGATTTCCGGTGCGCTCACCATCAATAGCGGCATCCTGCAATTCGAGCCAGAGGGTGAGTCCTTTTTTTACATCAACCTGCGGTATCCGGTGACCGATGAAGCCAGCCGGATTTTGGACACGATCACGAAACAGGTAGGGAAGTACGGGTTTGCCATGGAACCGCCGCTTTTGAAAAAGGGACATCACGTGGCGAAGGACCATCCGATGATCGGCATTTTGCAGCAAATTTATCAGGACACGACTGGGCTTGTGCCCACACTGCTGTCAACTGGCGGAGGCACTTACGCATACCACATTGGCAACGGGGTCGCATTTGGTCCGCTGTTCCCGGGAAAGACCTCGCTGGCTCACCAGGCAGATGAGTATATCGAGGTGGAAGACCTGCTGCTCTCTGCAGCGATGTATGCGAGAGCCATCTACGAATTGGCGAATGCCGATTATGATAAGTAGAACGAGTGGAGGGGACGGAACATGCACGATTTACAAGGGAAGGTAGTACTGATCACAGGAGCCAGCTCGGGAATCGGACGTGCGACAGCTGAGCTATTGGCATCACGGGGAGCAAAAATAGCGATTCATTACCACTCCAACAAGCGCGGAGCAGAAGAAGCTGCTGCCGTGATCCAAGAACAGGGAGGAGAATGCGCTCTCTTTTCGGCGGACGTATCCGACAGGGAACAAGTCAACCGCATGGTCGGAGAGGTTCTCGATCAGTTTGGGGCCATTCATGTGCTGGTGAACAACGCTGGAGCGGGCATCCAGCCGAGCACGTTCATGGAGCTTACGGATGATCTGTGGGACAGGACGTACGCGGTGAATGTCAAAAGTGTTCTTTTTTGCTCGCAAGCCGTACTGCGCGAGATGCTGCCGCGCAAGGAGGGCAAGATCATCAACATTTCCTCTGGCGCAGCCCGCTTCGGGGGAGCGGGAGAGAGTGTACATTACGCTTCTGCCAAAGGCGCCGTCAATACACTTACAATCGGAATGGCGAAGGAATTTGCCGATCAGGGGATACTCATCAATGCTGTCGCACCTGGCGTAATCGATACACAGTGGCATGAAAAGTTTTCCTCCGGGGAGCGGCTACAGCACTTTTTGCCTGGAGTACCGTTGAAACGAGCCGGGACACCCAAAGATGTCGCCCAGATGATTGCTTTTCTCACATCTGATGCGGCGAATTACATCACGGGTGAAATCCTCAATGTGAGCGGAGGCAGGTAATAAAGTGCATTTGCTTATTCATTCGCGCCCGCTTATTGCCGATATAGAAAAAAGTGGTAGATAAGCGCGAAGGAGAGATCGACATGAGTAAGCACCGCAAGCACCTGCGCGGTTGGCAAAAGGCGATGCTCGCAGCAGTAGTCGCTTTCGGAGTGACATTGTCTGGAGCAGGTCACTTGCCTCTGTATGCAAAGGCGGCAACATCAACGATCAGCGAAAAGAAGATCACCAAGCTCACGTTTAATACGAAAGCAGTCAAACTGAAAAAAGAGGGGACCCAGCAGCTTACTTTGACGGCCCACTACTCTGATAAAAAGACGGAGGACGTCACCAAGATAGCCGAATGGAGCACGTCGGACAGCGAGATCGCAACCGTAGAAGCAGGACTGGTGACAGCCGTGAATGCTGGCAAGGCCAAAATCAAGGCGAGCATCGCTGGAAAGTCTGTTACGATTCCCGTCGAGATTGAAGTGATTTCCAAGCTGGCTCTCGATCAAAAGAAGCTTGCTTTGAGCATAGGAACGACCAAACAAGTCGCTGCCACCGCGACTTACTCGGACAAGACGACAGCCACTGTCACAGACGGGGCAGAGTGGGCGACGGAAAATAGTGAGATCGCAACCGTCGAAAAAGGTCTCGTCACAGCAGTAGGTTCCGGTAAAACCAAAATTACTGTCACCTACGGCGGCAAAACGGTGACGCTCCCGGTCGAAGTGGACGTCATCTCCAAATTGCAATTGGATCAGAAAAAAGTGTACGTGCATCCAGGTGTAGCTCAGACGCTAAAACTGACGGCGTACCTAACTAATGGTGAAAAAGTAGATGTAACGGAAAAAGCAGTGTGGACGACCAGTGATGCAGAAGTCGTCACGATTGAAGGTGGAGTCGTCACAGGAGTGGGTCCCGGAAAAGCGAAGCTGACTGCCAAGTATGGAGGCAAGACGGTTACGATTCCTGTCGAAGCGGCTGTCATGTCCAAGCTGGAAACAGACGTGAAAAAAGTAACCCTAAAGGTAGGGGAGACGAAAGAATTGAAAGCGACCGTCACCTACACGGACAAAACGAAAACAGACGTGACGGAAAAGGCGGATTGGACTTCGGTGAATCAATCTATCGCGACGATCGAGGGCGGTAAGATTACGGCTGTCAAAGCGGGCCGGACGACGGTCATTGCTACCTACAGCGGAAAGCTGGTCAATGTACAGGTGACTGTGCAATAAAAGATAAGATAAGTGCTATGGAAAATATTGAAACCTTACTTTCGAGTTTTGAGAACCCAACTGTTTTAGGGGTTCTCTTTTTTGTTTGAATCGGGATTAAAGATGGTTGAGCCTTGAGCAAGTACGCTTTTGCGCAGTCTCTGTGGTAATCTGTAAGGAGCTTAAACAGGACGCGACGGAGGCTTTTTCATGGATATAAGGCAACTGCAGTACTTTGTGGAAGTGGCAAAACAAAAAAGCTTTACCAAGGCTGCCAATACGCTGCATGTCTCTCAGCCCTCTATCAGCAAAATGATGAAAGCGCTGGAGGAGGAGCTGGGAGTCGTGCTGTTGGATCGAACGGAACGAAAAATGGAGCTGACCGATGCGGGTGAGCTCGTCTACGATCACGCGACGAAGGTGCTCCAGCTGATGGACAGCTTGTCGTCTTCCATCGGGGAAGTCCGTAATATGGAGCGTGGGCGTGTCAAAATGGGCATGATGCCTACAGTGGGCTCGTTTTTGCTGCCGAATGTCATCGCCTTGTTTAAAAAGAGCTATCCCGGCATCGATATCGAGATGAAGGAGTACAGTGCCAAGCTGCTGGAAGTTCATGTGGAGCAAGGAAGCATCGACGTAGGCCTGACGGTTCTTCCAGCCGATACGGATAAATTCGATGCGGTTCCGTTGCAGGCAGAAGACCTGGTCGCGATTGCCCACCGGGAGCATTGGCTCGCAGAGCGCTCGTCCGTCAGCCTGGCGGAGCTGCGCGATGAAGCGTTTATCTTGTTTACCGAGGAGTATGCGATCCATGATGTAGTCAAGCAAGCGTGTGTACGCTCCGGTTTTGAACCGCGGGTCGCCTATATGAGCTCGCTATGGGACTTCGTCGGAGAACTGGTGGCGACCCAGCTGGGCATCTCGCTCGTCCCGCGTTCGATCGTGAGACGTCTGAACAACAGCGAGCTACGTATCGTAGACATTTCAGCTCCTGTGATTGACTGGCAATATGCGCTCATTTACCGCAAGGACCGTTATCTCTCCCACGCGGCGAGGGCCTTCATTTCCTTTGCCGAGCAGCATTTGTCTCCATAACCAAATGGAATAGAATTTATGTTATTTATGTATTGTACGAATAGTCCCGAGACCAGATAGAATGGACCTACCAACATGAGGAATCGAGGTGGTCAGGATGAAATCGTGGCTCTCGGCACTGCTGCAAATTTTGCTGTTGTTCGTCTTTGCATGGGTAGGAAAATGGCTGTCTGCGACGCTGCAGTTACATATTCCGGGTAGTTTGATTGGTATGGCCCTGCTGTTTATCTGTTTGCAATTGGGCTGGATTCGCCTGCATTGGGTAGAGGCAGGTGCGGCTCTCGTATTCTCCCAGATGATTTTGTTCTTCGTCCCTGCGATTGCAGGTATTATGCAATATCCGTGGCTCTTGGGGATCAAAGGGCTGCTCGTTTTGATCGTCGTCGTGAGTGGTGCTGCACTCGTGATGATTTCGACAGGCGTCGTAGCTGAGCGGGTGTTCAAGCTGGGAGAGGTGAAACGACGTGATTCTGTGGAAAATATGTAGCCTTCTCGTGACGGTTCTCTTTTTCGTATTGGCCAAAAAGTTGAGCCGAAAAAGGCCTGGTTTGTTATTCTCGCCGGCTATCGTGGCACCTCTAGGCATCATGCTTTTGCTGATCGTGACGGGTACCCCTTTTCAGAAATACCAGGAAGGCACAAATTTCATGAATGAGATGCTGGGTGTGGTCACTGTCGCATTTGCGATCCCGCTCTACCGAAACTGGGCGATTCTCGTCTCGCACTGGCGGATGATTGTGAGCAGTCTGGCAGTTGGTACACTCATTGCGATTCTTGCTGGCGTCTCGACGTCGATGCTCCTCGGGCTGGGAAAGGAAGCGGCGATTAGCGTCATTCCGAGGTCGATCACCTTGCCTATCGCGGTAGGATTGTCAGAATCAATCGGAGGGATTCCTTCCATGACGGCATTGTTCGTGATGCTAACCAGCTTTGCTGGCGTATTTTGGGGACCGACTCTCATCAAGCATTTGAAGCTGCGTCATCCCGTTTCGATAGGCTTGATGTACGGAATGGGCGCTCACGTTTTGGGCATGGCCAAGGCGCTGGAGCTGGGCGAACTAGAAGGCAGTAGTGCGACACTCGCTGTCATTACTGGTGCCGTCATGACGGTAGTGTGGGCGTTTATTCTGCTCCCTGTCATCCTGTCGTGGATGGGCGTGTAACGGGACTACATGGTCAGGAAGCTTTAGGGGCTGCAAGCGGCCCCTTTTTCTATAGGAATAATTGTATAATTATTAGTTTTAATGTATAAGACGCACTTGATAAAGCCTTTTACGACAAACTGGGTTTTACTCAGGATGAACTGATTTTCATGGGAAAATGGATTACGCCCGCCCAAAATCGCCTGAAGGGTGTATGATAGGTGACAGACTAACTATGAACTCATTCATCAAGGAGGCTATATGAAACCGATTTATGCCGTCCTCTTGCTGTGTACAAGCTTGCTATGGGGAGGGAACTTTGTCGTTGGTAAATTTCTGGTCGGTCACGCTTCTTCTATGACGTTGACCAATCTCCGCTGGATTATCGCTGTCGTCTGTTTGATTCCGATGGTCTGGTTTCGTGAAAAACGGATCTTGCCTACCAAGCAGGCTGTTCTTCCACTGATTCTGATGGGGGTAACGGGTGTTGCGCTGTTTAATCTGTTCATGTTTTGGGCGCTGGAGAGAACCGATGCGACGAATGTAGGACTCTTATCTACTTTAAATCCGGTATCCATCGCAATTTTCTCGTTTTTGCTCGTAAAGGAAAAGATCAGACCGTTGCAGATCCTGGCCATGCTTATCTCTTTTGGTGGAGTATTAGTGGTACTGAGCAAGGGAGATTTGGGACATCTGGCGAACCTTCATTTTAATGTAGGCGATCTCTGGATGTTGGCTGCCGTAGCGATGTGGGGCATCTATTCGGTGTGTGCTCGCTGGGCAATGCAGAGCGTCACTCCGTTGATGTCTACTTTGTATTCCGGCGTTTTTGGGGTCGCGCTGATGCTGCCATTTAATCTGACGACGTTTACCGTTCAAAATACGAACTGGTCGTTTTGGGTTTCTCTTTTCTACGTGGGCGTATTGGCGACAGTAGTCAGCATGGTCATGTGGAACGTCGGCGTGCAAAGGGTAGGAGCGACTTCTGCCGGGATGTTTTTGAACTTCAATCCCGTATTTACAGCGATTTTGGCGTTCTTTTTGCTTGGAGAGAGAATGACGACCATTCAGCTTTTGGGCAGTGTGATTGTGATCGTGGGATGCTACCTCTTCTCTCGACTGAAAAATGTTTCGCTGAGAGGGAAGTCTTCGATCAAGCAAGCGGAAATATAAACAACACCATGCATGACCCCCGTCTTCTATTCAGGCGGGGGTTTCTACTAGCTCACATGGACCTGGACTCCTGCATAGACATAATCATGATGGAGTGTGAGAAGGGGGATACCCATGATTTGGATTGCAGGGAGACAGGTCAACCCGTCTACGCTTGCGGCGGGCTGGGGCCTAAACAGGGTACAGGTCGAAATTGTCAACAAGATGGCGCGGAGCCAGGAAGTATTTGAGTTTCCGACACCGGAGGCGCTGCAATTTGAATTAAAGATGCGGGATCATCTGGTGAGGTCGGCAATTGCGCTCAATGACAGCGGAATTGAATTTTCTACATTTGTGGATTCTCGATGCAACGAAGCGTATTGGAACCGGACGGAGCTTGGCGGATTCCAGCTGCGTAACGGTATATTGCCTTCGCAAGGCATCATTGACATTTTTCGCAATGGTAGAATGTACGCGACGGAATGTGCGACCGCGATGGTGATCATTTTGTACCATGCGACACTAAGATCGATTCGTCCAGCTGACTTTGAGCGAATGTTTGCGGATATCTTACTCTACGACTGGCGATATGACCAGGATTTGGACCTGCAAACGGTGAGTACAAATACCTTTTTGCCAGGAGATATTCTCTATTTTGCCAATCCCGACTACAATCCGGCAAAGCCTTGGTGGCAAGGTGAAAACGTCGTGGATCTGGGGAGAGGATTGTATTACGGGCATGGAGCAGGGATCAAGCCAGCAGAGGCGTTGATCGATTTTCTGAATGACGAAAGAAGGCCGGGAGCGACTCGTTCTGCTTATCTCGTGCGTCAGGCGACAAGACCGGGCTTTGCTTACTTGTCGCAGTTTAGTAACGGACAGCCTGGCATGACTGGACGACTGCAAGGGGTGAGTACAAGTATCTCCGCCCAGATCGGATCAACGTTCTGGAATGAATGAGCATAAGAAAGAAGCCTCGTGCCCACCGATGTGGTAACGAGGCTTCTTTGGTTCCAGTTCCTAAAAACGTCTGAGAGAAAACATGGAGAGGTCGTGGGTAGAGGTGCCTTTCGTGAGAAGCTCACTAGTGGCTTCCCCTACAGCACTGGAAAATTTAAAGCCGTGACCGGAGAACCCGGCTGCGATCACGATTTGCGTGTGTTCCGGGTGGCGGTCGATCACGAAATGCTCGTCTGGCGTCATCGTGTAAATACATACGCGACCTTGGCGCAGAGCGCCAGCTGCCTGTGGCATGTACGTCTCCAGAAACGAGCGTACATCCCCTTCATCTGATAAAAATGCCCCAAATGTCCGTTCCAGGCGATCCGGGTCTATCGTCATTCCGCCGTCGTGTCTGCCGATTTTGACTCCTGCTGCATCGAAGCTCGGAAAACCGTAATACATGGAATCCTCCAGATTGAAGACGAACGCTGGGAAGTGCCCAGCACCGTAATGCTCATCGTCTGCTCCGAACCAGGCGACAGTCTTGCGGGTAGGGACCAATGGCAGCGTCAAGCCGAGTGAAGTAGTCAAGGAAGGGTTCCAGGCACCCGCACTTAGCAGTAGCTTGTCTGCACGATACGATTTCGCTTCCGTATGAACGAGGACGCCATCTCCATCCGGATGCAGAGCAGTAACAGGTGTATTCGTCAGGAGTGTGGCACCAGCGGCGATAGCCAGCTCGCGATAAGCGGTGATACACTTCTCCGCATACAGGACGCCCGAGGTCGGTTCCAGGCACGCGTAATAATCGTCGGGCAATTGAATTCCGGGCCAGCGGGTTTTGACTTCTTCTGCGCGCAATACCTCCAATGGGAGAGAATACGTCTCGGCACTCTCACGAAGCTCTTGCAGGAACGAGCAATTCAAGCTCCCCGCGCTGAGGACACCAGTCTGTTCAAACAGTTTTGTACCAGATGCCTTTTCTAATTCCAGCCACAGCTCTTGAGCACGCAAGACAAGTGGAACGTATTGCTTTCCTTCCCCGTAAGCATGCCGAATGATGCGCGTGTCTCCATGATGGCTGCCCATGGTGTGCGGCGGGTCGTACGCATCCAGCATCAGCGTGCGTACGCCTTGTTTTGCCAAATAATAACCAGCAGCCATGCCCATTGATCCTGCCCCGACAATGATCACTTCGTAGTTTTCCATCCGGATCCCCCCAGAAAATCGTTGATCGTACAAACGTCCATGCAAGTCATGCCTTTATTATCCTACAAGGATGGTGGGAAATCGAGATGTTGGTTACAAAAATTCGAACAGTCATACTTCGAGGGCGATGGAAATAATAGCGGGATAAAATGAGTGAGAAAACGCCATTCCAGCAAAAGGAGACTTTGTCAGATGAGAAGTCACATGACTATTCAACCAAAAATTTTGTATTATGGAGCGCCAGTTGTTTTGCTATCGACGGAGAATGCGGACGGCTCCACCAATATTAGCCCGATCTCCTCTTCGTGGGCACTCGGCTATTTCGTTATTTTGGGCTTAGGGATGGGCTCACAGGGCTTGGAGAATCTCAAGCAACGGCCTGAATGTGTCATTAATCTTGCCGATGCAAGTATGTGGCACAAGGTAGAGGCACTCGCTTCGTTAACCGGAAGAGATCCAGTGCCTCCATACAAACAGGATCTCGGCTTTCGCTATGTAAAGGACAAGTTTGCTGCAGGTTCCTTCACACCTGTGCCGTCGTTGTCCGTTCAGCCTGAAAGAATTGGGGAGTGTGCGCTTCAGCTAGAAGCGGTGGTTCGCCAGATTCGGATTCCGGAATATGCAGGGAGCTTTGCCATTGTGGAGACGGAGGTCCTACAGGTGCATGCAGATGAGCAGATCGTGATCGGGGATCGTTACGTGAATCCCAAGGCCTGGAATCCACTCATGTACAACTTTCGGCATTACTTTGGATTGGGCGAAGAATTGGGAAAGACTTATCGCTCCGAGACATAAGATAGGAGTAGAAACGCCATCTGATATGGCGTTTTTGCATGTGACGCAATTTCTTCCAAACGATCTTAATGGTATGATTTGAAGGAGCGTATTTACGAGGTGGAGGTACCCTATGGAGCAGCTTCTTATGGGAAGTTTTTTATCGGCAATGGCGACGGGAGCAGGCGCGCTTCCCATATTGTTTTTCAAAACCGTCACGCATCGCTGGCGTGATATTTTACTGGCTTTTACTGCTGGAATCATGGTGGCAGCAGCCACTTTTAGCCTAATTCCACAAGCTATGGGGAACGCGCCTTTTTACGTCATCTGTCTGGGTGTACTGACAGGGACTCTGACGCTCACCGTGTTGGAGAGCTTCATCCCGCATATTGATCTGGAGCATTCACGGGTCAACATCTCGATGGACTCCCAAGCATTACTTATTTTGTCAGCCATTACTTTACATAACATTCCGGAAGGCTTATCTGTGGGCGTTAGTTATTCCAGCGAACAGCCGGGACTGGGAGGTCTGATCGCATTTGCTATCGGTCTGCAAAATGCTCCGGAAGGGTTTCTGGTCGCGCTGTTTTTAATCAATCAGCGTGTTAACCGTTTCAAGGCGTTTATTCTCGCTACCTTGACCGGAGCGGTCGAAATCGTGTCAGCCGTCATCGGTTATTATTTGACTGCATTTGTAGAAGGGTTAGTGCCCTACGGCCTCTCGTTTGCGGCAGGAGCTATGCTGTATATCGTGTACAAGGAGCTGATCCCGGAGAGCCACGGGGACGGACACGCGCGATCCGCTACGTTTTCCTTCATCGTCGGATTGCTGGTGATGATCGGAATGGTCCAGCAGTTTGGCTGAAGCCGAACTTTCTCAGAGCCCGCCATTGGCTTGACGATGATAAACCTTCCCGTGAAAACGCGGGCGAACAGGTTCTTTTCGTAAAAGAGTTCAGTTTTTCAGCAACTTCCTCTCACAATCAAGGCGAAAATTACCGAAACCATATATAGATAGATTTCGATTATGGAAGTAGGGAGTGTCACGATGGAAAAGTCGACCTTGATAGGTATAGTACTAGGTGTTCTCGCATTAATTGTCGGGATGATCTTGAAGCACGCTAGTCCCTCCGCATTATTAAACCCAGCAGCATTCATGATTATTATCGTAGGTACGGCTGCAGCCATTTTCAACGCATTTCCGATGTCGGAGATCAAAAGGATTCCCACCCTTTTCAAGGTTCTCTTTACAGAGCAAAAACTCCCTGGTAAGCGTGAGTTGATCGGTCAGTTTATGAATTGGGCATCCATCGCTCGTCGTGAAGGATTGCTGGCTCTAGAAAACACTTCGGATGAAATTGAAGATCCATTTCTGCGAAACGGCATGAAAATGATCATCGACGGCGGAGAACCAGATTTCGTACGCGATGTTCTGAATGAAGAAATCCACGCCATCGAAGAACGCCATCAAGCAGGTGCGCTGGTATTTAGCCAGGCAGGTAGCTATGCGCCGACACTTGGGGTATTGGGCGCGGTAGTCGGTCTGATCGCTGCACTCGGCAACTTGAGTGACATCGATGCTCTGGGTGTATCGATTGCCGCAGCGTTCGTTGCCACACTGCTCGGTATTTTTACCGGTTATGTTTTGTGGCATCCATTTGCGACCAAGCTGAAACGCAGATCCAAGCAAGAGATTGAAATCAAGAAGATCATGGTAGAAGGTCTCCTTTCCATTCAGGCTGGTGTATCGCCAGCTGCGATCGAACAGAAGCTGCTCGTGTACATTCCATTCAAGGAGCGTGCCGAGGTGAAGGAAGAGAAGAAGGAGGAAGGAGCTGCGGTAAATGGCTAAGCGACCAAAAAGACATGCTCAACATGAAGAGCATATGGACGAGACTTGGCTGGTACCCTACTCTGACCTGCTCACCCTGTTGCTTGCCTTGTTTATTGTATTGTTTGCGTCCAGTGAGATGGATGCCAAAAAGTTTGACCAGCTGGTGAAGTCTTTCAACGTTGCGCTAAACGGCGGGGTGGGTGTCTTGGATCAGCCGAGCCCGGTGCCACTTGATCCGAACATGGCTCAACAGACGATCCATAAAGGTGCACAGGAAGCGGAAAAAACGAAGACCGAAGAAGAGAAAAAGCTGGAGGAAGCAGTACGCAAAGAGACTGAGGACCTGAAAAAGCTGCAAACGCAGCTGGAAGGTTATATCCAGCAAAACAAGCTGCAGGACAAGCTGCAGACCAAGCTCACGGAAGAAGGCTTGCTCATTACGATCCTCGATAATGCACTGTTTGACTCCGGTAAAGCCGATCTGAAGCCGGAAGCACGCAAGCTCGCTGCGGAGATGGCCTCCATGCTCGTGCCACATCCGAAAAAAGTCACCGTCACTGGGCATACGGACAACGTGCCGATTCATCGGGCTGAGTTCCCTTCCAACTGGGATTTGAGTGCAAAGCGTTCGGTAAACTTCCTCAAGGTGTTGCTGGAGAATCCGAATCTGAATCCGACCAAATTCAGCGCGACAGGTATGGGCGAGTACCACCCAGTCGCATCCAATGCGACGGCAGAGGGACGAGCGAAGAATAGACGGGTAGAAGTCGCGATCTTGCGTGATCTCGCTTCTCCTCCGAAAAATACAATGGCTCCCTAACCATTAAAGGATAGCACACAAGGTGCTATCCTTTTTCATTTGACTCTGCAGCTTCGGGGGCAGTGGGATGGAATTCAAGCTTTAACTGCTCCATGCGCTGTTCGCCCCAGTCGTACATCATTTGAATGATAGGAAGCAGCGTCATTCCTAGCTCGGTCATAGAGTATTCGACTCGAGGAGGCACCTCCGGAAATACTTCTCGATGTACGATACCGTCCTCGATCAGCTCCTTGAGCTGGCTCGTCAGCATTTTATGCGTAATCTTTGGAAACAGTCGTTGAAGCTCGCTAAAGCGGTGAGGACCTTCAACTCCCAGGTGCCAGAGGATGACGACCTTCCATTTCCCGCTGAACATAGACAGGGTCAGTTCTTTGGAGCAGGTAAAGTCCCCTTTTTGGATCTTTTCGAGTGTTTCTTTGCGTATGTCGGACATAGGGCTTCTCCTTGAAGTTCTTTTCCATTAGTACCCTTTTTGTAACTACCGCACAAAAAAGTGCATTCTTATGTTGTTCGTAAATCCTATTTATAATAAACCTTGTCAGACGACGATGCTCTTATTGTAAAGGAGAGAGGACCTCATGTCTAAAAAAGTATTGATTCTTACCGGCGATGCCGTTGAAGCGTTAGAAGCTTATTACCCTTATTACCGTTCCCTCGAGGAAGGATATGATGTGACGATTGCTTCCACGACTGACAAGAAAGTCCTGCACACCGTTGTGCACGATTTCGAAGACTGGCAGACATTCACGGAAAAACGAGGATATCAGATCGAAGCCCACGCTTCGTTTGACGAAATTGACCCTGCGCAGTTTGATGCCCTGATCATTCCGGGTGGACGAGCTCCTGAGCACATCCGTTTGCACAAGGATTTTGGAAGAATCGCCAGCCACTTTTTCCAAAACGATAAACCGATCATGATCCTGTGCCATGCAAGTGTAGCGCTGACCGTGATCGCGGACGATATCAAAGGCCGCGAAATGACCGCATACTTTGCTTGCCGCCCAGAAGTAGAGGCTGCTGGAGCGAAGTACATCGAGACTCGTTTCCACGTAGACCGCAACCTCATCTCCGGACACGCGTGGAACGATCTGCCTGTCTTGATGAAAGAATTTGTGAAGCAAGTAAACGCTTTGGCGTAAACGATAATCAGTAGGAAAGGGATAGCGTGCATGCGCTGTCCTTTTTTGTATTAACAAAAATCAAGTAGGGGAAATTTGGATGTCTATAGAAGTTACGTTCATAAAATTTCCATGGGGGTTGGAAACGTGAATGTAGACACGCTGATGACGAACAAGAAAAGCTGGGATGAAGCAGCTCCGCGATTTTTTGGGAGAAATCCTCTTCCCGAGTATGGACCACTTGCACCAAGAGAGGACGAACTGAATTTATTTGGGGATGTAACTCATTTGAAAGTGCTGGAGATGGGCTGTGGGAGTGGGCATTCCTTGCAGTATTTGCAACAGCGCCATGCGGGAGAGCTGTGGGGGATCGACCTGTCTTCCGTACAAATTGAGACAGCGAAAACACTATTGAGCCAAGCAAATCCGCAAGCCAAATTATTCGAATCGCCCATGGAGCTCGATCCAGGAATGCCGCAAGATTATTTTGACATTGTCTTTTCGATTTTCGCCATCGGATGGACGACAAATCTAGAAAAAACGCTGGCAAATGTTCATCGCTATCTGAAGCAGGGTGGTGCGTTTATCTTTAGCTGAGAGCATCCCTTGTATAACCGTATCAAGAGTAACGAGGGTGTGGTGACGCTTGAAAAGTCGTACCTTGAAGAAGGCCCTTATGTTCACGAAGCATGGAGCCAGCCTGCCATTATGCAACAATACAAGCTCGGCTCCTATATCAATGCTCTGATCAAAGCCGGCTTTCAGATTGAGCACGTCGTGGAGGATGTTTGTAAGCCGGACGAAATACAGGAGCATCATGTAAACGGCTGGTATTCACTAGAAAAGGCAAAGGTTGTTCCGACTACGATGATTATCAAGTGTAAGAAGCCTGTGTAGGCTGGGACGTTTTACCCTGGCTGACCTCATAAGCATGCGGGTGGCCAGATTCTTCTTGTTATGGGTGGCAAAGGATATTATCAGGAAGAAGGCAAACCAGTACAGGTGCTTCGTGAAGGAGATGTAGTAAAGATCGCTCCGGATGTGAAACATTGGCATGGGGCTACCCCTGATAGTTGGTTTACACATATTGCGATAAGCACAAATGTCCAGAAGGGAGAAACCGAATGGATGGAACCCGTAACGGATGAAACATACAACCATTTAAAAGAAAGCTGATTCAACTCAAAAGAAACGGTTTTGATAGTCGAAAAAGTCAGTGGCAGCCTAAGACTTTATTTTAAAGTCCGTGGCTGCCGCTGACTTTTTATTTCTTCAGTCTATATCAAATTATTTTTAACTTGATCAGTATTCTCCTTTTTCCGCCCTATCACTGAGGTCGGTTCAGAAAGGAAGGGGAAGACAGCGAAGCATGACGAGGTGCGATCTAAGCCAGCTCAACCAGAACAGCTGTCCAGGAAAAAGGAGAAAAAAGCGAAGGTATTAGGGTCACGGCCGAGGTGGAGTGAAAAAAGCGGAACACGTTTGAGCGTCCACCTTTGAAATAACTTCGTGGAAGCGGCAACTTTGGACGCCGTTCCGCTTTTGAAGCGGAGCCGTGCAGGGATGCCCCCATGCAAGTGACCCTACTAACCTAGAGCGTTTTCTCCTTTTTCCGCCATACCACTACAGCATTCAATTAGGCCCTATATATCCCGTTCGTGTTCTTGACATTCAAAGCAACAAAGGAGATAATGCTAATAACAAAGTAAACTACTCGGAATACTGAAAATAAATGAGGTGAGTTCAATGGAACGGACTTTACAAATTCCTAGCGGGGACATTTCCTTGGCCGCAACCCTGCATGAACCTGAGGGATCGACGAGCCAAGCAAGTGAAAAACATCCACTCGTCATCATCTGCCATGGATTCATCGGCAGTCGTATTGGAGTCGACCGACTGTTTGTCAAAGCAGCCAGAGAACTGACCTCCAACGGTTTTGCTGTCCTGCGTTTTGACTACGGCGGGTGCGGGGAAAGTGGTGGTGACTACGGGGCAGGTGGACTGGACGTCCTGCTGAGCCAGACCCGTGACGTCCTCGATTACGCTTTTGCGTTGGAGAACATCGATCCAGATCGCGTCAGCCTCATCGGTCACAGCCTGGGTGGTGCCGTCTCCATGCTGACCGCAAGCCAGGAAAAGCGCATTCAGTCGCTCGTTTTGTGGGCGGCAGTCGCCAGACCCTATGACGACATCGTACGGATCGTGGGCGAAAAAGAATACCAGGAAGCATTACTGACCGGTAGAACAGCCCATCGCGGTTACTTGCTTCAGGATCGCTTTTTCCAATCGTTGAATGGTGCGCTTCCTTTGCGCCAAGCCAAGCATTTTGAAGGTGACGCACTGGTGTTGCATGGCAATCGTGACGACGTGATCGCGGTGGACGCCATGTTCCATTATGAGCGCGAGCTTCGGCTACGCAGACGGGGCCGTTGCGAGACGGAGATCATCATCGGTGGTGATCATACGTTCTCGGCAGCAGACAGCTATCAACGGTTGATTGGTAGCACCGTAAAATGGCTGAGAGAGCAGACGGAACAAGAAATTGTAGCGGTTTGATAGCCAAGTCCATGTGAAAAGAAAAAGCAAAAGGGATAGCCCACGATGTGGCTATCCCTTTTTTGCTTGGATATGCTCCAATAGCCCGTTGCAGCCGTCCTCCACAAGATCATACACGTAGGAAAAGCGTCCGGTGTAATACGGGTCTTCCACGTTTTGCTCGTTTGCGGCAGTCGCAAAGTCAAGCAGCCGGTACACCTTTTTGCCAGAGGGAGCCATTCGCATCAACGCAGACAGATTTTCCTCGTCCATGCAAACGACGTAATCATAGGCAGCAAAATCATCTGGGGAAATTTGGCGGGCACGCAATGTATCGTGAGCGATGCCCTTTTCTTTCAAAATCTTCTGGGTTCCCGCGTGTGGTCGCTCTCCCGCATGCCAGCCGCCAATTCCTGCTGAGTCAATCGAGATTTGTCCGGACAAGCCTTTGGCTTCGACGAGGTGACGAAAGACAGCTTCTGCCATGGGGGATCGACAAATATTACCTAGGCACACAAATAATACATGGGTCATGAGTATACTCCTTTTTCATAAAAGTGGATGTGACTGCTCGTGGTCAAACAAAACGGTCATGACCGTTTTGTTATAGAAAATGAGTAGATTCTGTATGTTAGAATAACATAGAAGAGGATTTGTAAAGCGAGGAATGACTATTGAAAGCTTATTTTTATCGGATTCGTCTGATAGCCTCTGTCGTTGCAGTGACGATCCTGCCCATTTTGATTACGGGGATGGTCCTGCTGCATGCGGCCGAACAAGCGCTGCTGGAAGAAAAAAAGCAAAAGCTGATCGCCATTACCCAACAGCTGGACATTGCTCTGCCAAAAGATTATGACGATCTGACCAAAAAGCTCGGCGTGCAAGAGGCATCGCGCGAACAAAAAATTGAATATATCAACCAAGCGTTGCAACCGCTTACAGATCGAATTGCCTCCGAGCATCCTGGCATCGGAGTCGGGTATTATGCGGCAGATCTGGATGCGATCGTTACATACGGACCAAGCCAAGAGATGAAGTTTCACGTAGGTGAATCGATTTCTCGAGCTCATTTCGGACGGTTGGTGATGGAGAGCGGAAAGCCGGAAATCGCCATCGGAGAGCAGGTCAGGGGCAATATCATGAATGCGATGTATCCTCTCCAAAGAAATGGAAAAATGATTGGCTATACATGGGCCAATGAGCTGATGAGTAATATTGATGTGCAGTTGGCTGGAATGCGCAGGAGTATCTATGCGATTTCTGGCATCGGCTGCTTGATCGCAGCAGTGGCGAGTGGGTTGATGGTTCATCGGTTGGAAGCGCTTCTGGAAGAAATCAAAGCTGGATTGAGAAAGCTCAGTCTGGATTTGTCATTTCGAATGAGGCGATTGGAGGGGGAGCCAGGAGAAATATCAGAGGCGATCAACAAAATGGCAGGAGAGCTGCAGGTAAGTCGGACTCATACGGAAACGATCATGCAAAGCATGGATAGCGGGGTTCTTGCACTGGATGGGAAAGGGAATATCACATCGTGGAATGAGGCAGCGACGAAAGTGACCGGTTTATCAGCAGTACAGGTCATGGGAAAAGCGTACACGGATGTGTTTGCCCAAAGCAAGCCATTTGTGGAGCTGTTGTCAGAGACATTGACGTATGGCAGAACGATCCGAGATGCGGAGTGGGAATTTCAACACGCGGAAATGGGACTACGCTACGTAAAGGTAGGAACCTCCATCTGGGTCAGCCCGACAGACCAAGTACTCGGAGCCATTGTGGTTCTGGATGAGCGAACACAATGGAAGCGGATGGAGATGAGGCTGGCACAGGCGGAACGTTTGGCTGCGATTGGCGAATGGGCGGCCAGTATCGCCCATGAAGTGCGAAATCCGCTCACATCCATCAAAGCCTTTGCCCAAATCATAGAGGAAGAATTGCCGGAAGAGCATGACAGTCGAGAGTATACGGAAATCATCGTGGAGGAAGTAGAGCGGCTGAATCGTTTTGCTGACGAGCTCCTGCTTTTCTCTCGACCAGATGAATCGGCCAATGTTCATATTCACGTATGGGATGTGATCAACCAGACAGTGATGCTGGTTGAACGGGGGGCAACCGGAAAAGGTATACAGGTAGAACGATGCTTTGGGGATCATGCACCCTATGTTCTGGCTTCTCCGGATTTGTTGAAGCAGGTGTTCCTGAATATCCTGATGAATGCGATCCAGGCGATGCCAAATGGGGGAATCGTGCAGATTCGAATGGAAAAAGACGGTGAGTACGCATGCGTCCACGTAACCAATGAAGGTCATCACATAGCTGAAGAACACTTGCTGTCCGTGTTTGAACCGTTTTATACGACAAAACCTTCCGGCACTGGCCTGGGACTGGCTATTTCCCAACGAATCGTACACGCCTTTGGCGGCTATATCACCGCGCAAAACGTACCGAGTGGTGTCCAGTTTACAGTGGCGTTGCCGGGCAGATGGGAGGAGGTAGAGAGATGAAGAGACGAATCCTGTTGGTGGATGATGAAGCCAATGTGAGAAAAGCCTTGTCCACGAGCTTACGCAAGGCAGGCTACGATACGAAAGAGGCGGCGAGCGGAGTAGAGGCGCTGGAGCAGATGGAGGTGTATCAGCCAGAGGTCATGCTTCTGGACTTACGTATGCCGGAATTGGACGGCATGGAGACGCTTCGCCGATTAAAGCAGAGGAAGGGACCGAGTCCTAGCGTGGTTATGATGACTGCCTACGGGTCTGCCAATGACGTGATGGAAGCGATGCGATTGGGGGCTTACGATTATGTGCAAAAGCCGTTTGATCTCACACAGGTCAAGCAGGTAGTCGCCAAAGCCATGCACCAGCCTGAAACGAGCGAAGAGGATGGAAGCATGCGCCCATCTCCAGAAGAAAGGGCGGACAGCCCTGGGTTTCTGGTAGGATTGAGCCTAGCCATGCAGGAAGTGTACAAGCTGGTAGGCAAGGTGAGCATGTCCAAAGCGACTGTGCTGATCCAAGGGGAAAGTGGTACGGGCAAGGAGCTGATCGCGAGGGCGATCCATACCAATAGTCCGAGAGCAGACCAGCCTCTGATTCCTGTGAATTGTGGGGCCATCCCGGAGAAACTGCTGGAGAGCGAGCTGTTCGGATACGAAAAAGGGGCGTTTACGGGAGCCGTCGTCCGCAAGCAAGGACTGTTTGAAGCGGCCAATGGAGGGACGCTGTTTCTCGATGAAGTAGGAGAGCTCACTCCCTCTCTGCAGGTGAAGCTGCTGCGTGTATTACAGGAGCGAACGCTGGTCAGGCTCGGAGGAGTGGAGCCCATACCTGTAGATGTTCGCATCATTGCTGCCACCAACCGCGACTTGCGAGAAAGAATCCGTCAAGAATTGTTCCGAGAAGATTTATACTATCGTCTAAATGTCGTTCCTATTCTAATGCCGCCACTACGCGATCGCAAAGAGGACATCCCCCTTTTGATTCGTCACTTTTTAATCAAGTATGGCCGTGAGACGGGTAAAGAAGGCTGCTATTTGTCACCTGCTGCCGTGGAAGTACTGAATGCGTATCCCTGGCCAGGAAATGTGAGGCAGCTCGAAAATACGATCGAGCGAGCAGTTGTGCTTGCGAGCGGGCCAGCCATCCTACCGGAGCATGTTCAAGCGCATCTGGAGGAATCCAGACTGGAGACACAAACGGAAGCGGAAAAGCTCGGTATTCGTTATGAGGATCGTTCCATGAAGGACATCGTACAGGAAGTCGAGAAAGAAGCGATTACACGAGCCTTGCAGCGAGAAAAAGGAAACAGGCTACGAACTGCCAAGCGGCTAGGAATCTCACGCAGTGCGCTGTTGTACAAAATGGATATGTATGTAATAGACGTGTCAGAAGAATAAAAGCAAAGTGTGTAAAAAGTAGGCGGAAGGTTTACTTTTTACACACTTTTTTGATTTCCATCTTCTGTAAAACCTATAGATGGCGCCATTTTACGAAGAAAAAAGCAGTTGGTACGATTCTTGTAATAGAGGGGAGTGGTAGAACGCATAGCAAGTAAGGAGGACTTTCATGAAAGCGTTGTCACGTTTCTTCTCGACTTTGGTTCAAAAGTTTTTGCCAGACCCGTTTGTCTTTGCCCTTATTCTCACCATCATTTTGTTTGCTAGTGGTCTTATCTTTACGGATCATGGTCCGATTCAGATGGTTCAATTCTGGGGAAGTGGCTTCTGGAATCTGCTCGCCTTTGCCATGCAAATGGCCCTCGTACTGGTGACAGGTCACGCACTGGCCAGCTCACCGCTCGTAAGCCGTAGCCTGACTCGACTTGCAGGTATTGCCAAAACACCAGTACAGGGTGTCATTCTTGTCACGCTCGGTTCTGCCCTAGCCTGTCTGATCAACTGGGGTTTTGGATTGATTGTAGGAGCACTGTTTGCCAAAGAGGTAGCGAAGCGCGTACCTGGTTCTGACTATCGCTTTTTGATTGCTTGTGCATACATCGGCTTTTTGACGTGGCATGGGGGACTTTCTGGCTCCGTCCCACTGACAGCAGCCACAGCAGGTAACCCAATGGAAAAATCAGTTGGTCTGATCCCACTTACCGATACGATCTTCACGGGCTACAATCTGTTCATTACCATTGCTTTGTTGATCGCGCTGCCGATCATGACGCGCTTGATGATGCCAACGGGCAAGGAAGTCGTGGAAATTGATCCACAGCTGTTTGCAAAAGAGGAAGTTGCTGCGACAGCAGAGGTGGCTGCACCGTCTGAGAAAACGTTTGCGACAGTGATGGAGAACAGCCGGATTTTGACTGTCATCATTTGTGCATTGGGCTTCTCTTACTTGATTTATTACTTTGCGAACAAAGGATTCAAAGTAGACATCAATACAGTCAACCTGCTCTTCTTTGTCACGGGATTGCTTCTGCATGGTACACCGCTCTCTTATATGAAAGCAGTTGGAAACGCGGCAAAGGGCACAGCTGGAATCTTGATTCAATTCCCGTTTTACGCGGGTATTCAAGGCATGATGGAACAATCGGGATTGGGTGGAATGATGACGAACGCTTTCATCTCCATTTCCACACCTGAGACATTCCCGTTCCTCGCGTTCCTCAGCTCCGGTTTCGTAAACTTCTTCGTGCCTTCCGGTGGCGGTCACTGGGTCGTTCAAGGTCCATTCATCATGCCAGCGGCGCAGCAGCTTGGGGTAGATGCAGGGATCGCAGCGATGGCGATCGCCTACGGGGAAGCATGGATGAACATGGCTCAGCCGTTCTGGGCTTTACCCGCACTCGCTATTGCTGGACTCGGAGTGCGTGACATCATGGGGTATTGCGTGACTACGCTCTTGGTCTCCGGTATTATCTTTGCCGTCGGATTGTCCTTTTTCTAGACAGGATCCAAGAACAGCCATTGAGCCGGAGAAAGTTTTGTGATAAATTAGAGTGAATCAAAACAAAGACACCTAACTTCATACCCAGAGTTTTCTAGGGTTCCGCGGATGCGAAAAGCTCCGGTCTGGACCGAGAGAAAACCCACGGCAATGCCGTGTACACGGAGGGATAAAAGCCCGGGAGAATATCGAGTTGGTATTCGACCGAGGCTTTTTTTGCGTGGAAAAAGCAGTTTCTTTTTCGATGAACCTGACCTGATGTGTAGGGGAATGATACGGGTACAGAGGGGAGAGCATGTCGCTATGGGAAAAAATTGGCTTCTTGTCGTTGTCGCAGGTGTATTTGAGGTCGTCTGGGTTGCCGGGCTCAAGCATGCAGACAGTTTGCTGACGTGGGCCGTAACGGTTATCGCCCTTGTGGTTAGCTTTGCCGTACTGATTTACTCAGGGAAGAAATTGCCCACAAGTACGGTCTATGCGGTGTTCGTAGGGTTGGGGACAGCAGGTACGGTCATCAGTGAGATGGTCTTGTTCGGCGAACCATTCAGCTGGGCAAAGGTCGGATTGATCGCATTGTTGCTGGTGGGGATCATCGGGTTGAAACTGGTGACACCCGAACACGAGGATCATCCGCGGAAGGAAGGTGAAGCGGCATGACATGGATATCATTGATTTTGGCCGGCTGCTTTGAAGTAGTTGGGGTCATGGGGATTACACAGGTCAACCAAAAGCCGTCGCTGCGCTCTTACGCGGTACTGATCGGCGGCTTCACGCTCAGCTTTATTCTGCTCACGATTTCGATGAAAGAGATCGCGATGGGGACAGCCTATGCCGTGTGGACTGGGATTGGAACTGTCGGTAGTGCGTTGGTAGGGATGCTCGTGTACGGAGAACCGCGTGATACACTGCGCATCGCTTGCATCGCACTCGTCATCGTGTCAGTGGCGGGGCTCAAACTGATTGGCTAATTGAAAAATAACGTCAAAAGAGACAGGGTTGCATATGCGCCTGTCTCTTTTCAATTATTTACCTTTTTCGTCAAAAGCACCATCCGTATGCTGGCAGGGAATAGTATAATAAAACGTGCATGACCTGAACTTGATTTGTTATGAGGAGGATACATAGCAGGATGGGCTCTCTTTGGGCAACGTTAAAAAAGGGTAACATGTCTTCTGCAACCGCGGCCCTGGGCAATACGGGTCTAGCGATCGTCAAAGGGTTGGCAGCTACGTACAGTGGCAGTGGGGCTATGTTTGCCTCTGCCATGCACTCGGTTGCAGATGCGGTAAACCAAGGCTTTGTTTTTTTCGGCAGCGTTTTAGCAGAAAAAAAGCCAACACCACGCTTTCCCACCGGTTTTGGCCGCGTCATCAATCTCTTTTGTATGATTGCGGTGATCGTCGTCACTGTCATGGCGTATGAGACGATCATGGAAGGACTGCATCTCATCAAGGAACCCGCTCACGCTAGTCATTTCTGGGTCAATTTTTGGATTCTACTTCTCGCGATTGTCGTGGATGGGTATGTCTTGGTAAAAGCGATGAAAGAAATCGTCCATGAGACGCGAGTAGATGCAAAGGGATGGGCGATCATTCCGGCGGCATTCCGCAATGTAGGCCGCGCTGCACCCCCGACACGCCTTGTATTTTACGAAGATATTGTAGCGACGACAGGAGCTCTGCTGGCACTGATTGCGGTGATTGTGACTCAATTTTCTTCCTTTGCCCTGTTGGACGGGATTGCGACGATGCTGATCGGTGTGTTGATGATCGGTGTCGCGTTCAAGGTAGGCTACGATAACATGGTCGGTCTGATCGGTGTAGCTGCGCCAAAAGAAATCGAGGATCGTGTCGCCAAGATCATTTTCGCCGATCCGGACGTGACCGATATCAACCGTTTACGGATTGTTCAGGAAGGTCGCTTTTACCATGTCGAGTGCTATGTGGAGCTGCGTACAGGTCTGACGCTCGCCGTGGCTGATGACATCAAGTACCGAATTCGTGACAGCATACTTACCGACCCAGACATCAGCGACGTAACGATGGGAATTCTCGAAGACAACGGCGTCCGTGACTGGGAGCAGAGCAAAGTAATAGAAAGCACGTGATACTCGATCAAAAAACGCCCCTTTCCAAAGCCGTAACGGCTGGATCGGGGCGTTCCTTTTACACTAGATATTCATTTAAGAAACAGTCTGCAACGCCTCTGAAGCTTCAGCTTCTTTCGGAGGTAACTCCTTAATCAAGACACGAGTCACGCGGTGATTATCCATCTGTTTGACGGTGAACAAGTAATTTTCCCACTCGACAATCGCACCGACTGCGATTTCTTCTTCCAGTTGGCTGTACAACCAGCCACCGATCGTGTCTACGTCCTCCGATTCGAGATCAAACGGAATATGATCATTCAGATCCGCGAGGGTGAGCATACCAGAAACAGAGAGACCGTTTTCGACTTTTTCGATTTCAGGTCGTTCTTCGTCAAATTCGTCTTGAATGTCCCCGACGATTTCTTCCAGGATGTCCTCCATGGTTACCAGACCAGCAGTACCACCGTATTCATCGATGACGATCGCAAGCTGCGAACGCTTTTTCTGCATGAGGCGCAATACCGTACTGATCTCCATCGTTTCCGGAACGGTGAGGACCGGACGGAGCAGCTCAGCCAGATCGACATGCCCATCTTGCAGGGCGGACAGATAGAAATCGGTAGCATGGACAAAACCGATGATGTTGTCTTTGTCCTCATCCGCTACAGGGAAACGAGTGTGTCGTTGCGTGCGGATGATCTCCAGATTTTCTTCAAACGTATTCGAGGTATATAAGCAAACCATGTCGATGCGCGGGATCATCGTCTCCCGAGCCAAGGTTTCGGAGAAGTCAAAAACGTGTTCCACCAACGACAATTCAGTCTGGTCGATATGTCCGCTTTGATGGCTTTGGTTTACGAGAATGCGAATTTCTTCTTCCGTGTGCGCCGCTTCATGTTCCGAAATCGGTTCCATACCCAATCGTTTCATGAGCGCGTTGGCTGTCCCGTTCAAGAACCAGATAGCCGGGTAGAGCAATTTGTAGAAGAACATTAATGGCGCAGCAACCCACAGCGAAGTCGCTTCTGCTTTCTGAATAGCTAATGATTTTGGTGCCAATTCACCGAGTACGATGTGCAAGAACGTGATAATCGCAAATGCTACACCGAACGAGATGGCAGAGATCGCGTAATCAGGAAGTCCTGACGAGCCAAGCAAAGGTTCTACGATCATGTGAGCAATCGCAGGTTCTCCGACCCAACCAAGACCCAGTGAGGCAAGCGTAATACCTACCTGACAGGCGGACAAGTATGCGTCCAGCTTTTGGGTGACTTTTTGGGCAAAGGCAGCTCGTTTGTTACCTTCGTTGACCATCTGTGTCAGGCGCGTTTGCCGCACCTTCACGAGAGCAAACTCTGCGGCTACGAAAAAGCCGTTCAGAAAGACTAGAAAAATGACAAGCAGTAGGTTGAGCACTATCGGAACGCTATCCAAGTAAATAGTCATCCTCTCTGGAATTTAATGAAAGTACACTTTCTATTTTACAAACTTTTCGGAGAGTCGACAAAGCCGATAAACCTCCTTAGTGGGCGCTACGGACCTGTTGGTTGTGAAGAGCGTCTGTCAGATAACCGTATCGCACGTTTTTGCGCTCTGAGAAGGTCATAGATGGTCAAACGTCCGGTTGCAAAATGCCGGACGTTTGCACGCTGGATCTAGACTCAACGCCCGAGCAACTGCTGACCGTACATGAAGAAGGCGGACAGGACGGCAGCGAGAGCGAGATAGGCGACCAACACCTTCCATTTGGTGGAGGCTGGTGCCGTGTAGTATGTCGTGAGTCGATGCATTTGTTCATCTACCTCTGCCAAGCGCTGCATGGCTTTTTGCTCCGCTTCTGCCAAGACGGTCGAGGGAGCCGGCTGGAAGGGGTTGCCATCAATGAACAAGACAGGCTCGCGCTCCCATTGTTTAAACAAGTCCCATTTTCGGTGCATATATACCTTATCTAAACGCAATCGATCGCGCTTGAAACGTTTTTCATCCTGCACAAAGGGGACGAGATAGCCTTTTGGCGGCTCCGTCTTTTCCAAGAGGTCGATTTCCTGGTTCAACTCGACTCGTTTGTTCCAGGACGATTCCAGATGTGGCCACTGTGCGATCTCATACAGGAAGCCATGTAGATGCTCCCGTTCATACTGGAGGACTTGGTGCTGGTAGCCCTCGCGTAATCGGCTCCACCAGGTGATCAGCCCGATGATGAAAATGAAGACCATGAGCGGCCCAGGATTCGAAAACAGCATCACTCCTAGCCCGACCAAACCGATGAACCATATCTTGGTGGAGAGAACAGAGACGATGCGTCCGCCGTCCAGGGGTGAAATCGGCATCAGGTTGAACAGATTGAGCAAAGCGCCGAGATAAATCACCAATGCCCAAAACGGATCGTGCGTCCACCAATAGAGCGGCAGAGCGGGCAAGAAGGCAATCATACCAGCGAGCGGGCCACCGTAGGCGAGGTAGGCCTCTGTGCTAGCGTCTCTAGGAGTGTCCTTCATGGAAATAAACGCCCCGGCAAATGGAATAAAGACAGCGGGGGACGTAGCGATCCCTTTTCGTTTGGCGGCTATGACATGCCCCATTTCATGAACAAAGATCAGATACACCAGTGCAGCTGCGAATTTCCATCCGTAAAAAACAGCATAAGCCCAGAGGCTGATAATCATCGACAGCAGGGTCGTGCCGAATTTGGAAAACTTCAGAATTCCCAGCAACCATTTTAAATTGGTCAATAAAAAGGCACCGATGGCCAAGAGGACCGAACGGCTTTTTTTCATCAGGGTTCCTCCCATACGTCATCGCAGTCTTTGATGTATACGACTATCCTAAGGAAAAGTTTCTTGATGGTTTCGCTTCGAGAGTGGTCACATGCAAAGGAGTCTAGTCTTCCAAGCGAGGATTGGAAAAGGAAAAGCCGTATTCACCATACGAGGGGTTATAGCTGAGCTGTCCGCCGTCAAAGTACCAAAAGTCGTTTGGACGAATGACAAAACGCAGCCCTTCACTTTCAAAAACCGCATCGTCTTGCATAACTTCATCTTTTTCAATGGCATAAAATAAGCCGCCTGTGCCAGGACCACTCGTCCGAACGTACAGACGCAGGACGTCACCTGGAGCAAATTCAGCATAGCGTTGATAAGCGAGAGCGAATGCTGGCTCGATTGTAAGCGTGATACTCATGGGTATGCTCCTCTCATCTCGTTATCGCCCATTGTACCACAAACGAATAGCCCATCCGGCAATTGAGACTGCACCGAATGGGCTTTTTACATAGGGAGGAAACGTTAGTCTTTGCCCTTGCTCACATCATGGGTAGGGTGTGAAAAACGGGCTCCAACAAACGGTTTGTCCTCCAGCATTTCTCTATTTTCATACGAGTTCCAGCCAATGTCGTTGGTCGGATGTACCCACTGATCCCCCGACATGATGGAAGGATCCGTTTCTGTACTCCAGCTGTTGATGGGAGACTCCTGCGAATCGTAAAAGCTGTCTCCGATCACGACGCCAAATTCGTTGACGAACGGCTTTTGGATCGAGCGAGACGAGTTTTTGAAGTCCGGGGCGCTGATTTGGTGTGGCAGCGTACCGTCGATGGCGATATTCTCCGTTTCTTTCGTTTCCCGTTTGTCTTTGTCCATCAGTAGGACCTCCTTTGTGGGAAGGCTTCTTTAGATAAGATGCATCAAGACCAATCCCCTTATACCTTGTGCGCCCAGCCCAACTATGGCTTGGTGGCATACATTATAAAAAGGGGGAGATCCGATGCTTACCAGTGTCGTCATTCCGGTCAGAGATGCAGCCGATCAGCTCCTGTACACCTTGTTTAGCCTGAATTTGCAATTCACGGCATTTGAAGAATTCGAAGTGATCGTGATTGACAATGCATCCTGTGACGGAATTGCAGAAAGAATCGAGCGGTTTCATGCCCATTATCCGCTGCGAGTCGTCCGATTCCGCAGACGAATGCCGTATTACCACCTGCTCAATACCGGGCTCGCGCAGGCGAGTGGAGAACTGATCATTCTACTGTCCTGCAACATGATCGTACCGCGGGAATTCATTGGCGTTCATCAGCATGCCCATGATCATTCCGGTGAGCTGGTCTTGTTGGGTCTCGGGACCAAGCGCATCTATTCAGTCTACGAACCCGATTTCAGCCCCATCCAGCAGCAGGAGTGCAGGGAATGGCTGGTACAATACCCACATATCAAACGGCCCTATACGCAGCATTGCACGGTTCCTTTGCTGGAGGAAAGTCAGATTGTTGGAGGACTGCCTTTTCACATAGGATTACCATGCCCGGAAGCAGAGAAGCGTCATGCGATTCGACAAAAATACGGTCCGCGGCTGGAGCACCATCGATCGCCTTGGACGTTATTTCAGACCCAGCATGTCTCCATTCTTCGCGACAATCTTTTTCGAATGGGAAGGTGCAAGGAATTGCCGCGGCTTGAGATGGAACGGGATTTGGCAAAAAGGCTGTGGCGAAAAGGGTGCCGCTTCCAGTTTGACGACAAACTCACGTTGATCAAGCAGGAACGAGTGATCCGAAAAGCAAGGGAACAGAGCGTCTCTAAGAAAAACCGCCGAGTCCAATAGGAACGGCGGTTTGGTCTGTTTTGCGTGATCAACGGTTTTCTTTTAACCGCTCTTGTGGTTCACTATTAATGGAGCCGTCAGAACGTACGGCTTCGGATTGAGCCTTTGGTCCGCGGATTTCAGCGGTTTTGCCAAAGTCTTTCGCCTTGTTACGTACCATGTTATTACCTCCTCTTTCATGTCGGATGCAAATAGTATGACCAGACAGATGGCATTGAATGAGGGCATTATAA
The DNA here is from genome assembly GCF_001420695.1 of Brevibacillus choshinensis. Classification (NCBI taxonomy): domain Bacteria; kingdom Bacillati; phylum Bacillota; class Bacilli; order Caryophanales; family Paenibacillaceae; genus Brevibacillus; species Brevibacillus choshinensis. Next base: position 1,348,132 of record NZ_LJJB01000013.1, on the reverse strand, counting down.
GGATACAGAAAGGGTTGGGAATCAGATGGCCAAAAAACAGCAACGCAAGCCGCAGCGTCCGTCACATGAGGCGGCAGCAGCCACAGAAGCAAAAAGTGGTCTGAACGTAAAAGAAATGCTGAATGCCGATGCGCTTGGAAAATTAAAGCAGCTGGAAAAAGATATGAAGGCCGAGAGCGAGCGACAAGCGCAGGAAGCAGCCGAGAAAAAACGCCGTGAGCAGGAAGAACGCGAAAAGAACAAAAGCTTTGGCGAGCTGCTCGATGACTATGAGAAAAAAGGCAAAGGCAAATACAGCTGATGCGTGAGGGAAAGCAAAACGACCGACCGGATACTTCGAAAAATGGCATGATGAAAAAGCGTGAGCTCACCGTATCAGACGAGTCGATCAAGCAAAGAGGACGAGCTGTCTTGAACCGTTTAGGAAAAAAGGATGTGCCAAAGGAGTGATTTTTTTTCTCCCCTTCCCATATAGCTAGGAGAGGGAAGGGAGGGAGATCATGGGGACAATCCTGCTCCTGATCAGTCTCCTCTGCGTGGCCGTGGGCACCTGGAAGCTGATCGGCATTTACAAGACGGGCAAAATGGATAGCAAACCGCTTTGGTGGACGGTGGCAGTCGCGGGGATTGCGCTGTTTTTTCTTTTGAAGCTGATGACGGATACAGTACCAACGTAAACAAGCACCTGCAGCGATTGGCGGCAGGTGCTTGTTTTTTGTGGTATGGGCTTATTTACATAGCCGGGGTGGAGAGAAGCAAATTTCCGATCTGCGCTCCAGCCTACACCCTGCGAAGAAGATTAGACTGTCCGCTCCACAACGATTCACGGGGAAGCGGTAAAGTAGTAGCCGCTACGTAGGGGAAATCAGAGGTACCGCTTCTTGATCCCGTGAATTCGTTGTTCCGCTAAGCTGGGTTCCGGGGTCGCTCCGCCTGGAAACCTGCTTCTCCTGCGAGCTTTTGTGGATTCTAGCCACCTTTTTAGTTATTCAAGGGGGAAAGCTTATTGTCCAAATGGTTGCGCCAGTGTCCCTATCGCTGTAGTGTTTTCCCTTTTTTCCTTCCCTCCACCACCGTTTGATTTTCCACCAAACCAAAGGACGCGGGCACAATATCCACGTTTTTCTTACTGAATCAGAAAGTATAACACTTCTTTGAGAATCCGCCTGATTCAGCAAGAATAACTTTAAGCTTAAACGCGGTCGCTCCTCCATGAACATGCCTCGATAGAGGTTTTCTTACGCCAACTTACTCGTAGCGCAATGCTTCAATCGGATCCAGCTTGGCGGCTTTATTCGCTGGATAGAGACCAAAGAAGATCCCGATCGCGCTGGAAAAGGCGAAAGCGATAATGACACTGTTCCAGGACAGAAGCGGCGGTAAATTGGCAAAGTGGGAAATCAGAGCAGCGATCCCCAGACCGAACAATACTCCGATCAAGCCACCGATGAGGCAGACGATGACCGACTCGATCAAAAACTGGATGAGGATGTCTTGCCTTCGTGCCCCCAATGCCTTGCGAATTCCGATCTCACGGGTCCGCTCGGTGACAGAGACGAGCATGATGTTCATGACGCCCACCCCACCGACTACTAGTGAGATTCCTGCGATGACACTAAAGATCATCGTGAGTGTACCTGTCAGCTGATTAAACTGATCGACAGACTCTTGCATGCTGCGGGCCATATAGTGATCCTGCTTCTGGTGCTTGCGTGCCAAATATTGCGTCGTCTGCTGCATGGCAGGCTGGATGGACTCTTTGTCCTTGGCCTTACCCATGAACATTTGCACGTACGGCTCTTCTAGCAAGCTCAGCTGATAACGGATGGGTACATAAGCACCAAAGGATTGCGCACCCATATCAAACTTGAATTTTTCTTCCGTATACGTACCGATGACGACGAGAGAGTTGTTGCCCCAGCGTACGCGTTGACCGAGCGGATTCATTTGCCCGAACAGCTTTTTACCCAGCGCATCCTCGAGTACGATGACAGCGCGCTGTTCCTTGTCGTCTGTCTCATTGAAAAAGCGTCCCTTGGCTACTTTCATCGTCGTTTGCATGGCGAAGTAGTCAGGAGTGGTAGCCGTAATATTGACTCGTTCTTCCTTTTTGGGACCCTTCATTTCGACCGTGCTGGAGTTGTATGGGACGATGTATTCAATTGCCGGACTGATCTTACCGAGGACCTCTGTATCTTCTACCGTCAGATCGTCAGACGAGGACTCTTCCTTGCTTTCCCAGTTCGTGTAGACGTTGAAAGTGAACTTCCCAAACTTATCCATTTCCTGGTTGATGGCTTTTTGTCCGCCTTCCCCGAGCGTCGTGACGGCGATAACGGACGTAATCCCGATAATAATGCCCAGCATGGTAAGACCGGAGCGCATTTTGTTGGCCCAGATGCCTTCGATGGCGGTGTAGAAGCTCTCCAGTAAATTCATGTTACGATCACCTCGTCAGACGCAGAGGCAAACAACCGATCTGTAACGCGTTCGTCTCGGATGATAATACCGTCTTTAAATGTCACAATCCGTTGGGCGTGCTGAGCGATGTCCATCTCGTGCGTAACCAGGATGATAGTGACGCCTTGCTCGTGAAGCTCCTGAAACATCGCCATGATTTCAGTACCGGACCGACTGTCGAGGTTACCGGTCGGTTCGTCCGCCAGCAAGATCGCGGGGCGATTCACGAGTGCGCGTGCAATGGCGACCCGCTGCTTTTGTCCACCAGAAAGCTGTGTAGGCTTGTGATGAATGCGCTCTGCTAAGCCGACCCGTTTCAGTGCTTCTGTGGCCCGATTGCGCCGTTCTGTTCGACTGATGTTGGCGTACATCATTGGTAGCTCTACATTATGCAGAGAGGTGGAGCGTGCCAATAAATTAAAGGACTGAAAGACAAACCCAATCTTTTGATTTCGGACAAGTGCCAGCTGCTTATCCTTAAGACTGCTGATTTCGAGCCCATCGAGCATGTACGTACCGCTATCTGGTCGGTCCAGACAGCCGAGCATGTTCATGAAGGTCGATTTACCTGACCCCGATGGTCCCATGATCGCGACAAATTCTCCTTTTTCCACTAGCAAGGAGACGCCTTTTAAGATGGGCAGAGTCGAATCTCCCGTCTTGTATGATTTCGTCAAGCCTTCCACGTGTAGCATTGTCGGCTGACCTCCTTTCCTTGCAAAGTGGTTACATGCCCATCGGTGCTGAGCCAGACATCGGCATGACAGGAGTTCCTTCTGCCATTCCATCGGATGGGCTTAGGATGATTTGCTCGTCGCCGTTCAGACCGCTGCGAATATGGGAAAAGAGTTCGTTTTCCATGCCGGTTTCGACTTTTTGCTTTTTGGCTGCGCCGTTCGCAGCTACCCAGACGAACGTGCTGCCATCCGTATCCTGCTGGATGGACTCGATGGGTACTTGCAGGGCATTCTCGATTTTTTCGACGGTGATGTTGATATCGACGTGAAAGCCCGGTTTCAGGGCTGCGAGTTCACTGGAGGTAGGCTCCAGAGTGACTTTGACACGCGTCTTTTCTCCTTGACCAGAGCTGCTCTGCGTCGTCGTCGCAATCGGAGCGATGCGGGACACTTTAGCGTTCAGCTTTTGTTTGCCCAGCGTGGTTCCTTCGATGACAGCGCTCTGTCCTAGCCCCAGCTTGTTCACATCGGACTCATTAATATCGGCTTCGATCAGCAAATGGTCCAAATTTGCCAATGTGAGGATTTCCGTGCCTTTATTTACGTATTGACCGTTGTCAGCAGCGCGTGCAATGACGGTTCCATCAGCCGGAGCAACGACGACGCTTTGGACGCGCTCTTTATCCAGCTGCCCTTTTTCAACCAATAGTTTGTTGATTTGTGCCTGCTGGGAAGCGACTTCTTCCTTGCGCGGCCCCTTTTGCTTGAGCGCAAGCTGCTGCTTGGCTACATTCAGGGTCGAGAGGGAGGAATCTACGGCTGACTTGGCTTTATCCAGCTCTTGTAGGGTTGAGGCTCCCGAGGCGTGGAGCTGGCTGATTCGGTCGTACTCCCGTTTGTTTGTATCGTACTCCCGCTGTGCTTGTGATAAGCGTTCACGTTCCTGTGCCACTTCTTCCGGTTCGTTTCCGGCTTGTACTTTGGCGAGGTTGGCCTTTGCCAGCTCAAGCTGCGCTTCTAGATCAAGAATCCTGCTTTCGACATCTGTCGTGTCGATCTTGCCGATGACCTGCCCTTTCTTTACCTTGTCGCCTTCTTTTACAGAAAATTCGCGCAAGGTACCTGTTACGTTGGTAAATAATTTTTGCTTGTCCTCTACGGTGACGACCCCCGACGTCAAGATCTTGCTTTCCAATGCAGATTTGGTCGCGACTCCGATGTTTACTGGCAGGCCCATCGCCTGCTTGGAGCCCATCATGTTGACTCCGACGACGCCAACGACCAGAACGACAGCGACGGAACCGATGATCCACCAGCGTTTTTTCATGATCATTCTCCTTGGATGTTTTTTCTAATTCTGCTATTTCGTTTCCCGAAGGTTTTACGGAATGGTAGACAAAAGGTAACAGAAGTGCCGAATTGTTCACATTCCAGTCACATTTTGCTATGTTTTGGCGGAAAGTACTTTCTGTGGATTTTGCGTGATAAGATAAGGAATAGAAGACGTTCTGGGAGGGGAGCCATGAACCAAGCGATTCGTTTTGACTACTCCAACGCTCTTGCTTTTGTCAGGCCACATGAATGGGAGCTGCTCGCTCCAGCGATTGGACAAGCGCATGAGATGCTGCACACCAAGACAGGACCAGGCAGGGATTTTCTCGGGTGGGTGGATCTGCCCGAACAGTACGACCGCATCGAATACAAAAGGATTCGACAAGCGGCAGCACGTATTCAGTCTGATTCAGATGTGCTTTTGGTGATAGGAATCGGTGGTTCTTACTTAGGGGCAAAGGCGGTTTTGGACATTTTGGGACACAGCTTTTACAATCTGCTGCCCAAGTCAAAAAGGCGCGCCCCGGAAATTTATTTTGTAGGCAACAACATCAGCCCAGTCTACATCTCCCACTTGATGGACGTCCTGGATGGAAAAGATGTGTCGATCAACGTCATCTCCAAATCCGGCACGACTACAGAGCCTGCGATTGCCTTTCGCCTGCTTCGTGACTGGCTAGTCGAGAAGTACGGGCGAGATAAAGCAAAAAAACGAATCTATATCACCACGGATAAAGCTCGTGGAGCCTTGAAGAAGCTGGCAGACGAGGAAGGGTATGAGAGCTTTGTCATCCCTGACGATATCGGAGGTAGATACTCCGTATTGACGGCCGTGGGGTTGCTACCGATTGCCGTGAGCGGAGCTGACCTGGATGCGCTCATGCAAGGGGCGGCAGATGCAAGAGAGCAGTACATGGCACGTGAACTTCTAGAAAATCCGTGCTATCAGTATGCAGCGATTCGCAATGCCCTGTATCGAAAAGGCAAGACGGTGGAGCTGTTAGTCAGCTATGAGCCGCAGTTCCGCTATTTCTCTGAATGGTGGAAACAGCTTTTTGGAGAATCCGAGGGCAAGGATGGCAAAGGAATTTTTCCTGCGTCTGCCGAATTTTCAACGGATCTTCACTCGATGGGCCAGTACATACAGGATGGTATGCGACAGTTGTTTGAGACCGTCATATCCGTAACGACGCCATCTGTGGATGTGACCGTACAGGAGGATCCCACGGATGTGGATGGCTTGAATTTCCTGACGGGCAAACGGATGGGGTTTGTCAATAAAAAGGCTTTCGAAGGAACAGTATTGGCACATGTGGATGGAGGCGTGCCCAATCTATTGGTGGAAATACCGAAGGCATCAGCTTACCATCTGGGCGGCCTGATCTACTTTTTTGAAAAAGCATGTGGGATCAGCGGCTATTTACTGGGCGTCAATCCGTTCGATCAGCCCGGAGTGGAGGCGTACAAAGCCAACATGTTTGCTTTGCTAGGCAAGCCCGGCTACGAACGGCAGAAAGCGGAATTGGAGGCTAGATTGAAAGAGAACAAGACGTATTTGACCGTTTCCGAAACGGCGGAATATTTGGAGCTCCCGGAGATGTTTATTCTGGAAAAGATTAAAGAGGGCCGGATTCGGACGGTTCACGATGGAACTGAATACTTAATTAACAAAGAACAATTCAAGCATCATCTGGAGGAGCTGCGCAGATTGCGGGAGTGGGAGGATGCTTCCCGACACGAGCCAATTCCGGAAAGCTATGACGTGAAGGATGAAGATTAATTATTTTTTGAACTTGTCAGATCGTCAGAAAGAGGTCTATACTGGTCTGAGAAAATGACATACGGAAAGCAACTTGGGGAGTCCTTCACGCGGGGCTGAGAGGATGGTAGCGACGACCATCGACCCATTGCACCTGATCCGGATCATGCCGGCGCAGGGATGTGGTTGCGAGCGAACAGCGCTTTGTTTTTTGTATATGGCGTATGAGCCCCACCTTTTCCTGTGAGGAATGGGTGGGTTTTTTGTTGTTCCGAACAATAAATCGTCAAATAGGCAGCAGGAGATAAGGGGAGAAGAAGATGAGTGATTGTCTGGTAGTGGGCGGAGGAATTATTGGACTGAGCGTGGCGTATGAGCTATCACGGCGAGGATTAGCAGTCACTTTGATCGAGCAGGGAGATTGGGGCGGCCAGGCATCTTCGGCAGCGGCAGGAATGCTGGCTCCGTTAAAAGAATTTGCATCTCCGGGACCGATGCTCGATCTCGGAATGGAGTCTCTGCATTTGTATCCGGAATGGGCGCAGGAGCTGGAGGAACGGGCATCAGGTGATGTGCAGCTGAGTCTGGAAGGGCTCGTCACCGTAGCCTTGAACGGACAGGAACGGGAGCAGCTACAAGCCAAGCACCACTGGCAAAAGGAAGCGGGCCATGATGTACACTGGCTGGAGTGCAATGAACTGCGAGACGTCGAGCCCCTTTTGAGCGATCAAGTGGTGGCGGGCATTTACTCTCCGGGTGAAGGGCATATCAATAACCGACTGTTGCTGCGTTCGCTCGTAACCGCCTGCCGGGTTCAGGGCGTAACGCTATTGTCCGGATGCGTCGTCAGTGGGATCGCGGTAAAATCAGGTCGCGTCGTCGGAGTCGAGACTACTTCCGGTCCTATTCGGGCAGACCAAACGGTTATCGCATCCGGAGCGTGGGCTGGCATCATGATGCAAATGCTCGATGTAGCTATTCCAGTGCGGCCTGTGCGAGGACAGATTGCCGCTGTCTCGTCTGTAGGCATCCCATTGCGCACGGTGATTTTTGGTACGACTGGTTACATCACGCCGAAAAAAGACGGCAAAATCGTTATTGGAGCGACGGAGGACGAGAGTGGCTTCCAGCGAGAAGTCACGATGGCTGGTCTGGCGAGTATTCTGAATGGTGTCATGCCCTATGTGCCAGCCCTGCATGCAGCAGCATTTTTGGAGGCGTGGGGAGGATTGCGCCCGGCTACCGCTGACGGCAAACCGTTGTTAGGCCCCGTCCCGGGCTGGGAAGGACTTTCACTCGCTGGGGGGCACTTCCGTAACGGTATTCTGTTATCCCCGATTACCGCCAAGCGTATTGCTGATTATATCGAGAGCGGACGGACAGACAAGATAGAGCCTTTCTTGCCCAGCCGATTCCTCTCTTGATCCCGTTCCCAGCTGCTTTTCGATAAAATGGGCTAGTCTGAAGCCCAAAAACGGTACACCTCCCCATGGGCTCTTGTATATGGTAATAAAGAAACACCAGAAGGGGAGGAGTTTCCATGCAGTCTGAGGATGACAAAAACCTTTATCAGGTTGACTTTCAGACAGTCAGCATGATCAAGGATATACGCCATAATGTACACAATATTGTAAAAGAGCACTTGGAACAAAAAGTGCGCATTGAAGCGATTGACGGACAAATATTTGAAGGCGTGATCGTGGATTTTGACGACCAAAACGTGTATGTCGAAGTAGACGATCCAGACTACGATCCAGCCGCAGAGATGATAGATGACTATGAGGTAGAGGAAGTCGCTGGCCGAGGAGACTATCCGGAGTGGAATCCGTATGTTGATGTCGGCATGTTTCCAGGGAATCCCTACGGTCAGATGGGTCCTTATGGGCAGATGAGTCCCTACGGCCAGATGGATCCCTATGGCCAGATGGATCCCTACGGCCAGATGGATCCCTATGGTCAGATGGATCCCTACGGTCAGATGGGTCCCTACGGCCAGATGGATCCCTACGGTCAGATGGGCCCCTATGGGCAAATGAGTCCCTTCGGACAGATGAGCCCCTACGGGCAAATGAGCCCGTTCGGAAGTAGTAGCAATCCGTATGGACAGGTCAACCCATATGGCAGCAGCAGCAACCCAACAGGCTATCCTTATGGTAATGAGAATGCACCATTTAGCCAGGTCAGCCCTTATCACACTGGGAAATCGCCGTATAGCCAGGTCAGCCCTTATCACACGGAGAAGTCGCCGTTCAGCCAAGTCAGCCCTTTTAGTGGCCAAAATCCCTATCTCTCTCCGTTCCCGCCATTTCCACCATTCCCGCCGCCAGTTCCGTGCTTTCCTTTCTTTCCACCACCTCCGCCACCACCGCCAAAAGCAGCAGTCATCGTTCCAGCACCGAAAAGAAGAAGACGCGCTTGCGGAAACGGCCGCAAGATCATTCCTTTGGCGCTATTTACCTTGCTCACCATCGCCCTGCTCTAAATGCAAGCCTTTCAACAAGTCTCTGCCAACCTTTTTTGGTTCGGGGACTTGTTGTTTTTTTGTTGTTTTCTTTTACGGGTTGATCAGGTGAGTACAACCGCCTGCTTTGTCGCACACTACAATCAGAATCTGGAAAGGCAGGGATGGGCGATGAAACCGATACAAAGCAGCTTGCCTGGAACCAAAGGGACGTTTGGCTATTTTCGTGAAACGCTCCAGCCGAACTTTACGCTGGCGAATTGGGATTACGAGCAAGGGTACTTTGACCGAGCATTAGACGATCAGAATATGGTGTTCCTGCGCTTGCCAATCAAGGTACTTCAGGGCGAGCTGGACAGTGCTGACGCATGGATTGAGCTGGGGCATCCCTTTGTGCTCAAGCATGTCTACCAGACTGGTGTGGAGCAGGATATCGGATATTACGAACCGTTAGCTTCTTCAGCAATGAACCAGTTTCAAGAGCCGCTGGACAAGGACGCAGAGGTGGATTCTCGCTGGATGCGCAAAGCAGAGGCCATCGTCAAAGAACTGGAAAATCGCCTGGCGTAGAAGGTGGGCCCGTTGAGAGGCCCGCCTTTTCCTTGTCGTGCAGGGAATGATTTTGCCGAGCCTTGGCGCAGGAAGTCATTGTCGTGCTTATACTATCAATCATAGAGTCTTTATCCATTCCGATCATACAAAATAAAAGCACGGGAGAGGAGAAACCATGGCATGGTACCATTCATGGCAAAGATGGTATTGGAAAATTCGCAAGCCGATCACCCTTGGGGTCAGAGCGATCGTGACAGATGAGCAAAAAGGCGTGTTGTTAATTCGCCACACCTACGTGGAGGGATGGTATCTGCCTGGCGGAGGGGTGGAAAGAGGGGAGTCTTTTTTCGCTGCCGCTCGTAGGGAACTGCTAGAAGAATGCGGAGTACTGGCGGGGAAAATCAGGTTGTGCCATCTCTTTTACAGTGAACGAGAAGGCAAGCGTGATCACATTGCACTCTTCCATATCACGGATGGACGCATCGACGAGAAGCGGGCTAGAAATGATGGGGAAGTGGCTGAGATGCAGTTTTTTCAGTGGGATCAGCTCCCAGATGACTTGTCCCCAGCCACGCTCAGGAGGCTAGAGGAATTTCGTAATCAAGCCTTTCAGGAAGATCGTTGGTAGGGAAAAGGAGTTTCCATGCATCTGGCAATTTCATGTGGTATAGTGAGAAAAAAAGAAAAGCGATTTTGGAGCTTGCAAGGATAAAAGTGAGGGCAGATCAGCATGAAGATTGCGACTGTACTGCGAAATGACGACTATACAAGGGAAGTAGAACATGCTTTGAAAGAGAAGCTTGGGGCGACGGACAGCCCGTACCAGTTTGTGGATGGGCCCGATGATCATCCAGACATGGTGCTCTCGATTGGCGGCGACGGAACGCTGCTGGAAGCTGTCCATCAATATGGCATTGAGCCATCTTACGTAGGGATTCATACCGGTCACCTGGGATTTTATGCCGACTGGCGACCCGAAGAGCTCGATGAATTCGTACAGCGATTGGTGCAGCAAGCCCAACCAGCCATCGTAGAATATCCGATTGTGGAGTGCCGCATCACGATGCGAGATGGGAAGGTCTATGACAAATGGGCGTTAAACGAACTCGTCTTGCGCAATGCTTCGCTCTCTACGTTGGTGACATGTGTCTACATCAACGGTGACGAGCTGGAGACATTTCGCGGAGATGGATTGATCGTCTCATCCCCATCAGGCAGCACGGCTTACAACAAGGCAGTAGATGGAGCTATCGTACACCCATCGATCGAAGCGATTCAGCTCTCCGAGATCGCCTCCATCAACAATCAGGCGTATCGGACAATCAACAGCTCGCTGGTCTTACCCAAGCACCATGAAGTGGAGCTTATCGTCATGAATCCGGAGATTATGATTGGGTTGGATCGTGAGCAGGACATCTGGAAGGACGTTCGTTCCATTTCTTGTAGAGTCGGTCAGGAAAAAGTGAAGTTTGCCCGTTACAAGCGACTGACCTTTTGGAGCCGCGTACGTAATTCATTTATCAAAGGATAGAGAAATGACAAAGGGGAGAGAAGTTCGTGAAACAAGTGGGGAGACTACAAAGCATCTTTCGTCATCCGGTAAAGGCGATGCGCGGGGAACAGCTGACGCAATGTCAGGTGGATGCCTTTGGCTTATATGGAGACCGAGGCTACTACTTCCTGGACGAATCTCGCAATGGTAAATTTCTCAGTGCTGACGTCGTACCCGCGCTTCTCGGTTACACCGCGACCTTTACAGAGGAATCGACGAGTCAGCAATATCCCGAGGTGTACGTCGTGGCAAAAGACGGGAGTACCCATACGTGGGGGGAATCGCTGTTCTCGCATGTAGCAGAGACAGCCAAACGACCGATCCAGCCCGGTAGAAGCACACCCCTGGAAGGCGGCAAGAACTGGGAGGATCATATTCTGCTCGTGACCGATGCATCGCTGCGTGAAATCGCGCGGCTGATCGGGGAAGATGAGCTGGATCCGAGAAGATTTCGGGGAAATCTCGTCGTCGTACTGGAGGACGATGAGCCTTTCGCGGAAGATCACTGGATCGGCAAACAGATTCGGATCAATGATGTCGTTTTGCAGGTAAACCGGCATTGCGAGCGCTGCATGTACGTCAACATCGATCCCGATACGCTGAAAATGAATCCTGCCGTGTTGAAGACTTGTGTGAAGCGACATGACAATCACTTTGGCGTGTACGCTTCGGTCATCACACCAGGTATGCTCGCAGAAGGGGACACCGTGTATGTGTCCGAATAACTAAAGTGGGTTGTCCTTTACCAGGGCATCCCGCTTTTACGTTAATCTATAGAAAGCGAGGGTAGACGATGAATAGGAGTCCACTAGAGAGAGTCGAGCGTTATGTACAGCAGTACGAGCCTTCGCTTGTGCCACTTCTTTTTCCTGAGCCGATGAAGACTTCGGAGGAGGCTGCGACGGCATTGGGTGTAGAGATTGGCCAAATCGCCAAGTCGATCCTGTTTCGTGTCAATGAGGAATACGCTCTGTTTGTAGCAGCTGGAGATGTCCGTATCCACGCAAAGCAAGTCAAGGCAGCGTTCAACGGAGTGAAGGCGAAAATGGCTTCGCCAGAAGAAGTCGAGACGGTTACCGGATTTCAGGTAGGTGCGGTATGTCCGTTTGCGTTGCAGCAGGAAGTGCCGATTTTTATTGATGCTTCCTTGCAGCGGTTTTCTCTCGTGTATACGGCTGCTGGAATCGCGGAATCACTCTTACCCGTATCCTTTGAGCAATTGTTGCAAATGACGAACGGTCATGTCATTGATGCCGCCTCGGCGGAGTGAAAGTAGCATGTGACGAATCGGTTTTATGAATAGATATCCCCGTTTGCTTACAAACATTTGATGATACGATAATGCCCTTTGCCCGGCACGTAACCGAGTTTTCGGTTGACAGCCTGCATGGGGCTATTTTTCGCTTCTGTCTCTGTAGACAAGGTACTAGCCCCCAGCTTTTTGACGGCATGAATGGAGAGTAGCTTGAGGGCACGAGCAATTCCGCGTCCCCGATAATCCTGGGCAACACCCGTATAGTCCGTGTATTTGATGCTTGGCTGGTCTGTGTGAAAGACCGTCGTCACGCCTACAAAACGCTCACCATCTGCTGCGATAAACACAAGCTCAGGATCACAGGAGTCTTGTGGAAAGGCCTCGCGACGCCACTCATCCAATTCGGGCAATTCGCCGACATGTCCCGGATTGTCCTTCAGTGTTTCGGCATACAAATGGTATATCTTTTCCATAGATTGCTCCTGAATGGGAGACAGGTCGGCGAGTGTGCAAAACGTAATCCCGCTTTGTTCAAGTGAGGAGAGCATGACTTCCATTTCTGGCGCATCAAACGTATCCAAATCCACATGCAGCTCAAAGACATGGGCATCTACTGTGAAGTCGTGTTTGGCGACGAAAGCCAGAGAGTGAGGAATCCAGTCCTTGAGCTCGGACATGACGATATCTGCCTGCTGTTGCTTCGCCCACTGGATGAGGTGGGAGAGAAGAGCAGTACCTACGCCCTGTCCCCGATGCTCTGGCTCTACATAAAACAAGCTCGACAGGCACCCGGGAGGTGTCCACGGAGCTCTCCAGATTTGCGCGTAGCCGATCACAGCCTTGGTTTCCGTAGATTCTGCCACGATGCGCTCTCTGCCAAAGCCGCCTAGCTGCTGATTCACATCAAGAAAAAGGCGGGATTGGGCAGGAATCTGCTTGTCCTCCGCAGCCAGGTCATCCGGTGTAAGGGATCCTGGTTGAAGCTGATTGTAAAAGGTTGAGAGCGCGACATAGTCTTCGGGGATTTGAAAGGGGCGCAAGTAAACGGTCATGAAGACACTCCTTGGAGTTAAAAATAGATGGATTTCATTTTCAATATTTTAACAAATACCAAAACAGGTTGCATACAAAAAATCCGTCCTGCTTTTCAGAGGGCGGATTCTTTCTTTTACGAGCTAGGTGCTTCCTTTACCATCCACTCATAATAATGGACGTCATGCCATTCCCCAAATTTGAAGCCAACCTCTCGCAGTTTCCCGACGAGGCTAAATCCAAACTTCTCATGGAGTCTGACGCTGGCTTCGTTTCCACCCGTAATCCCGCTGATCACGGCGTGGTAGTCCAGCTCCCGTGTACGCTTCTGGATTTCGGTCATCAGAGCGGAACCAACGCTCTTTCCTCGCTGATTTTCCGCGATGTAGATGGAAAGCTCGGCCGTCTTCCCGTACGCTGGCTTTTCACGAAAAGCGGAAAGACAGCAATAGCCGATGACCTCGCCTTCATCTTCTGCGACGACTAGAGGATAACGCCCCCCGTGCTTGTGAAACCATACTTCGCGCTGCTCTAGACTCTGCTCTTCCAGGTCAAAGGTGGCGACAAGTGTGTTCACAGCTTGATTGTAGATGGCCAGCATGGCTGGTAAATCACGCAAATGTGCATCTCTTATGAGCACCATAACATTCCCTCTTTTGCGAAAAGACTTTTTCGCGTGTGATGGTCACCGCAAGGCTTCGTATACTTGCCGCAGATCCGTATAGCCAGCGTCTTGGGCCTTGAGTAAATATTTCCCCCACAAAGTACCCGCAGCTACAGCATCGCAATACGCGTGATGGCGTCGGGAGATCGGGATGTCATGTTGGGCGCAAAGGGCATCCAACGAACCGTTGCCAATCGGATTGCTCAGCAACCGGATTAAGAGCATCGTATCGAGCATGCGATGTGTCAAGGGACGACGACTGGTCTTCCACAATCCTGCCCGAAAAAATTCACGTTCATGGCGGGAGTGGTGTGCGACTAGTGGACGATCACCGACAAACCGGAAGAACCGGGACATGGCTAGCAATAAATCAGGGGCACTGGAGACCATCTCATCCGAAATCCCTGTCAGAGAGCTGACATGAGGAGGAATGGTGCGCCCGGGATTGACCAGCGTGTAAAAGGAGTCCCCTAGTAATAGTTTATCGCCTTTCATCGCCACTGCACCAATCGAAATGATCGCATCACCATGATCCGGATAGAAGCCCGTTGTCTCCAAATCGACGACGACGACTTCGAGATCCGCAAGCGGCATGTCCGCGCCCGAATCAGCCTGTTTTCGTTCTTTATTCAGCGATCGAAGAAAGGCGAGGTGGTGCTTGTCGCCGTCGTTGTGCCCGATTTTCCAATCTCCCTGGGCTCCTGCTGTATCACGATTCATGTGCCATAAACGCCCAAATAGATCCCATTTTGCCAAAGATGTTCCCTCCTACCCCTCAGAGACGGATGGGAGCTTTGCTGTCATCCGCTGCAGACGAATAGCCAATTTCATGGCCCCTCTCGCCATGACGGTGGTGTCGGCTGACAGTTCTCTTAGTTTGATGTAGCTGTTGCTGGTGTATTGTCCGTCCTCCCAGTGGAGTGGAGCGATCAGACGCAAGCCGAGTAATGGACGGAAGTGGTTTTCCACTTCATCGCAAAAGCTTTTAGACCACACGCCTTTTTCTCGCAGCAAAGATAGCCGTTCGAGCGTCGAGCTGCAAAAAATCCCATTGGATAAGGCGAAATGGCGAACACAATTGACGATGGGCAGATAGACACCGTACTTCAAATTGATGGCGCCACGAAAGCGACCGTTGACCTCTGGTAAAATCCGGCCAAACAATCCGAGAGGCACCCGATAATGCAAGGTGTTGCTCACGAGTCGGCTCATCAGAAAAGCGTTGTGGGCGAGCATGCGACGAAAATGATCCAAAACAGGTTGGAAAATAGCCGATTCGCCCCAAAGCACACGGGCGTCACTGGCGAGCAGCAAATAACGGGCATTTTCCCAGATGGGGTGAGAGGCCCAACCGTTCAGACGTTCGATCCATTGTTCGACACTGCCCCGCCATTTTTGTGAAACGCAAGTCACATTTCCTTGGCAAGGAGGATAGCCAGCTTCCTCCAGACCTTGTACGATCGTCGCCCCCAAGAGGTGAAAAAAGCTGTGAACTTTCTCTATACTGGCCACATCCAGATAATCGGGGAGCAGGTAGACGAGACCGTTGTCCTGATCGCTGATGAGTGCCTGTTCATAGCGTCCACCGCTGCCAAACTGGAGAAAGGCAAAAGGGACGGGGGGTGTTCCCACGCCCCTTTTCGCCAATTCGCCCACTGCTAAAAGTATGCTTTGCCGAATGATGCTGTCGTGTATCAGATTGACCACGATGGCAAAAGGAGCTATCTCGCCTGCGCGGTTTAATGAACGCAGAGGAGTCGTGTCCAGCAGTTCCTGACGGATGAGAGACAACTCACGAAAGGTTTCTGCTTTACTGATCCGCTCTAGTTGCTCAGGAGAGAGTGTGAGAGGCACTCGCTTTGGCGGTTGCAGTGGGTTGTACGCGTTCTGGCTGGAGAAGTTCGGGATAGCCGTATCCCCCATGTTCGCTAAGGTCAAGACCAACCACCTCTTCTTCTTCAGTTACTCGCAGACCGATCGTAGCTTTTAATACAGACAGGATGATGTAAGAAATGACGAACACGTAGACAATCGCTCCTACCAATCCAAGCGCTTGCACACCTAGCTGGTGGAAGCCGCCGCCGTAGAACAATCCAGGTCCACCGACGCCCACTTTTTCAGCGAGCTCAGGTGTTGCAAACAGACCCGTGGACAATGTTCCCCAGATCCCCGCAACGCCATGGACGGAGAAGGCGAAGATCGGATCGTCGATACCGATACGGTCAAACCAGATAGATGTATAGAATGTCAAAATACCTGACACAGCACCGATCAACACAGCTGCCCAAGGATCTACGAACGCGCAAGAAGCAGTGATAGCTACCAATGCGGCAAGAACACCATTCAGCATGCTCGGGATGTCAGCTTTGCCCATGACAATCCAGGAGATAGCCAGAGCTGCGACAGCGCCTGCAGCAGTTGCGAGGTTGGTCGTCATGGCGATGTAGCCGAAGAATCCAGAGGTACTGCCGAGTGTAGAACCTGCGTTGAAACCGAACCAGCCGATCCACAGGAAAAGCACGCCGAGAACGGAATACACTTGGTTGTGACCAGGAATTAGGTTAGAGCTGCCATCGCGGTTGTATTTACCGAGTCGAGGCTTCAAGAGAATGGTAGCTACGAGAGCAACGATTGCGCCCTGCAAGTGGACCACCGTCGATCCAGCGAAATCTTGCATACCGAGCTGGGCGAGCCAACCGCCACCCCATACCCAGTGACCCACAACAGGATAGATGAGGACCGTAAACAATACGCTGAAAATGAAATAAATAGACAGCTTGGCGCGCTCTGCAAAACCGCCCCAGGCGATGGCGAGAGATACTGCACAAAAGGCTAGCTGGAACAAAAAGAGGATAGAAATAGGAACCGTAGCTGCGGAAAAAGCGGAAAAAGAGTCCGTGGAGTTGCCGTCAAAGAAGAATCCGGATAGGCCGAGGAAGGAGTTTCCGTCCCCGAATGTCAGGCCAAAGCCTAGCGCCCAAAATGCGATTGAGCAAATACCGAAAGTGAGAACGGTCTTGCCGGCAACATGACCAGCGTTTTTCATGCGAGTCGATCCAGCCTCTAAGAGTGCAAAGCCTACTTGCATGAGGATGACCAGAATCGCGGATACCATGACCCACGTGGCATCAATGGCAGAAGAGAGTTGCGCTAGAGTCGGTTCCATTCAATCCACTCCTCTTTGTGTTAGTTTTCCTAACACTTCATTTATTTATGTCAGATTATATGACATGAAAAGTCGCGTTGCAATTCTTTTTTTGTGACTTTCAGAAATTTTAATCTCGCGTTGATATCAACATAGCTGTGGCGGGGGAGAAGCAGGTTTCCGATCTCCGCTCCGGTCTACACCCTGCAATGGAGTATAGACTGTCCACTCCACAAAGATTCACGGGGAAGCGGTAAAGTAGTAGCCGCTTCGCAGCGAACACAGAGCTACCGCTTCTTGATCCCGTGAATTCGTTGTTCCGCTAAGCGGGGTTCCGAAGTCGCTCCGCCTGGAAACCTGCTTCTCCTGCGAGCAAGTGTAGTTTCTATCAGACTATTTTTTTGCTGATATTCAAGGGAAAAAAGCGAAACACGCTTTTAAACGTCCACCTCTGAGTAGCTCCCTGAGACGGCTGCTTTGGACGCGGTTTCGTTTTTTTTCATGGAGATGGACAGGGATGCCCCCGAGTAGGTGTTCCCATGAAGCTGGAGCGTTTTCTCCTTTTTCCTCGCCTCCACTACAGTCTGATCGACCACAAATTAAAGGACACGGGTGACCTTCCCGCATTTTTCTAACAAATCATAATGAAAACACCAATCCTTCAGACTACGCGTCGAAAGATTGGTGTTTTGTGGTTACGTTACGTTTTTCCACGAGCAGTCCGACAATCGTCAAAGCTGTTAAAAACAAGCCGCTGATCAGGAAGAGCTGTTCTACTGGAAGCTTCCCGAGCCAGATCGCACCCAGACTGCTCGACAGCATGCCGAAGAAGGTAAACATCAGCATATTGATGGCGTACACTTTCCCGACATTGGAATCCGTTGCTTTTACTTGAATGGCGGTCACAGTCGGAATCCCGATAAGTGGCCCACCGACTCCGGCGAGAGCAGCTCCTAAAAAGGCAATCCAATGAAATGAGGCGCCTGCCGTCAAGAACAGAAAACCGCCCGCCTGCATCAACCAGCCGATCAGGATGACAAATAAATGACGGGTATAGTACGCACGTGACATAAAAAGACTTCCCAGCAAGTTACCAATCCCGTAAAAGCCCATCAGCATGGCGAGGGTACTGCCGTTCCCTTGCTCCATGCGTTCAGCTAGAAAAGGAAAGCCGACATTGTAGGTGACGAGCCAGACTAGATATCCCAGATTGCCGAACAACAGGATTTGAAACAAATAGCGATTCTGACGAAGCTCACTCACTCCGGTGGCGATATCCTTTTTGTACTGCTGGACAGTCAGCTTGCTTGTTGGACCATCCGTTTGACTCTTTAGCGAATGGCGAATCGCGAAGATAAAAAGAACGGAGAGAAGATAGCTGGCGGCATTCACGAAAAAGAGTGTCGAAAGTGGAACTGTTGATGCGAGTAATCCGATCGTCATCGGTGCCAAAATTCGAATGGTGCGAAAGGTTGTGTCCAGAATCCCGTTTGCACGGCTCAGTTGTTCCATCGGGATAATGCTTTTGAGAGCCACTGTCCGGGCTGGCTGAAACAAGCTAGAAAAAACGCCAAGCAAAAACTGTGCAGCTAAAAAGAAAGCAAATTGCTCGATTCCTAAAGCAGCCATGACTCCTACAGAAATGACCACCGCAATTCGCGCGACGTCGGCGCCTACCATTAGCAGGCGAGGGCTGTATCTGTCAGCGAGCACGCCTCCTATCAGATAGAACAGGAGGCCAGCGACCATCTCAGGAATAGCGAGCAAGCTGAGGGCAGCTCCTGATTTTGTCGCCTGCAGCAAATACCAGAGCAAAGCAAAGCTGTAGCACTGATCTCCGATGTTGGCTGTCATCTGTGCGAGCCATAGCTTCAGGAACGAGCTGTTTTTCCATAACGAAGCTTCCACACCTGATCTCCTTTGTCTTGTCAAATATTCAAAAAAATAATTTTTATCTAAAGATTAGCAAGGGCGACGGGGAAAGTAAAGGGATTCATACTTGTGCGAGGATGCGTGTTGGGATGCGAGATGAAAAAAAGAAGCCGGAGTTCGGCTTCTTTATGATTCGCTGGAGGAAGTTTGGTTTTGTTGATTTTGCTGTTGTTGAGATGATCCTTGGTTACTTTCTGTGTGGGTGTCGTCCGCGACGGTGCTGCTGGTCAAGCCCGTGACAGCCAAGCCTTTTTGATTCAAGTTTTTCGCGCTTTTCCATTTGGACATGTGGATCGCTCCTTCTTCAACCGTTTTGTCGGGTTCCCCTATACGATGCCAAACAATCGGGTGACCTACTCATCCACATCTTGCCCAGGATGTTAGGAACGGAAATGACAGGTATACTACAAAGACAAAGAAGCGGAGCAGGGGGGATCGGGAATGGCAGATTGTGTCATTATTGTGGAAGGAAAAACGGATAGGGAGCGGCTACTGAAAGTATTGGCGGAGCCCGTTACGATTCTGTGCACGTATGGGACCTATAGCCCTGAAAAGGGAGAGGAGCTCGTCCAACTAACCCAAGAAGCTGAGGAAGTGTATCTGTTCACGGATGAAGACTTTAGTGGGAAAAAATTACGTGCACACTTAATGGAAGATTTCCCTCAGGCGATACAGCTGCACACGCAAAAAATGTACGGGGAAGTAGCGAATACGCCGCTGCAAGTATTGGCAGACATTCTGGAGCGGGCAGGCTTCGCAGTCGATCCTCTACACCTCGAACTTGGTTGAATACAAGGGGGATAAAACACCAGCTCATCGGCTATAACATAAATAGATGGATTGGTGGGAGGTGCAAGTCGATTTGCGTAGTCTGATGAGCTTTTTCAACCGTATGAACGTCCTCGCGTGGTTGGCAGGCATTTGGATCGCTCACGCCTTGTTGTATTTGGCACTGGGGACGCCGACGTGGCTAGGGACTTCTATACTGGCTGCTGCCTTTTACGGGATCGTGATTCTAGTCGGGAAACTCGTGGCGAGCCGGTATCCTGATAAGGAAGAAAGCAAATGAAAAGCCGGCTCTCTGTAGCTGGCTTTACCTATATCTTGGTTACCACCCCACCACTGGAAGGCGAGAATGATGATCCCCAAGATCCATACATAGATGGCAAAGCCTTTCATGGAGCCCGTACTGATGATTTTCAGCATCCAGCGAATGGCGAAATAGCCGGCGATTGCCGAAAACATCGTGCCGACGATCATCGGGATCAGTAGAGAAGTCTCTAATGGCGCTTTGGCGAGCTTGGCTGTTTGCAGGACGCATGCCCCTAAGATGGCCGGCAAGGAGAGCAAGAACGAAAAACGAGCCGCATCTGCTCGATCGATCCCACGCATGAGGGAACCGGCAATGGTAAGTCCGGAACGGGAAATGGCCGGGAGGATGGCAGCTCCTTGCAGGGTGCCAATAATCAAGGCGTCCGTGTAACTGATCTGGTCAAAGGTGCGGCGTCCTCGGCGCATGGATTCCACTCCCCAGATTATGGCGCCAGTCACGAGAAACTCCCAGCCGATCGTGACGCCGGTTCGCGAGATTTCTTCAAAATAGTCCTCAAAGGCGAGACCGATGACGGCTGTCGGAATCGTGCCGACAACTAGTAGCTTCGTCAGCTTGCTAAAAGGATGTGTGAGGATGTATTGAATTTGCCGCCAAAAGACGATGACCACGGCAATGAGTGTCCCTAGATGCAACATCGTATCGAATAACAGACCTGCTTCTTGCAAGCCAAATAGCTTGCGGAACAGGACGAGGTGACCAGTACTGGAAATGGGCAAGAATTCGGTCAAGCCTTGCACGATACCTAAAAAGATATGTTCGAGTAGCAGAAGCATACGGAACAGTCACTCCTAACGTCAAGTGGATAGAGAAATGGCAGAAAATCCTTATTGTCATATGTATGTCCACTTGTACAAGACTTGCCTGTTTTACGGTGTTTCCGTATGGATGCGTGGAAAAAAGTTGTGGTATTTTCCCCTGCCGGACGGGTATATTTAGTGTGCATGATGGACGAGAGTGAGGAATTGGTCGCAATGTACAATAAGAACAAACAGGTACGGACGAATACACCGCCCAGTCAATTACAAGCGGGGATGACACTGGAAATGACGGTGGCACGTAAAACCGACATTGGTTACTTTTTACGGTCGGATAAAGACGAAGTATTTTTGCATAAGAATGAGGCGCATGGACCTTTGGATATGGACGACGAGGTCGAGGTATTCCTGTACCACGACCACGAAAACCGTCTGGCTGCCACGATGGACCTGCCCTATGTAGGGATGGGTGAGTACGGCTGGCTGGAGGTAGTGGACCTCTCGTCGCGTATGGGCGTGTTTTTGGACAACGGGATCAACAAGCATCTGCTGGTGTTCGTTGACGATTTGCCAAAGTTGAGGGATGAGTGGCCGCGACCCGGTGATCGCATGCTGGTGGCTCTGAAGCAGGACAAACTGGGCAGACTTTTGGCAAAGCCTGTGACGGAACAAGAAGTCATGCAGATTTCCGTTCTGGCAGATGAGAGCATGAAAAACAAAAATGTGGAAGCTACGGTGTACAAAGTCATTGCAGCTGGGGCGTTTTTGCTGACCGAGGATGATTACATTATGTTCATCCACCGTGACGAGATGACAGAGCGAATGAGAATCGGTCAAACAGTACGGTGCCGCGTCAGTTTCGTGCGTGAGGATGGCAGATTGAATGGCTCCATGCGGGAGCGTAAAGAACTCCAATACGGAGAAGACGCAGAGAAGCTGCTCCGCTATATGAACAATCGTGATGGCGCTATGCCGTATACCGACAAGACGGAAGCAGACATCATCCAAGAAAAATTCCAGATGAGTAAGTCCAGCTTTAAGCGTGCGCTGGGTAAGCTGATGAAGGAACGTAGAGTCGAGCAAGTAGATGGCTGGACCAAAGTCATTAAAACCGATTAGCAAAAAGAATCCCTCCTGTACGTGACTGTTCTCTCAGGGAACAACGTACGGGAGGGATTTTTGTTTACAATCACTTACTCAATGAGTGGTGGCAGGAAAGGTTAAGCGGAAGCTTGCAGCTGCTGCTTTTGCTTGCGTGCTTTGTATAGGGACAAGCCGAATACGAGACCCAACAAGATAAATCCAGCGATGTCGGTTTCGATACCTGGAATGACGGCCAAAACACCGCCAGCTATTGCCAGGATGCGTTCCAATGGATTAAGCTTTGCCATCCAGTAGCCAATCAATCCCGCACCCACCCCGATCATTCCGAGAGTAGAAGTCAACATGACCCAGATGGATTCAAAGAATGTCGTATCGATTAAGAGTAGGGCGGGTGAAACAACAAAGATGTACGGGGCCATAAAGGCGGCGATGGATAATCGGGTAGACTCGACACCGGTTCGCATCGGTTTTGACTTGGCTATGCCGGCTGCGGCAAAGGCGGCCAGAGCGACTGGTGGCGTAATGTCAGCCACGATACCAAAGTAGAACGTAAACATGTGAGCAGCAATTTCCGGCACTCCCAGTTGCACGAGTGCAGGTGCAGCGATGGTCGATGTAATGATGTAGTTCGCTGTAGTAGGTGTCCCCATCCCGAGAATGAGAGAAGCGATCATCGTAAAGAACAGTGTCAGGAACAGTTGTCCACCTGCCAGGTCGATCAAGCCGTTCGCGAGCTTCAGACCGATACCCGTCAAGGTAATGGTACCTACGATAATTCCTGCGCAGGCTGTAGCGGCAACGACACCGAGTGCCATTCTTGCACCAGAAGCGAGTGCTTCCAGAATATCAGACAAAGACATGCGTGTTTCTTTGCGGAAAGCCCCGACGACGATGGTCGAGATAATTCCGATGATAGCGGAACGCTCTGCAGAAATGTTCATCATCAGAGCCGTAATGATAATGACGATTGGCAGCAGCAGGTACATTTTTTTCAGAACTTCTTTTTTATCTGGCAGCTCTTCTTTGGTCAAGCCACGCAGGCCGAGACGCTTTGCTTCAAAGTGAGTCATGATCCAGATCCCGACAAAGAACAGGATGGCAGGCAATGCCGCTGATTTGGCAATATCCAGATAAGGAACGCCGATAAATTCGGCCATCAGGAAGGCTGCCGCTCCCATTACAGGAGGCATGATCTGTCCACCTGTGGAGGAAGAGGCTTCTACAGCTGCGGCAAACTCAGGACGGTAGCCGAGGCGTTTCATCATCGGGATGGTAAAAGCGCCAGATGTAACGACGTTGGCAACGGAGCTGCCGCTGATGGTTCCTTGGAGTGCACTGGAGAAGACCGCTACTTTGGCAGGGCCACCGATGCGACGCCCTGCAATCACCAGGGACAAGTCGTTAAAGTACTCACCGACACCGGTCTTTTCCAGAAAGGCTCCAAACAGAACGAACAAAAAGATAAAGGTGGAAGAAACGGCGAGTGGCGTACCGAGTATCCCTTCCAGTGTGTAGTAGCTATGACCAATAATCCGTTCGACGTCACTGCCCCGGTGCTCGAGGAATCCGGGCATGTACGGGCCGAGATAAGTGTAGAGCAGAAAAATGCAAGCGATCAGAGTAATCGGGATGCCCACGACGCGGCGTGCGGCTTCCAGTACCAACAGGATAGCAACGCCACCAACCACCATGTCCAGGGTGGTGTAATTTCCTGTACGTGTGACCAGGCCTTCGTAATCAAATACCCAGTACATACAGACACCGACGCCGAGCAAGGCGAGGATGATGTTAACGATCCCTACTTTGTTTTTGTCGCCCTTGCTGCTTCCGGCATATAGCAGGTAGACCAGCCCAAGACCAAATGCCAAGTGAATGGGCCTATGAATTTGCGGGGGAAGCGTGAGAAAGAGCGTGCTGGACAGCTGGTAAACGGAGAAGAGGATGAGCAGCAGGAAGGTGAACCACTTCATCGGACCGACGAATTGACGTACAGCTGATTCTTTGTCGTACTGGGCAATTAGATTGTCCATCTCTTGCTGACTCATGTTGGGTGTGTTTGTTGCGCTCATCTAGTAGCCTCCTATCTTGCTCAATATGGATCGCTTTTCTGCCTGAATGGTAATGGCAGATCCCGGTTTGTCGATGGAACTAAGCGGAATCTCACTGCCTGCGAAAAGCAAAGTATGGTTAGCCCGCACCTGTCCGATAAACAAGTGGAGGGCAGGAAAGACACGGTTCATGTGACGAATGCGGAATGCTCCGTCCGAGATGACCAGTTCTTCACCTGGGGACAGCTCGTTTTCCATGCCGATACCGTAGTCATGGAAGGACATTTCCGCCAAAATGATCTGTCCGCCCTGGATGCGGTATTGCTCTTCAATTAAGGAGCGATGAATGGAATGAGTCCAACGAATGCCAAAGGTCGTATCGTCTGCTATCTTGCTGCTCCACATGAGCTTGTGGGACAGCGTGTCTCGAATCACGAGAGAAGGAAATAAGGGGATCGTGCAAAAGCCTGTGACCGCCGCCAGTAGAAGCAGTAAGGAGAAAAGGCGGAACGCGGTCCGCCCTTTCTGTGTTCTCACAAGCATGAAATCCTATTTCACGCCTTTTTCATCAAAGTACTTTTTCGCTCCTGGATGTACAGGCAAGCTCACACCAGCCAATACGCTTTCCATCTTGATTTCTTTTGCTTTTGCATGACCGAGTTTGTCTGTGTTGTCGAAGATTGCCTTCGTCATTTTGTAAACGAGGTCTTCGCTCAAATCAGCGCGTACAACCAGCATGGACTTAACAGAAACGGTAGTCACTTCTTCTGGTACGGTTTGATACGTGTTAGCTGGAACGGTTGTTTTTACATAGAAAGGATATTTGGCAATGATCGCGTCGATCTTGTCTGCTTCGATCGGGATAATTTTTACGCCTGTTGTTGCAGCCAATTCGGTGATGGCAGCTGTTGGTGTACCAGCTGTTTGGAACGCAGCATCCAGCTGTCCGTCTTGGATTGCTTTGGCAGAGTCAGCAAAGGAGAGGCGTTGCAATTGGGTGTCTTCGAATTTCAGGCCGTACGCTTCCAGAATTTGTTGAGCGTTTACTTCGGTACCGCTACCTGGTGCGCCTACAGAAACACGTTTGCCTTTCAGGTCGGCTACGGTCTTGATGTTGCTGTCAGCGGACACTACGATTTGGATCGTTTCGTCATAGAGAGCGCCCAGTGCTTGGAATGCTTCGATTTTTCCATCTTTTTCAAACATGTTTGTACCTTTTGCTGCGTACTCAGCGATATCATTTTGCGTGAAAGCGATATCAGCTTTTTTGTCGCGCAGCAGGCGGATGTTCTCAGCGGATGCACCAGTTGCTTGAGCTGTTGCTGTGATACCAGCGTTTTTGGTGATGTGGTCAGCCATTCCGCCGCCCAGTGGATAATAAGTACCACCTGTACCGCCTGTAGCGATGACCAGCTGTGACGGATCGTTGCTGCCGCCACTGGTATTTCCTCCTGGAGCTGCGTTGCCACCGCCGCCACATGCTGTAACCAAGGACATGGTCAAGAGCAGGGTCAGCGAGAGAAGCGTACTGCGTTTTTTCATGAGAATTCCCCCTTATCTAAATGTTTACTGTATAAATATAGTGCCACTTCTGAATAAACAGACGTTTTTTCATAGCCGTAAGGACACTATCTCATGGAAGTGTAAGCGCTTAGCTATAAAAAACTACAAAAAACTATAAAAGAATATAGTAAAATAGATGTCGAATCTTGTACTATCTGAAAGTATAAAATTTCTAAGGATGATAGTATAAGCGCAACTAAGGCTTCGCCGGCGCCAAGGCTTGGCAAAGCCAAGTTTTCTAATTTGGGAAATCTGCTCCATGAGGGGTGTTGGAGGATAGCGCAATCATCGATGAGAGAGAACCTCTATATTCTTCTAGTCATGCTACTCACCGTGCCAATTGCGGGAGAATTAAAGTTTCATCCCTTTCAGGACGATTTTCGAATCAGCTTTGGGACGACAGCCTTTTTCTTTTTGCTGTTGTGGCTGCGGCCATCGTTTGTAGCGGGAGTACTGACGGGTGCGACGGTTGTGTTGTTTCGCATCATTCTGGACTGGCTGTCGCAGGACGTTGTTGATGTCGTCGTTTCGTTTCATATGCATTTGCCAGCTTTCTTTTTTTACGCCACGTTTGCCGGATTGTTTTCCCTCTTCCGTGTAAACCTGTTTCATCATTTGCCACTCTGGGTGGGCTTGCTCGGAACGGCCGCTGAAATCGGAGCCAATCTGGTCGAGCTGTCGTTTCGTTCTTCTTCGTGGGACAATGTTCTGCAATTGTCGGTTATCGGTCCCATTACAGCCATCGCACTCATCCGCAGTTTTTTTGTCCTCAGCTTTTTTAACATCATTCAGCTTCGGCAGGCAAAATGGATGGAGAAGCAACAGCGCAACCGAAATGAACGCGTTTTGATGCTAATTTCCAACTTGTACGAGGAATCTATTCATCTGAAAAAGACACTGCATCAGGTCGAGGACATCACCCGTGAATGCTACGATCTCTACCGGAAAATGAAAGAACAAGGCGCTGACGACTGGATCGATCGTTACTCCAAGCAGGCACTCTCGATCGCGGGACAAGTCCATGAAGTAAAGAAAGACAATCAGCGTATCTATGCAGGACTCTCCAAGCTGATTTCTGACCAGAATGAACGCGACTACATGCCCATGGGAGAATTGATCGCCATGATCGTACGTGCGCAGGAGAAGTACGCACGTCTGTTGGGGAAAACAATTTGGTTTGAGTCGGATGTAGCTGCTCCTTATCTGGCTTGCCATATTTACACGACCTTGTCACTCGTCAATAATTTGGTCGCAAATGCAGTAGAGGCCATTCAAGACAAAGGAACGGTATCGATCTCGGCATCTTTGTCAGAATCGCGCCAATGGATTCAATTTTCCGTTGCGGATGACGGTCCTGGAATTCAGGTGAAGGACAAAGAGCTGTTGTTCATGCCCGGATTTACCACGAAATACGATGTGTCTGGAAAGCCATCTACGGGTATCGGCCTTTGTTATGTAAAGGAAGTGATCGACAACCTGCAAGGTCACATCGAGATCTCGGAAGAAAAGCAAGAGCGCGGGACTTTGTTCATCATACGATTACCAATTGCCAGTCTCGTTCAGAAAGGGTGAAAGTATGCGTTATTTCATTACAGATGATGATCCCGCTATTCGATCCATGCTCACTCATATCATTGAAGATGCCGACTTGGGTGAAGTCTGTGGGGAGGCGGAGGACGGCTCGCAGATTGACCGTGATTTTCTGGAATGGAAACGGGCTGATATTCTCCTGATTGATCTGTTGATGCCAAATCGTGACGGGATTGAGACAGTGCGCCAATTGCAGGACTACCCTGGAAAGATCGTCATGATTTCGCAGATCGAATCCAAAGAGATGATTGCAGAGGCGTACTCTTTGGGGATCGAATACTACATCACCAAGCCTGTAAACAGGCTGGAAGTGATCAGCGTCATGCAAAAGGTACGTGAGAGGATACTCTTGCAGCAATCGATCGAAGGTATCCAGCGCTCATTGAGTGTGCTCGGAGGAAATGCGGGTCAACCGAAAAAAGAGCAGGTCTACACGGAGCGCAGCATCACCACATCCGCACGCTTTCTGCTGACGGAGCTGGGCATGATCAGTGAAACGGGGTCAAGGGATCTACTCGATATGATGGAGTATCTGCATCGCTGGGAAAAAGAAAAATCCGGAGACGGAAATTTCCCTTCCTTAAAAGAGATTTTTTTACAAGTCGCAGCAATCAAACTGGGGACCGAGGAAGCAGCCCTCGTACAAAAAGAGATAAAGGCAGCAGAGCAGCGAGTTCGTCGCGCCATCTACCAGGCTTTGACCCATCTAGCCTCCCTTGGGCTGACGGACTACAGCAATCCCAAATTCGAGACGTATGCCTCTACCTTCTTTGACTTTACCGAGGTGCGCAAACGTATGCGCGAACTGGAGTCGCAAAAAGAAACGGCCCTGTCTTCCACGAAAATCAACACAAAGAAATTCATGTTCGTTCTTTATATGGAATCCAAACGCAGGATCGGATAATACAATTGCTTTTTTGGTGCGAGACAGCAAATGTGGTAAGATATCACTATTGTTGTGTTGGGAGGGAAGCAAGTGAGCGAACTGCGTAATCCATGGCAGCTACTGTATCGAGTCTATCGCCATGTCCAACCTGTTCTGGAACGAGAGTTTGCGGCTTGGCGTGAGCGAGCGCAGACCATTCCCAATCCGGAACTGAGAAAACAGGCATTAGATAGTATGAACACGAAGAAATTTCATTGCCAGGGAGGATCGGTGTACGCCGCCCAGGTGATTCCATACGTAGAGACGATCGTGCCGCTGATTGTGGCCTATCAAACGATTAGCGATTATTTGGACAACCTGTGTGATCGCAGCACGTCTTTAGATCCGCAAGATTTTCGGCAGCTTCACGTATCCATGCAAGATGCCCTTACACCGGGAGCACCATTGCGAGACTACTATCTATATCGGGAAGAAAAGGACGACGGCGGGTATCTGATGTCACTGGTTCAGACCTGTCAGCGATATGCGGCACAATTGCCCGCTTTTACCAAGATTCAGCCTCAAGTAGTGGAGTTTTCGACCCTGTACAGCGATCTTCAAGTGTACAAGCACATTGCCCCGCATTTACGGGAAGGTGAGCTGCTGAAGTGGTGGGGGAAATATGAGGAAAAGTATGGGGAACTGTACTGGCAGGAGTTTGCGGCGGTAACAGGCTCAACGATCGGGATTTTTGCCCTGTTCTGTCTGGCGACGCAGGAGGATGTATCCGATGAGCAGATCCGTGAGGTGAGTGAGGCTTACTTCCCGTGGTTGTGCGGCTTGCACATTTTGCTTGATTATTTGATTGACCTGGAAGAAGACAGACTGGGCGGGGATCTAAACTTCGTCAGTTACTATGACTCGGAGCGGGACGCAACGGATCGTTTACAATATTTCATAAAACAAGCAAAGGCAAGCGTTAGACGCTTGCCAAATCCTTCATTTCACCGTATGATCGTGGACGGGCTCATTGCATTTTACTTGGCAGATCGAAAAGTAAACCGCAGCCAGCCACGTATTTACACCATTGCAAAACAGCTGCTAAAACAGGCGAAAGGCTTGCCATCGCTGCTGTTCTATGTGAATAGTTTGCTTGTGAGAAGGTAACGGAAAAGGGGTCAGCGCATGTTCTTGCGCTTGTACGAAAAGCCAAATCCCATCAATGAGAAGGCAACAACGATACAGCCAAGGATACCAAGGGGGCTATTTTCCCCAATGGAAATGCCAACTCCGATGAGACAGGCGGTTACGCAAAATGCCAAAGCTAATGTTACCAATTGATAACGATTCATCGGACTGTAACCTCCTATCTGTCAATGTTCCCATTATACCTTATTTTCCGCGAAAAACATCCAGGTAAAGAATTTGAAAAACCCGGTAAAATATTGTGCGAAGTGGTGGAGACCGCAGATGGAAAGCATATTACAAATTAAAAAAGGCAATCGGATGATAGAAGGCAATGTTACATACGAAGAAGGGGATCTGATCGAAGCCGTCTTTCCCTGTCAGGTAGATGTGACGGTAGGGGATCAGCTCCCTTGTTTGCTGACGATTGACTATGAATCTGTTAATAATTTTGAGGCAGTGGTCGTGGCCAAAGAAAACAATCGGCTCTTTTTGTTCCATTCGCCGACAGCGGTTGAATTCCGTGAGCAACGGCGTCGCTACCCGCGATTTGATATGGAACTGAAAGGGTGGATTCAGTATCCCTCAAAAGAGCCAGACTCGCTGTTTTCCGTATACAGTCAAATGGTCGATCTGGTCAATCTGAGCCTGGGTGGTTTGGCCTTCCGTTCAGACAAGCCGATTCCCGAGGAGCAGCCGATCCTCTTTTCGGCTGAGCTGCATGGGCGCAATCGGCCAGACGGGGTCATCAAGGCAGAGCTACAGGTCATCCACGAGCGGATCGAGGGACGTCATCATATGTTAGGCTGTACAATCAAAGGAATCAATGCGCGTCACTTCCACAATCTGCGCAAGTATATCTTGCAGCGTCAAATTGAGGAGCGCAGAAAAGTCAAAATTGAATAGACCCTTTTGAGGAATTGGTTCGCTCTGGGCCAATTTTTTAATTTTGCGCATTCAATTGGACGGCTCACTACCAGCAGACAATCCTTTTCCTGGTTCACCCGTATTCAGTTGGGGACACCGCAATCCGCAGGGCATCGCCTGGAATCCGGCAAATGGCTTATTGTACAGCTCGGAGCACGGTCCATCTGCGCATGATGAGATCAACCGAATCCAAAATGGAGTCAACTACGGCTGGCCAGTCATTCAGGGAGACCAGAAAAAAGAGGGGATGGCCACTCCGATTATCCACAGTGGAGATACGACATGGGCACCATCAGGCATGACCTTCGTGACGAAGGGTCCATGGGCAGGTCAACTGCTCGTCGCCAACCTGCGAGGGATGCAAGTGCAAAAGATCACTCTGGACCCGGAGCGTCCGGATACGGTGGTGAAAGCGACATCTTTCTGGCAAGGGGAAAATGGCCGTCTGCGTGATGTGTTCGAAGCCAAGGACGGCTCCCTCTACTTATTAACAAACAACCGGGATGGCCGTGGCACCCCCCGAGATGACGATGACAAAATTATCCGGCTTGTTCCGAGACAACCGTAACTTCTGTCTTCCGCTTTCCCCAAATGAGGCGCTGGAGTAGAAGTGCACTTAAACCAATCGCAGCAATCCCTGCGCCGACTCGTAAAAAGGCGAGACTGGGTCCCCAGACCGTCATGAGCCAGCCACCCATGAGGGGCGCAATGATAAACGTCGTGCTGGTCAGGGAGTCGATAATTCCCCGGACTCGCCCGAGTGCTTCACGCGGTGTTTCCTTTTGGACGAGGTAGTTAGTGCCGACTGTCGTGAGTCCAGTCCCGACACCTGCGAACAAGGCAGCAACCAACATCCAATAACGGTTGCTGTCTGGCTGGTATAAAGCGATCCACGAAAAGCAAATCCCGATCAAAAAGACTCCGCCTCCCAAAATCCAGCCGTACGAGCGCAGCTCTTTTTGACGATGCAGCCATGTCACAGTAAGCAAGGCTCCCAAGCCGACAGCGCTGACCACATATCCGACCATCTCAGGGTGAAGCGGTACTTTTTCTCGGAAGATGACGGGCAACTGCGCATCGGCTAGCTGGATCGCCATCATGGCAAAGAGAGAAAAAATCGTGCTGAACAACAGGATGCGGTTTTGCAAAAAGATGCCCCAGCCTTCTCGCCAGGCTAGATGAAGCGGGATGGATTTTTCGCGAGTGTGAACGCGGGAAGAGGTAGTGTTTTTTTCGACATTTCGGATCGAGAGGAGCAGCACGGCAGACAAAAGAAAGCTACAGGCATTGACGATCAGACAGATGGCAGGGGCAAAAAACGCAGCGACCGTCCCGCCGATCAATGGTCCGATCAGTTTCCCCATTTGAAAGACCGCGCCGTTTAAAGAAGTCGCCTGCAACAGCTGATGCTCAGGTACAATCTGGCGCGTCAACGTTTGCTGCGCAGGATCGTTGAACACAGAAGCACAGGAGCGCAAGGCTATGACAATCAAGAACGATACTGGATCAGGCATCGCCAGTAGTAAGAGGGTAGATGCAGCCTGAAAGACGTCCATGAGAATCATCATTCTGACTTTGTTCACGCGATCGGCGAGCACCCCCGCAAACTGTCCTAGAATAATACCCGGTGCAGCATAGGCAATCGGCAAGAACGCCATCATCATCGGATCCGCTTTCCAGACAAATGCAAGCAGGATCGACACGGCAATAAAATCAAACCAGTCCCCCAACGTCGACAATCCATAAGAAAAGAACAATATGCGAAACGTCTTATTTTCTCGTAACAAGATAATCCCTCCATCGAACGATTCCCTTTGATACTAAGCGGGAATTGTCAGAGGAATATCAGACGGTTCAGGAAATGATGGAAAGGATCGATTTTTTAAGCTCTTCAAACTTGAATTCGCTGGTCAGCTCTGTCCACACCTTTTTATACTTTCTCAGCCATTCATCATCGCATTCGAAGGTCTGCAAAAAAAACTGTAAGGAGTGCACGGCATAGATCAGATGAGGCATAAATTTGGTTGCGCGAATGATTTCGATCCCCTCATCGACCAATTGACGAGCTTTCGTTCGTTCCCCTCTTAGGTACATACATATTCCGCGAGAAAGGGTAAAGCTGCCCAACTCACGCTGCATAGGAACCATTTGCAGCTTCTCCGCAGAGCGGCGAATGATCTCTTCTGCCTCATCCAAGCGATTGGACAGGAGGGCAAGCATCGTTTGCTCCGCGTTCAGAAATAGGGTAAAGCTCTCCGAATTCATACCATCCACGATTTGTGTCGCTTTCACCAGTTGTTGCTCAGCTTCTGCTAGTAAGCCGGCCATCGCATACAAGCCCACGGCGGCTATTTGCAGTTCATCGCGAAAAGAGGTGGGCATTTGATCTTGGTGTGACTCCACATGTTTAAAGACACGCACCGTTTTTCGCGGGTCAGTCTCAGCCATGTAGTAGATGTGAAATAGATAAAACAGCTTTTCTGGCAATGGAAAGGAGGTTGTCTCTATAAACCAGACGAAATCGCCGCGTATGAAGTGCAGGTACATGTCGTAAAAAGGATCCATCGAAAATCCGAGGACTTCTTGATGAGTGGAGAGCGTCTGCATGGCTGCCCCCATTCCCATGCCATGATACGTCTCCATCAAATTACGTATGGAATCAGAAAAGTCGCGGTTGAGAGCAGAAGGCTTGGGCGGTTGATGCTGCTTCCACGAGAGGCGGTAGCCGACTCCCCGTACCGTGTCGATGGTAAAGAGATGCGACCACTTTTGCAGCTTGCGGCGCAGACGGTAGATGTGGTCGTCGACGGTCCGATCAGTCGGGTCTTCTAACGGCCATACCCGATCGAGCAGATCTTCCCGGCTGAATGTCCGGTTTTTCCACGTGAATAGATATTGAAACAAGGCGTATTCCTTGGGCAAAAGCGAAACGGTTTCGTCAGCGTGATGAACCTGGAACAGCTCATCCGACCATGAAATCATTCCCATCTAAATGACTCCTCGTGTAAGCCGTATTTTTTCATTTTGTTGTACAGCGTTCCGCGTGAGATTCCGAGCAATTCAGCGGCAGCTTTTTTGTTACCGTAAGTTCGAGCCAATGCCGCGACAATTCGTTCCCGTTCGGCTCCACTGGGTGCAGGAGGATACATCGCATGCGGTGCTGGGCGAGACAGAACAGGCGGCTGATACGCACTGACAGACTCCATCGCTTGATGCGAGCGAATAGCAGACGGGAGATGCTCTGGCAAGATGACGCCATTTTCCTGCAGGATGGACAAGCGCTCAATAACATTGCGGAGCTGACGGATGTTACCAGGCCAGCTGTAATCGAATAAAGATTGCATAACCTCAGACGCGATGCGCGGAACAGGCTGTTCGTGGACGACCGAGTATTCCTGAATGAAAATCTGCACCAATTCGGGTAGGTCTTCACGCCGCTCACGCAAAGGCGGAATTTCGAGGGAGAAGACATTGAGCCGGTAATACAGGTCTTCACGGAACCGTCCATCTGCTACCATTTGCTCCAGATGGCGATTGGTTGCCGCGACGATGCGAGTATTCACGGTAATGGGCTCCGTCCCTCCTACGCGATAAAACTGCCGTTCCTGCAGTGCGCGGAGAAGCTTGACCTGTAATTCCAGCGGCAGCTCACCGATTTCATCGAGAAACAGCGTGCCTCCGTGGGCCAATTCCAGCTTGCCTGGCTTTCCTTTTTTTTCAGCGCCGGTAAAAGCCCCTCCTTGATAGCCAAACAGCTCGCTTTCAAATAAGGCAGCAGGGATGGCTCCACAGTTGATAGCGATAAACGGTTTTTCCCGACGTCGACTCGCTTGGTGGATGGCTTTGGCAAATAGCTCCTTGCCAACTCCGCTCTCTCCATAGATCAGAACGGTAGCGTCTGTCTGAGCCACTTTTTGTGCGGATGAGATGGCAGCGTGGATCGAGGCGGAATGCCCTTTGATCGAATAGAAAGGATCATCAGCCGCATGAAATCGGCTCATCTCCTGCTGCAGCGTGTGCAGATGTGCTGTCGTGTGAGCGAGCTCTTCGTTCAGTCGGACGAGCTCGGTAATGTCCTGTTCGATGGAGATGGCACCGATGATGTCACCCTCGAGGCGGATCGGGGCAGCATTGATCAGCACGTGACTATCTGGGCGGGGAATGTGGTATACGCGTTGCACGGAAGTTCCTTGCCGCAACGCATCCAACAGACGAATCGACTCGCTGGCAAAATGCTCATCCAGAGAAGTGCCGATCACTTGCACACGGTCAATTTCATAAATATTCTCCGCAGCACGATTCCAGTATTGCACGACATTTCGGGAATCCACGATTGTAGTGGCTTCACTCATCGTGTCCATCAAGGTTCGCAACAACACAGACTGATTCTGAATCAAGCTGAGATAGTAGGCGAGCAACTGACTGGGAGTAATGATGCCAGTGGGTGTATCGTTTTCATCGACAGTGACAAGTGCGGGCAAAGAGGATTCACTCAACGCAGAACGAAGCTCTTTGGTGACTGCTTCTAATGAGTCCGTTTCCTTGACCACCAATACGTGGACGTTGTGCTCTCCATTCTGCCATACACCTTCTTTTTCGCCCGTGCGTATTCTGATGTCATCAGGATTGACGGGAGCGGCCAAGGAGAAGACAACACTATCCAGTGAGAATAATGGTTTCAAATCATCACTTCCTATCCAAACTAACAAGAAAACCACTTTCTTGTCGTGCACGAAACTTCATCTAATCAAAAGTGTACAAGAATAGACACAGCTTGTACATATGTGTTGAAATAACTTGTGCGATCCCTGATCAGACAACGAGCCCTTTTTAATGAAAATACAAAGCATCTTGAAGTGATTAGGTTTGGCATGATTCATGCTAATAAAAAGGATGCAGAGTACGTTGAGGAGGAGACAGTCAACGATGGAACAAGCTATGAAGGACTTTTTTCTATTTTTATCTAAAAACCAAACGCTGAACGCAGCTGCTAAGAAATGGGGTCTTCGGTTCGGTGCGAACCGCTTCGTATCGGGTGAGACCATTGCGGAAGCCATCAAGGCAGTCCGTGACTTGAATCAAAAAGGTCTCGTTTGCACACTCGATCACTTGGGCGAATTCGTCTTTAGTGTGGAAGAGGCAAATGAATCGGCTGATTACTGCATTAAAACCATTGAAGCGATCCATCAGTCTGGTGTAGACTGCAACCTGTCGCTGAAAATGACTTCACTAGGTCTCGACATCAGCCGCGAGCTGTGCATGAGCAACATGCGCCGTATCTTGGATGCCGCTCGGAAAAATGGCAACATCTTCGTACGAATCGACATGGAGGACTACGCGCACAATCATGTCACCATGGAGATCTTGAACGAGCTGTTGGAAGATTACACCAACGTAGGTACCGTGATTCAAGCATACCTGTACAAGGCAGCTGATGACATCGATAGCCTCAAAGATAAAAAGGTTAACTTCCGCTTGGTAAAAGGCGCTTACAAGGAATCTCCCGAAGTTGCTTACCCGAACAAGCCAGATGTGGATGAAAACTACAAAAAAATCATCAAGCAGCATTTGCTCAACGGTGGTTATGCTGCAGTCGCCACACATGACGATGCGATCATTGAGTACGTGAAAAAGCTGGTGAAAGAACACGACATCCCGCGGACTCAATTTGAGTTCCAAATGCTGTACGGGATCCGCACTCAGTCCCAGATCGAATTGGCACGTGAAGGCTACAAGATGCGTGTCTACGTACCATACGGCAACGACTGGTATGGCTACTTCATGCGTCGTCTGGCTGAGAGCCCGGCAAACGTGAAATTCGTCCTCAAAGGGATGTTTACCAAGTAAAAGAGCAAGATCGCGAAATGACAAATGGCACCTCCGGATGAGTTCCGGGGGTGTTTTGTGTTATTATGGTGGAAAATCTAGGAAGGTGCGATGGTTTTGTACGAGACTGCCATTTCCTTACGACCCCCTTACTCCTTTGAACGGCTGTTACGCCGGCTGGAGACACATCCGGATCCGCAACTGCTGGTGGATGTGCAGGGCCAGACGCTTCGCCGTGTATTTCGAGTCGCTGCACGCCCTGTATTGGTCAGCCTTCAGTTTGCAGGCTCTATGGAAGAGCCATTCATTCGTTTGCACACGGAGTCGACGCTCACTTCTGCAGAGCAACAGCTTTTGGAGAAAACGGTCCGGCATATGTTTAGTGCCGATCTTGACCTGACCCCCATCTACATACATATGCGTGAGCAGCAACCGCTGGCGATTCTGACCGAGCGATTTCGCGGTCTGCGCCCTTTTTTAGATTCGGATTTGTTTCAATGCATGGTAAAGACGATCATCGGTCAACAAATCAATTTGGTGTTTGCTGCTTCGCTTACTCAGCGCTTGCTGGAATTGGCGGGTGATACGTTGGAAGATGAAGAAGGTCGCAAATTTTTGGCATTCCCGACGGAGGAGGCTGTCTCCAGACTAGAGCCCTCTGATTTGCGTCCTCTGCAATTCAGCCAGCGAAAAGCAGAATACATCATCGACTACGCTCGCGCCATTGTAAACGGAACGATTGATCTGGACCGGGTTTGGCACATGGAGGATGAAGAAATTATTTCTTACTTAACGTCGTTGAGAGGGATTGGCAGATGGACCGTGGAGTGCCTGATGATGTTCGGGATGGGCCGACCTGACCTGCTGCCTGCTGCGGACATTGGCCTGCGAAACGGCATTCACATGGTGTACGGTTTGGCGGAAAAGCCAGATGAAAAAGAAATCCGCCGCATCGGTGAAGATTGGGCGCCTTGGCGAAGTGTATGCTCGCTGTACATTTGGGAAGCCGTCGGAGCTGTCAGACGGAAAGAGACCTGGGAGTAGCTATGGGAGCGTCAAATCGGCCATCGAGCACGTGAGGGACCAAGACACGACCGGTCTGACAGTT
The DNA here is from genome assembly GCF_001420695.1 of Brevibacillus choshinensis. Taxonomy (NCBI): domain Bacteria; kingdom Bacillati; phylum Bacillota; class Bacilli; order Caryophanales; family Paenibacillaceae; genus Brevibacillus; species Brevibacillus choshinensis. The sequence goes on along the minus strand of NZ_LJJB01000013.1, from coordinate 1,311,226 downwards.
CAGCGTGATCAGCTGGAAAAAGTTCGGGAAATGGTTTCTTATTTTGAAAGCAATCATGCGGGTACATACGAGCTTCATGTCAAGGATCGGGGCAAGAGCATTGACAATCGCCCGCAAGTTACTGCACAATGGGAATCCATCATATATGAGCGGGATAACAGGGTACGCGCTGTTTCAGATGCTACCCTGCTCTTTATTCTGGAGAGAGTCTCATGGCGAGAATGGAATATCATCGAAGTAGAAATACTAAGTCCGATACAGGAAAAATGATGAAATACGATCTTTTGTTCCAATAAATTAGAAAAAAATGAAGGTTGTTGTTTCATTAATAATTCCTTTATAATAAACTAAAATTTATTATTATTAAAAATATAAAGGGGAACAACATGAGAGAATTATCAACGAGAGAAACCATTACTGTAGGACTCATGCTGTTTGCCCTGTTCTTCGGAGCGGGCAATATGATCTTTCCACCTGCTTTGGGACAAGCTGCGGGAACTGACGTGTGGATAGCCATGCTTGGCTTTATCATCACGGGTGTAGGCTTGCCATTGCTAGGTGTTATTGCAGTGGGTCTTGGTGGAGGAAACTTGCAGACGCTGGCAGGAAGGGTACACCCTGTCTTTGCTGTTGTGTTTACTTTTGTCGTATATTTGGCGATTGGTCCTTTTCTGGCGATACCGCGAACCGGTACAGTTACATTCGAAATGGGAGTCATGCCGTTCCTGCCAGAGTCCGCAAAGGGAAGCTGGGTACCGTTGTTCATTACGACGATTGCCTATTTTGCTCTCACGTACTGGCTTAGCTTGAATCCGTCCAAACTGGTAGACAGGATCGGGAAAATTTTGACACCGGCTTTGTTGATCATTATTGGTGTCATGTTCGTTGGGACCATGTTCAATCCGATTGGAGAGATGGGACAACCGACTGGAGCCTATGAGAAGTCTCCGTTCATCAAAGGCTTTTTGGAAGGCTACTTGACGCTTGACGCCTTGGCAGCGATGGTATTTGGTATCGTCGTGACGGCTTCCGTACAGGCAGTAGGAGTGACGGATCGCAAGAAAATCACGACGTCGACGATCAAGGCTGCGGTCATTGCAGCGATCGGTTTGGGGCTTGTCTATCTCGCGCTAGGTTACATGGGAGCGACTAGCATTTCATTGGGTGCGTCTGAAAATGGGGGGCAAATCCTGACTACTGTCGTCCAACATTTGTTTGGATCGTTTGGTTCTATGCTTTTGGGGCTGGCTGTGACATTGGCTTGCCTGACGACATCCATTGGGCTGGTTACTGCATGCGGACGCTTCTTCTCGGATCGGATTCCTTCGATTTCCTATCGCACCATGGCTGCTATTCTGTGCGTGTTTAGTGCGGCTGTAGCGAATGTTGGCTTGACCCAACTGATTGCATTCTCAGTTCCGGTTCTGATGGCGATCTATCCGATTGGGATTGTCCTGATGTTCGTATCGTTTTTTCACAAATGGTTCAAAGGCTACTCGGCCGTTTACGTAGGCGCCATCGTGGTTACGGCGGCGATCAGCTTGGTCGATGGGGCTGCTCTGATTGGTTTGCCGGTTAGGGGAATTACGGATGTATACGAGCATCTTCCCCTCTATAAAGAAGGCATCGGCTGGTTGCTCCCAGCGATCGCAGGGGCCTTGCTCGGTTTTCTGTGGGGAAGCTTGCGTCCGAAGCGAAAAGGGGAGCAAGAGGTCTATCAGGAGAAGCCGAGCAATACGTAATTCGAATCGAACATGAAAGGAGTCGGGATTTGTTCCCGGCTTTTTTTCTTTTCTTTCCTTCTAGTTCCAGCCAGCTAGGACTTCCATCCGTCCACAAGCCCCTGTATCTGTGTTACCATAGGAAAAAGCCTGCCGGTCTGAACTAGGTTTTTTACGGAAGGGAGGTTGTTAGCTTTGGCACCAACAAAGGTTTTAGTAGCTGACGATGATCCAAATGTACGCGAAATTATTCGCCTTTACTTTTTGAAACAACAAATAGATTTAGTCGTTGCAAATGACGGTCAGCAAGCCATCGATTTGATGGAAAAAGAAGCGCCAGACATGGTGATTCTGGATGTGATGATGCCGCAGATGGATGGCTTTGAGGCTTGTCGGGAAATTCGCAAAAAGTGGGACACGCCCATCATCATGCTGACGGCCAAGGATGAAGAATTCGATCGCGTTCTCGGTTTGGAGCTGGGCGCGGATGACTATGTGACAAAACCGTTTAGTCCGCGCGAGCTGGTTGCGCGGATTCGCGCTATTTTACGCCGGATGCAGCCGAAAACAAAAGCTGTGGAGGACGTGTCCAAGCCACTCGCCTTTGATCAGCTGACGATCGATGTAGACAAGCGGGAAGTGGTGGCAGCGGGTGAGAAAATCAACTTCCGACCCAAGGAGTTTGACTTGCTGGTGCAGATGGCAAAGTCACCAGGCAGTGTATTCTCACGCGAGCAGCTGCTGGAGCTTGTATGGGGCTTTGACTACTTTGGGGACGTGCGCACGATTGATGTCCATATCAAAAAGATCCGACAACGGCTGGATAATCTCCCGTATGAATGCATTCATACTGTCTGGGGGATCGGCTACAAGTTCGGGGTGGAAAGCTGATGCTAGGCACATCGAAAAGCATCTTCCGTCGGCTGCTCTTCAGTTTTTTGGCCACTGTTCTCGTTGGGTTGGGTATTTCGGGTCTGCTCATTTCTCTTTTTGCAAGGGAGTATATTTACGATTCCAAAGAAGAAGAAATGCTGCGCATGGCCAAGAAAGTGAATGTCGCTATTCAGAACTACGATCAGGTGAACAAGAGGCTGATCGATCAGCTCGTCTCGCTGGATGAAGCATTTGACACGCGAATCTGGTTGTTCGACAAGGACGGAAAGATTGTCGCGACCTCAATGAAAGACGAAGTGTTTACGGGCAAATCAGTGGCCGTCTCGATTGCAGATAATGTGCTAAAAGGTAAGAGCGCGGTAACGGAGCTGCAAATCGAAGGACTGGAAGACCCGATGCTGTCTGTGTCGGTACCGTGGGGAGAGGGCGAGAAGGTGTATGGGGGTATTATCTTGCATGCCCCGATCGAAGGGATCGAGAAAACCTTTGGACAAATGCGCGAGACGATTCTGTGGGCGACGCTCTTTGGGGTCCTCCTCTCGACTGCGATGGTTTCTTACTTGTCCTGGTCGATTTCCCGTCCGTTGCGAACGATTGAAAGGACGGCTGCAGAGATTGGCAGGGGCAACTATGCCGAACGGGTACGTGTGGATACGTCCGACGAAATCGGTGACGTCGCGCAGACCATCAACACGATGGCAGAAAAGCTGGAGCGGGTCGAACAGGAACGGCACCATCTGGAGCAAGTCCGAAATGATTTTCTCGCAAATGTATCCCATGAGCTGCGAACGCCACTGACAGCCATGCAGGGCTTTCTGGAGGCGCTACAGGATGGCTTGGTAGAGGAAGAAGAGGCTCGGCAGAAATACTACGCTGTGATGTACTCGGAGACGATGCAAGTCAATCGGCTAGTCGATGACCTGATGGATTTGATGAAGCTGGAGAATAACGAGGTCAATCTGGCGAAGTTCCCTGTAGATGTAGCGGAAGTGATGAACAAGGTAGCGTTCTCGTTTCGTGCGGAGGCCGAAGAAAAAGGACTTGCCATTGCGGTGGAGCTGGCTGATGACCTGCCGAAAATTTATGCAGATCGAGATCGTGTCGCGCAAATTCTGAAAAACTTTGTGAAAAACGCGGTGAAGTTTACGGAACAAGGAGAAATTCGGTTGTGCGCAGTTGCAGAGGAGTCGTACGTCAAGATTCAAGTGGCGGATACGGGAATTGGCATCTCGCAGGACGATCTGCATCGGATCTGGGAGCGTTTCTTTAAAGTGGATCGAGGGCGTTCAAAAAACAACAAGGGTACCGGCTTGGGGCTGGCTATCGTCAAAGAGCTGGTGGAGCTCCATGAGGGTAAATGGAATGTAGAGAGTGAGCCAGGCGTAGGGAGTACGTTTACGGTATGGCTTCCAACCATGGCTTCCTCTCGTCAATCAATCTGATCCTGTGAATGAAGCCCGCCAGGTGAAGGTCATACTTTTTTCATATTTTGATCATGGTTTTTTCCTATCTTCCTCACAGAATGATTATCTTTGCCCGTTACGATATAAGTGTGACGGAGAGAGAGTCACGAAGCCAAGGAATGAAAGGGGAATGAACATGAATAAAAGATGGGTTTCCATCGCAGCTGTCGCATTGCTCCTGTCAGGTAGCTTGGTTGCCTGCTCTAGCAATACAGGTACACCAGAACCAGCGACCCAACAAGAAGGAGGTAGCGCGACCACACCGGATAGCTCCTCCACTACAAACAACCAATCGACCGATAACTCGGTTTCCAAAGATCAATCAACACCTGATGCTGCAACGGGCGGCTCATCCGATTCAGGCGCCACAACTGGATCTTCTAGCAGCTCCGACTCCAGCACTTCGAGTGACAGCAGCACAGACAGCAAGTCTGACGCAGGCTCTGCAGGTGCGACAGGAACAACTGGAACAGAGAACAGTGGTTCTACTGACCAGTCTGGCACAACCAGTACAACCAAGCAGTAATCAGTAGTTAGGAAAGCAGTAATCTAGCAGTAACGACAAGAAGCCAACTTGTTCGTTTGTACTCCTCTACTTCCCTCCCCGGGTTTACCATATACATTTGATAGGCGGCTTATATGCCGCCTTTTTTGTTTTGTTGCTGGAAAGGAAAGGATAAGAAAAACCAAGGCTATCGCTGGTGGCCTTGGTTTTTCTTCGTTCTATGTTGTTTAAGGAGTAACAGCCTTCAGACTTTCCTCTCGAATTAAATCAAGCAACTCCAGCTTCAGAGCCAAAAACTCTTCGCTGTTTTTGTTTTGATAATCACGAGGACGAGGGAGTGGCACTTTAATATTCTTCTTGAGACGTCCTGGTCTTGCTGTCATCACATAGATGGAATCTCCCAGGAAAATGGATTCCTCTACATCATGGGTGATGAACAGGATGGTTTTCTTCGACTCTTCCCAGACCTTCAGCAAGATCTCCTGCATGATCGTTCGAGTCTGCGCATCCAAGGCACCGAAAGGCTCGTCCATCAACAAGATTTGCGGGTCATTGGCAAGTGCTCTGGCAATCGCCACACGTTGCTTCATTCCACCCGATAGCTGGATGGGATAGTGTTTGTCGAATCCCCTCAAGCCGATCAGTTCCAAGTAATGATTCGCGATTTCCTCTTGTTGCTTCTTGGGAACCCCTTTGAGATCCAATCCAAACGTGATGTTGTCTTTTACATTCGACCACGGATAGAGCGTATACGACTGAAACACCATTCCGCGGTCTGGACCCGGTCCCTTTATTTCTTTCCCATCCAAGTACACATGACCGGAAGATGGTTCTTCCAAACCGGCTACCACACGGAGGATGGTGGATTTCCCACAACCGGAAGGCCCGAGAATCGTTACGAACTCTCCTTCGGCTACGGAGAACGAAGTCTGATCCAGCGCGACGACTTGTCCACTCTTGGTCGAGAATACTTTGCCTACGTTATCAATCACTAGCTTTGGCGTTGTCGTCATCTTAAGATCCTTCCTTTCTCATCCAGGAGAAGGATGCGCGATAGATCGCTTTAAAAATCAAGTCCATGATCAATCCCAGTACCCCGATGATCAAGATCCCGACGATAATTTTGTCCGGCTTCAAAAAGCGGGAAGCCTGCATGATCATAAATCCGAGACCATCCGATGCACCGACCAGCTCAGCGACAACCAGATACGTCCAGGCCCAGCCAAACGTGATACGGAGCGTATCGACAATCCCTGGCAAGGAAGCGGGGAGGATGACTCGTTTAAAGAGCTGAAAGCTTTTCGCACCCAGTGTATAGGAGACCTCAATCAGTTCATTCTGAATGTTCTTCGTCACGTCCATCACCATGAGTGTCAGCTGGAAAAAGGTGCCCAAGAAGATGACAGCCATTTTTTCCCCTTCACCGAGGCCGATCCACAAGATTAACAAAGGGATAAAGGCCGAGGCAGGCATATAGCGAATGAAGCCGATGATCGGTTCAAATGCTCCCTGCATAATGCGTAAGCTACCCATCAGCATGCCCAGCGGTACACCGATGAGAGCCGCAATGATAAATCCGAGAGCTACCCGTGAAAAACTGATGCCGATATCGCCCCAGATCTCTCCACTGGAAAACATAGAGAAGGCTGTTTTGACGATCTTGTCAGGAGCAGGGAGGAACAGCGGATTGACGAATCCTCCGTAGCTGAGTACAGACCAGATAAGAAGCAGAAGAAGAAAGGTAGCAATTCCAGCCCCCGAGTAGAGAGGTTTGGCGATATCCTTATTCGGGGTAAAGACATTTTTCCACATCGTCATTCCTCATTTGTAATCAAGTTTAGTGGGTGTGATTCTACTTATTGGGGTCTTGCAAGAGAAAAGGAGGCCCAAGTGGGCTCTCCCTTATAGTCCTCCAACAAATGTCGAGTTCAATACGTCTTCTGGCTTAGGAGCGTTATCGATTAATTTTTGTTCCATGTAGAAGTCGATGGCATTTTTGGTGGAGACGTAAATATCGCCTTTTCCATCGCCAAACAGTTTCTTGTTGTCTTCTTTGTACAGGAATTTCAGTCCTGGTACAGTGCCGGTAAATTCAGCTAGGTCGATTTTCAGACCTTTTGCCATGATTTGATTGGACTCGTCTGTATTTTGCTTCCAGTAATCCATAGCATCTGACATCGCTGCTACGAATGCTTTGATATCGTCTGGACGTTGTTCGATCACGTCTTTTTTGAAGCCGACAGTATCAACGATGATACCGGACAAATCTTTGGTAGAAAGGAGAACCTTACCGTTTGCTTGGGAAGCTTTGCTCAATCATGGCTCCCACGTTACAGCTGCATCTACTTTACCAGCCACGAAAGCGGCGCCGGCATCACCTGCAGACATTTGTACCATTTCTACGTCTTTGTCAGTTAAATTCGCTTGTTTTAAAGCAGTGAGAATCAGCATGTGGCTAGTGGAGCCTTGTTCAAACGCTACTTTTTTGCCTTTCAAATCAGCAACAGTTGCGATTTCGTTCTTGGCAATGATCCCATCGCCACCGAAAGAGTCATCGAGCAGCCAAACCACTTGCATAGGTACGCCAGCAGCAGCCAGTGTTACTTGCACGTCGAGTGCAGTTGCCATACCGTCTACTTGTCCACCAGCTAGAGCTTGTTTGCGCTCTGCCAGGCCTTCAATGATGGACAGCTCCACATCTACGCCATGCTTTTCAAACAATCCTTTTTCTTTCGCCAGGAACAATGGGCCATAGCCTGTCCATGTAGGCAGTGTTACTTTCAACGGTGTTTTGGAGGCAGCAGCATTGCTACCTTCAGCAGGCTTCGCTTGGTTTGCTTGGTTGGAAGAGCCACAACCGACTGCAGTGAGGGCAACCATTACCGACAACAGCAAAAACAGAAACTTTTTCAATGTAAAATCCCCTTATGTGTTAGTTTTGTATGACTTCTTTAAATGCCGCAACGAAAGCTTCCATCTCCTCTTGGCGACCAATCGATACGCGAAGAGAGCTTGTGAGACCATATCCCGCTAGCGTACGCACGATAAAACCGCGCTCAGCCAGACGATCAAATACTTCCTTGCCATCTCTGCCTGTATCCACACAGACAAAGTTTGCCTGGCTCTTGAGGTAGGAGAGTCCCAGTTCTTCAAACGTCTTGCACAGAAGCTGTTTGCCGATTTGGTTGTTCCGTCTTGATTCGGCTACGTGCTCGGAATCATCGAGGCTAGCCAACGCTCCTGCTTGAGCGATGCTGTTTACGTTAAACGGAGGTCTGACGTGGTTGACCGCATCGACCAGCTCAGCCTGTCCAATTCCGTAACCAATCCTTGCAGCAGCCATCGAATAGATTTTCGAGAACGTACGGATGACGAACACATTGGCAAAGTCCTTGACGAACTCGACAGAAGAGGCATAGCCATCACCTTCCGCGAATTCGTGGTAGGCTTCGTCGATGACGACGAGTACGTTTTCCGGAACTCTCTCAATAAAAGCTTTCAGCTCATCGGACGGAATGACGGTACCAGTCGGATTGTTCGGATTGCAGAGGAAGATGACCTTTGTTTTCTCTGAAATCTTTTGCAGAACACCTTCCAGATCAATGCCGAGATCTTCTTTCATTGGAGAGAAGACGGGTTTGGCACCCATCAGGTGAGTAGAAGCCAGATACTGAACGAAACAAATTTCTGGAATAATCGCCTCGTCCTCAGGCTCCAGGAACGTTTGAGCGACGAGAATGATCATCTCATCCGCGCCATTGGACAAGATGACGTTATGTGGCTGTACGCCTTCTTTTTCCGCGATCTTGTTCAAGACAGCTTCCCCGTTGGAGCTCGGGTACAGATTCAATTGCAAAAGAGATTGCTGCATCGCCTCAATGGCTTTCGGTGAAGGGCCCAACGGATTTTCGTTAAAGGACAGCTTGTACACCTGCTCTTTACCCAGCACCTGTTTCATTTCTTCTACAGGTAGATCGGCAAGTGAGCACGTATACGGCATCAGGTTGGGGTATACATGGCGGACCATTTGCGTAAGTTTCATTGCTGGTTAACCTTCCTTCCGATTTGATCGGCTCCCTGGATCGCTTTTACGACCATGTCAGGGGTTACCGCAAAAGGCATGTTGTCCATGTCTTCGATACCGACCGTCACGACTCCCAAGCGATCCCAATCTTCCTGTGACAGCTCCGTGATCGCCATATCTGCGAGTGTGTAAGGCAGCTCTACCTTTTGATAGTAGGAAATCAGCTCGCGAATGGTTTCTTCGCTTTTGCCTTCCAGGACGAGCTGGGAAAGAATCCCGAAAGCAACGATCTCACCGTGATAGGTATCGTGTACTTCGGGGAAGATGGTCAAACCGGAATAAATCGCGTGCGCTGCAGCCGTTCGGCAATCGTCACCGCCATAGCCGCTTACGCTACCACTGATCAGGATAATGCTGTCGATGACATCATTCACGGACTGATCGACTTTTCCTTGTTTGATCGTCTCTATCGCAGATGGACCTTTTTCCAGGAGCAGTTGGTAGAGGCCTTCTGCCAGGCGTACTGCACTTTGGTTGAGCGCAGTCGGTTGGCTTTTTTGTACAGATACGGAAGATTCGAACCATTTGGCCAATGTGTCGCCGATCCCTGCTGCGAGGAAGCGGTAGGGCGCTGCGCTGATCACTTTGGTGTCTACGAGCACAACATTGGGCGCCTTGGAGCGATGGCTAATTTCTATGAATGTTCCTTCATCGTCATACATGATAGCGATCGGAGTAGCTGGTGCACATGTAGCTGCGATCGTAGGTACTGCGAGCAATGGCAGATTGGCAGCAAAAGCGACTGCTTTCACTGTATCAATGGCCTTGCCGCCCCCGACAGCTACCAGTACCTCGGGCTTTTTCTCCTGGACAATCGCTAGGAGCTCTTCTACTTTCGACCACGAGCATTCACCGCCGTACCAAACGAATCCTAGATGATCAATTCCTTCTTTTTCCAAGCTAGCTGTGATGGTAGATTCTACGACCGACAATGCCGTTTTCCCGCCGATCAAGAGTGCACTGTTTCCGAATCCACGAATATAGGCACCAATCTCATTTACTAGCTCTACTTCTCGAACGTATTTTCCAGGGCCTGGAATAGTAAACATGACGACATCTCCTGTAGGTTTATTCATGAATGTGAATGAATATACAAATAAGTATTTTATGATTTTAACAAAAATTTGTCAACTTGTTACGAAACTAAATTTTTATTTATTTTAATTTATTTTTACACTTTTGAAAACAGTAATCTCATCCGAAATACTACTTTCATTAATAAGGAAAAAGCTGTTGCCCAAGCATCCGCCGGACAACAGCCAATTTCGTATCGTGTAGAGTTGTATTTTGCTTAGGCTTCGCGCTCCTGCTCGGCAGTCTTGGACTTTCGCAGATTGGAGAGGGCCACACCCAGAAAGATAAAGATCGCTCCAGCAAAAAAGCTTACTCCCAGATGCTCATGTAGAAGCAGCCAGCCCAAACATGCGCCGACAATCGGCTGCACAAAGAAGAAGCCTGCACCGCTGCCCGCATGCATTAGCTCAAAGCCTTTGTTCCACAAGTAGAACGCACCCGCCGTCGAAATGATCCCGATATACAGGACGCCCGCCCAAATTTCCCAGCCAAACTGCCAGGATATGGGAGTGGCTGATAATTCCCACACCATGATGGGGCTGGTGAAAATCAAGCCGAACAAGGCTACGTATGTGGTAACGGCGAGCGATGAATAGGTCTGTGTCGCTTTCTTGCTGAGAACGGTATACAGTCCCCAGCTGACGGCGGCGACGAGCAGGATCAGGTTGCCTGTCAGTGACGACTCGGCATCTGCCTGATCAGGCACGCCGATGACGATGAGGACACCGACTGTAGCGAGCAGGATTCCCGCAAGCTGCTTCCAGTTGATGCTCTCCTTTAGTAGCCAAACGGCAAAGATGGCGATAAAGGCAGGAGACGCTGAAGTGATCAGGGCTCCCATATGAGCGGTAGACAGCTTGGTTCCGAGAAACTGGGCGGCAATCGAGATAGTGACCCCCACAAAGGCGATGAGCATGATCATCGGGTAATCTTTTTTGGCGATGTATTCTCTTCTCGCAACAACAAAGGCACCCAATACTACCAATGCAATCGCAAAGCGCAAAATTAGTAACGTAAACGGCGGAATGACGTCGAGAACGACCTTGCTCACGACGTAGACGCCGCCCCAGATGGCTGCAGCCAACGTCAGGCATAGTGCTCCAAATAACTGTTGTTTCCATTGTAATTGATTCATGAATAGCCCCTCCCGGAATGTTCAGTAAAAAGGTGAGATTCCGTAGCCGAGGGGAATGGCTCCCTCACGACTAGGAGAGGGTAGCAGGTACATCACATTCATACATGTGGAGTGCCATTCGTTTCACCTCCTCATTGCATTGAGGTTAGCCATTTTGCTACGAGTAAAACAGGCTGTACCAGGCGACCGGCTGGTGCATGCACCTGACGATACTGTTCATATCCGAGCTTGCCCCAGAAAAGGAGAGCCTGCTCATTTTGGGCGATCACACCGTGATGTACGTGGAGACTGCCAGCAGAGGCGCAGTAGGTTTCAGCTAGGTGAACGGCTTCCCTGCCATACCCTTTTCGTTGGAAGTCAGGGTGGAGTAGTAGTAGGCTGATCCAGCTTTTCTGATCGGCCGGATTGGAGACGACGAGATGCATCACGCCGATCATCTGACCGTCGGCCGACAACGTCAGCCAGTGACCGGTGGGAATGCTCAGAGTGGAGTCGTATTCCGCTGCCACTTCTGCCAAAGTCACTTCTTCTGTACCGTTTCGCAAAAGGTTGTAATCAGGATTGCTGTTGTAAACGGATAAGAGGGCAGGGAGTTCATCACGCACCGTTTCACGCAGTACGATCCGTTCCCCCGTTAAAGCAAGACTCATTCATTTCCTCCGTATTTGCGAATCAGACCAATTTGACCTGCGTGATATCCGTTGTGATAGATCAGACGTCCGAGCGCCTGACGAGGAGTGATGGTCGCAATAGGCGCCTCACAGGGGATGTCCCATGCCTCTTCAGGCAAAGCAGCGAGTGATTCGAGCAAATAAGCAAACGAAGCTTCACGGAAAGAATGGAGAGAAGACAGATCTGTGTAGATTCCTTCGTCTTTGACTTTTCCGATTGTGGCAAGCTCCACGCCCTCTGGTATCGGACGCTGAAAAAACATCAAACAGAAGCGATACTCGACCTCGGCAATGTGACGGATCAAGAAGCCGACCGAGTTGGAGCCAGGGGCCAATTTCCAGACAAGCTCCTTTTCGTCTAGATTTGCCAGCACGTCTGTATAACGAGAGCGAGCTGTTTGCAGTGCAGGGAGCAGTGTATGCTCAAACATCGCGATCATCCTTCCTGGTCACTTGTAACATGACATCTCTCTTTATTATAGGAGAAATGGGACAAATGAACAGCCGAATCATTTTGAATATTGCGAATGAACGTTCACTCAGTTCTGTAAATTCGTTATACTGGAGGAAAGTAAAAGGAGTGATGGGGATGCCGCATCAAATTGAATTCTCAGTACGTTCCACAGATCTTGACTTCATCGGTCACGTGAACAATGCCAAATACTTGGAGTATATGGAGTGGGCTCGATTTGACTGGATCTGGCAGACGGGGCTGACCCTCGACGAGCTGCAACGCCGTGCCATCATGCCTGTGGTCGTCAATATCAACATCAACTACCGAAAAGAACTACGCATTCGAGAACAGGTCATAGCAAGAACGTCAGCTGTCAAAGTCGGAGAAAAGAGCTTTGTCATCAAGCATGAGCTATTTAATCAATCGGAACAGCTGGTGGCAGACGCTGATGTCACGATGGTCATGATCGATGCCAACTCCCGTCGTTCTACGGCTATTCCCGAGGAGCTACGAGAAGCACTGTTTGCTGAACTGCCCGTCAAATAACAAAGAACGAGACTTGCAGTGCTAGTTTCCTCCCCTCAGGCATGCTTTTTTCCGTTACAATGAACGTGAGAGGAGTGACGGTGCATGTCTGTTTTTACAACGATCTTATTTGATCTAGATGATACTTTGTTCGATTTTTCAGCTTGTTGGGAAAAGGGAATGCAGCATACAGTGGCGACGCATCCTTTGACCGCTGATCTGGATGGTGCAGCTTTACTTGCGGCATTACGCCGCCACGGTGATGATTTGTGGGTCGATGTGATCGCCAAGCGATACGACTTTACACAATACCGTCAATTGCGGCTGCAACGGTCGATGGCAGATTTCAATCGCCAAGTCAGTGTCGAGGAAGTCAATGGCTTTCAGCAAGCATACGCTGCTGTCTGTATGGATGCTGTCACCCCTGATCCGGCTGTACAAGAACTAATCGCCGAATTAGCCAGCCGTTACACGTTGGGCATCGTCACCAACGGTCCGGTCGATATGGCTTTTATCAAGCTGAGTCGTCTGGGATTGTCTGATTACTTTCCGAAAGAGCGCGTTTTTCTCTCTGAGCTGATCGGTTATCACAAGCCAGACCCGCGCATCTATGCGACTGTTTTGGAGGAGCTGGGTGTGGAGGCTTCGCAAGTACTGTTCGTGGGAGATACGTGGGAGGCGGATGTCTCCGGAGCGATGGATGCCGGACTCTCCGCGGTCTGGATCAATCCGAAAGGCAAAAAGCCCGAGACGAGCCACGAGCCTCTGGCAACGATAGAGCGATTGGAACAGTTACGGGCATTTGTATAAAAACGTTGTAGTAAAAATGACTAATGAAATGAAGCATAGGGCCAGCCAAATAGGTTTAAACGGCTGGCTCTAACTATTGGAGGGACATGTTTGACTATTCACTTGATCGATACCATCAGAAATCACACATCCAAATTACAGAAACAGCGAAACAATACCTTGAAGAATTAACAAGAAATAATAAGGAAAACAGCTCTCCGACATTGTATATGAAGGAGAGCTGCTTTTTTCTTAGACAGTAGCTTCCTCCTCGAGGAAGATTTTCTCCAGCGAAGGCTCATCCACGGAAACGCCGTAGACATCCACCCGTGCCTGCACGAGTGCGCGTACGAGGGAGGCGATTTTTTGGTCTTCATCTACTTGAAGAGAGAAGCGACCAGCTTCCCATTGGACATTTCGTCCGAGCGATTGAACAAAAGCTACCAGGGTAGGCTGGCTGTCCAGAGCGAAAGCAGAATGGCGTACGCTCACATTTCGCCAAGTCTGATGAGCTGCCTGCAGCTCACCCAAGCTACCGAGCGAACCAATTTTTCCGTCCTTCATGATCGCAATACGACTACAGATTTTTTCTACCTCATGCAGGTTGTGCGAGGTCATGAATATCGTCTTGCCTTGCTGATGCAAAGAGCGGAGCAGCTCCTGAATATGCAGGGATGACTCGACGTCCACGCCGGATGTGGGCTCATCGAGAAACAGCAGCTCCGGGTCACCCACGAGCGCTTGCGCGATACCCAGCTTTTTCTTCATACCAAAGGAAAACGTCTTGGCTTTGCGCGAGGCATGTTCTTCCAGCTCTACGGAGGCAAGAATGCGGGCACACTCCTGATCGGTCATCCGAACGCCTTTGATGCTTGCAAAATAACGGAGATGCTCGGCAGCAGACAGGGAGTCGTAAAAGGTCGAGTAATCAGGCAGCACGCCGATCCGCCGCTTCCAATCATCCAGACTTCCTTCTCCTCCAAACATCCGGATCGTCCCGGAGGAAGGCAGTAGAATGCCTGTCAGCATGTTGATAAACGTAGATTTTCCCGCGCCATTTCTCCCCAGAAAGCCAAAGATTTCTCCGCGTTGTACGGTCAAGTCTACCCCCTTCACGACTGTCCGTTCTCCAAAGCGTTTCGTCAGTTGGACCGTTTCCAAGATGTCCATCAGCAATCCCTCCTACGGAATAGAAAGATGGAGGCAGTCAGGAACAGAGCGGCATAGAGCCAGATAAAGCCTGTCCATGCTACCCCTTTCTCGATGAATTTGAACGGGGTCAAATAAACAATCCATTGCGCAGCAGGATGGCTGGAGAAAAGACTCCACAATCCTACTCCGGGCAAAGCCATCGCTACGACGATCCCCAAAAACATGGTGTAGCTAGGTCGGGGCACAGCGAGCGAGAGCAAGAGAGCCAGAGAAATGCAGTACACGAGCAGCGTCACGCATTGGTAAAAGGTTTTGGCGTCAAACGTATGCACAGTCGCCAGAACGACACCAAAGGTGACCACCATGCACGCCAGCCAAAAGAGAAGTACGCCGAGAAACTTGCCAACGATAATCTTTTGTCGCGAAGTTCGCGTGACGAGAAAGCGAATCGTCCGACCTGCCAGCTCCCGGTTCAGTACATCGTGGGAAAGGCTAAAGACAAACAGAGGTCCAAATAGCATAACCAGGGCAAAGACTCCCAGGGCATGTCCTTTGGCGAGTTCGTTCGTTGGCAAAAAGCTGGCAGCTTGGTTCACCAGATCAGACACCCAATACGATACGCCGACAATAAAGGCGACGGTAATTAACGATTTCATACTTTTAAACAAACGGAAAAATTCGTGTTGGCAAATGGCCCACATCGTTGTTCACTCCTTTCACATTTATTGTAGCTCACACAGCTTTCTAGAAGTGAAACGCTACCTTACCATTGCCTTACCTTTGCTCATAGGAAGCAGATACGCGTGATATGATAGGGGGGAGCAAGGAGGGACGGACTATGGAAACACAAGCAAATATTTTAATTGTCGATGACGAGGAAGCCATTTTGCAGATGCTCAAGACCGTGCTGCAAAAGGAAGGCTTTGCCCAAGTAGATACGTGCACGCATGCAGATCAGGCTCTGCGTTTGATCGAAGAAAAGACGTATCAACTGTTCATTCTGGATGTCATGCTCCCAGACAAGAGCGGGTTTGAACTGTGCTCTGCAGTGCGGCAGCGAACGAATGCGCCGATCTTCTTCCTGACGGCACGAGGCACGGATTTCGATAAGTTGAGCGGGTTTGCCTATGGGGCCGATGATTATATCACCAAGCCCTTTCATCCACTGGAGGTCGTAGCGCGAATGAAGGCGCATCTGCGGCGTTCGATGGGAGCAGGGCAGACACCTTTGCCAGAGGAGAGAGTCTACGACTTTGGAAGGTTCCGAGTGAATCTGGACGCCGCTGAACTAATTGTGGACGGAGAACAGGTAGATTGTCCGGCGCAGGTCTTCCAATTGCTCACTTTCTTTTGTCAGAATCCAAACCGCGTTTTTACCAAAGAGCAGATCTACGACCATGTATGGAAGGACGAGTACGGCTTGTTTGATGAAAATACAGTCATGGTGCATATTCATAAGCTACGTCAGCGGATCGAGGAACTGCCTTCTGCGCCCAAGCATCTTGTAACGGTCAGAGGCTTGGGGTATAAGCTGGTGAGCCCTGGGAGATCTCACCCATGAGTCTGCGCAACAAGCTGATTGTCCAATACGTCAGGCAGTTTTTTGGATTCGT
Source organism: Brevibacillus choshinensis (assembly GCF_001420695.1). NCBI lineage: Bacteria > Bacillati > Bacillota > Bacilli > Caryophanales > Paenibacillaceae > Brevibacillus > Brevibacillus choshinensis. The sequence goes on along the minus strand of NZ_LJJB01000013.1, from coordinate 1,295,146 downwards.
TCTAGTGCTGCTCCTGTGTCTGACTATATCCATGCTGATTCTGGGAACCCGAGTGACGAATGAACAAATCGCATCCGATCTGTCTGGATTAAGCACCACTGACATCGAGGCACGACTGATTTACGGGGGAGAGAACGTTGGAGTAAATGAGGAGATACAACGAAGCGTGGAAAGCCATAACGGTTGGCTGCAAATCCTCGGAAAATACGGCGATGTCGTCTACTCCTATCGCACCCCTCCAGAGCTTACTGGCATTCAAGCGCCGGGTGTACGTATCGAACAGTCTCAGCCTTCGCTTGATTTTCCTTACCGAGTGAAGTTTTGGGTAGTTGAGTCAAGAGGGGAAAAGCTGATCGTCTACTACGGGACGCCATCTCCGGGTACCAGACTGCTAAAGCTTTTGGTGACTACCTCTATGCCTGAAGGTGGCTGGAAAGGAAAGAAAGATATCCAAACCGCCTTTTCCCGGGAAAAGGCTTGGTTCGCTGTTTATGACAGGAATGGTCAGCTCGTTGAGGAGCTAAATCAACCAGAAGTCTCCAGACGCCTCGACTTGGCGGAAGTCTTGGAGAATGATTTCATCCTTAGCCATTTTGATCAAACGAGTAGGCTCACCTATGTGGTTGGTGTGCCTCTATCACCCGACCCAGCGATGGGAGATGCTGATTCGTCTATCAACGACATCGTAGCGTACGCGCTGCGACAGCTCTTGCTTGTCTTGCTGCTCTGTATTTTGGTGGCAGGTATCTGGTATGCACTTCGGGTGGGACAACCACTTTTACATATGGTCAACTGGTTGGAGCAGTTGGCAAAAGGACACTATGAGGAGCCAGTAAACAGAAAGGGTAAAAAGGTAGGAACGACTCGCAGTGGCAAACGGAAAAAATCGTTTGCAGTCTACAAGGACATGTTTGATTCCTTGCAGCATTTGACTACGACACTGCGCATGAATGAACAGCGGCAACGCGACGTAGAGCGGACGCGGGAGGAGTGGATCACCGGCCTCTCTCATGACTTGAAGACACCGCTCAGCTCCATCTTTGGCTACGCTTCTATTCTTGATTCCAGTCCATACGAGTGGGGGCAGAGGGAAATCAGAGAGTTTGGCAGGACGATTCGTGAAAAGGCCGAGTATATGGATGACTTGATCGAGGATTTGAATCTCACCTACCGTCTGAAAAATCATGCCCTGTCGATGGTCAAGGAACCAGTAGAAATCGTGGAAACGATTCGTCGGATTACGGTGGATATGGTAAACGACCCAAGTGCCGCCGACCATGTGATTGAGTTCCAGTCAGACACGCGGACCCTCACGACAGAAGTAGATCCGAAGTGGTTCAGGCGCATCATGGTAAACATCTTGGCGAATGCCATCAAGCATACACCAGCAAACACCCAGGTAATCGTCTCGATTGCCAGTAGGCAGGACGGTGGCTTTGTGATCGAGGTAAAGGACAATGGGCCAGGGATGGATGAGGAAACCAAAGAAAATCTGTTTGAACGATACTATCGAGGCGGCCATACTCAGGAGGATGTCAGTGGAACGGGCTTGGGGATGGCGATCGCCAAGCAGCTGGTGTTGGCGCATGAGGGTGAAATCGAGGTAAGGAGTGAGCTTGGGAGCGGAACAGCAGTCAGCGTGATGTTCCCAGGCCAAAAGAGTCTAGCATAATAAATAAGCGCCTCCCGGGATTGAACGGGTGGCGCTTTCGTTTTTATTCCTATTGTTAGTGAATAGCTTTCTTTTTAAACTGTCCGCCGCGTACATCGTGGATGTTACCGACAGCCAAAAAGGCATTCGGGTCTACTTCCTCGACGATCAGCTTCAGCTTTGCTTCTTCCAGACGGGTAATGATGCAGAAAACGACTTTCTTCTCATCGCCTGTGTAGCCCCCTTCACCTTTCAGATAGGTGACACCGCGGCCCAGACGAGCAACAATCGCGTCTCCTACATCTTTGTGATTGTCGCTAATAATCCAAACGGACTTGGATTCCTGGAAGCCTTCGATGGTCAGATCGATCATTTTGAAAGCAATGTAATAGGCGATCAGCGAATACATCGCACGATCCCAACCGAAAACAAATCCGGCACTGCCCAAAATGAATAGGTTGAAAAACATGACGATCTCACCAACGGAGAAAGGGGTTTTCTTATTAAACAAGACGGCGATAATCTCCGTACCATCCAGAGATCCTCCATAACGAAGGACGAGACCAACACCAATACCCAAAATGATTCCGCCAAATACTGCAGCGAGCAGCGGGTCATCCGTCAATCCTGGAACCGGATGCAACAGAGCGGTTCCGACCGACATGATGGTTACTCCAAATAGGGTAGACAAGGCAAATGTCTTTCCGATCTGTCTGTAGCCAACAACCAGGAATGGTAAGTTGAGTAAAAATAGAAAAATGCCAAGAGTCCATCCAGTCAAATGAGACGCAATAATCGAGATGCCTACAATACCACCGTCAATAATTTGATTCGGAACCAAGAAGATTTCCAGACCTACAGAGACGAGAGAAGCACCGATCAGGATGAAGAAGATTCTTTTCAGCAGTTTTCCCAACGGCAATTTTTGGTGAGTCGATTTGGCGATTGTTTGTTCCATCGTTCCCCTCCCAAATATTGATTGTTTACATTATCATTATAACATTCATTTTAGTGTGCCTAAGGTTTAAATGTGCGATCTTGCAAAAAAAAGTACATTCATATCTGTTTATAGGAGATTCTCTTTCGATTGGTATTGACTGGAAAGGGGAACGTTGCTATTTTCAAAGGGTTGGGACAATAAGAAGGAGGAAGGTTGCCAATGAGTGCCTTTCAAGTAGAAACAGAAATCGTTTCATCCATGGAGCAAGTATGGTGGGCGTGGACTCGGAGCGAACGGATCGTCCAATGGTTCGCGCCTGAAGCAAATATTGAACCACGGCTCGGTGGGGCGTTTGAGCTGTTCTTTACCCCTGACAACCGCGATCAGATGGGGACAAGCGGGTGCATCATCACACTTTTTGAACCAAAAGAACGTCTAGGCTTTACGTGGAAGGGGCCCGATGATTTTGCGGACTTGATGAATCACGATGATTCCCTGACGTACGTGCTCGTTTCTTTGTCCGAGAATGAAGGAAAGACCCGAATCGTCATCGAGCATTTTGGCTGGAAGGAAGGCGAGGAGTGGGAGAATGCCCGCTCCTGGCATGAAAGGGCCTGGTTCCATGCTCTATCGAGTCTACGGGCCGCGATCGAATCAGGAAAGGGGGACTTGTGCTGCGCCCCTCAAGTAAACTTGAAGTAATCGTCAGCACATGACCAAATACGGACATTCGCCTGAGCTTAATATAATTTCGAGGTCCATTTCAACGGTAGAGCCTTCTTGTGTGATCACATAGAATTGTTTGTTGAACTGATGTCTGTAGGAGCGAAGGAGCGTTACAAAGGCGTCCCAGTCATCGTGAAGCATGGAGCGATTCACTTCAAAAACGACGGTTTTTGCCTGCTCTCTGATGATTCGTTCCATCCCTAAAAAAGCCTGATATTCGCTTCCTTCCATGTCCATTTTAATAAAGTCGATGGATTCCAGATCACGTTGGTGGTCATCCAGGACGACCGTATCAATGGAAATCGTTTCAAATTCGTCCACGTAATGCAGAAAGTATGTTTCGTGATGCTGGTGGATGGAGCTGTTTCCCAAGTAGCGTTTGCTCGCGTAAAAGGGTAAGGTGGTCTCACACGAGTAAACGGCGCGATGGTAGGCGCGTGTCCTGTCGTGAAGATCGTTGATCGAGAGATTGTCCATCAAGAACGCATACGCTCGGGGATGTGCTTCATAAGCGAATAGCTTTCCCGTAGGACCGATGAGCCGCCCGAACAGAACGGAATAATATCCGATGTGTGCCCCGAGATCGAGGATGGTGTGTCCGGGCAGCACATGGTGCAGAAAGTATTTGGTGAGGGGTGCCTCAAATGTTCCGCTCGCCGCCAATTCGAGGGATACACTCAGATCATCGGATGGACAGAGGAGCTTGCTTCCGTGTGAAGTTGTCAGTAAAAGCCGTTGGCTCCCCAGATAGACGGGCTGCTTCAAGTAATTCACTCCTTGCTCAGATCTAAAAAACACACTACAAGGTATGTAAGACGAGTCGTTTTCAGACGCGTTTTCTTTCAGACATATAGAGAGGCAGGAGTGAGGTAGAATATGATGGGATCGATCGTCCTGTTCCTGTTGGCGGGATTAGCTGAAATCGGTGGCGGATATTTGATCTGGCTCTGGCTCAAAGAGTCCAAACCAGTCGGATACGGCATCATGGGAGGAATCATCCTGATCCTGTACGGGGTGATCCCGACATTTCAGAGCTATCCTTCCTTTGGTCGTGTGTACGCAGCATATGGAGGGGTATTTATCATTCTAGCCGTGCTTTGGGGCTGGCTGGTCGACAAAAAGACACCCGATCTGTACGACTGGATGGGTGCCGGTATTTGTTTGATCGGTGTGAGTATCATGCTCTGGGCGCCACGACAATAAAAGGAGCCTGTCCAGCATTTCGTGGACGGCTCCTTTTTTCGTTGGAATAACGATTATTCTTTTGTTGCAGCAACTTCACTCACGATGGGCGATTGTTTTTCATCGAGATACTCATCTGGCCCGATAATGCCAGCGGCGCGGTCTTGTCTTTCCAGCTCGAGAGCTTTTGGTACGGAAAGCCAATACGAGAGAGCGATGGCAATCACGCCGGCACCCAATTTACCTAGCATCACAGGGAGAATGATGTTTGGCTGGAAGTTGGCGGAGAAAGAAAGGTGATCGCCCAAAAGAAAAGCAGCACAGACGGCAAAGGAAATGTTGATGACTTTGTCTTTAGGCGGCATCGAACGGACGAGACGGAACATAGCGAGAATGTTTGCGATTGTGGCGAGCAGCCCGGCACTACCCGTAGAGCTCAAGCCCAGTTTGTTACCCAAGGCTTCCAGAGGCTTCGCAGCATATTTACGCAGCAAGTAAACCATTGGGAAAGCACCTGCCAACATGATACCGATATAACCAGCTGTTTCGAGTGCGCGATACTGGTCTTTGGGGTCGGCGATGATCGGGTCGAAGCCCCATGCGCCAAACAAAGTAGAGAAGAGCCCGGTAAAGTGCTGTACGATAGAAAAGACGAGTACGAGCTTGATGCCGGCGTCCATCGTTTTCCCGAAGAGCATGAATCCGCGAATCATCAGGTCCGGCATAAAGCGCAGTCCTGCCGCAATGGCTACGACGAAAATCAGGATCGGTGACAGATTCAAGAGGACTTGTCCAATTCCGATCGCAAAAGCATAAGTGGAATCAGCATTAGTGGAAATCTCCGCGCGTACCTGCGCATTGGTCAAGGAAAGGATGGCACTGGTGATAAATGCCCCGATCGGAACGGTCAAGATACCGGACATGACTCCCAGTGCCATGTATTTATGGTCGCGCTTGTCGAGCATGGCGAGTCCCATCGGAATGGAGAACACGATCGTAGCACCGGCCATGAGCCCCACGACCATTGCCATGACCCAACCTTCTGTAGAGCTTTTCAAGATATTCGCTAGTTGGTAACCGCCCATGTCAGAGGCGAGGATGGCGGTAGCCGCCAGTGCTGGGTCAGCCCCGATCGCATGGAAAATGGGGGAAACCGCTTTTTCGACGAACCAGGAAATATAAGGGAGGGAGGCCATGATACCGGCGGCTGGCACAAAGATATACCCGGTCGAATGCAAGCCTTCCATGAACTCCTTGCCAAGTCCTTCATCACTGTTGCGAATGGCTGCGACAGCACCGATGACGGCACATAACATGATAATGTAGATAATGACACTTCCAATGTGTTCCATGGACAACCCCGCCTTTTTTAGGAATGAAAACAATGAAGGCACTTAGGTTCTCGAAACCGAGAATTTCCTAAGCGCCTTTGCTTATTTGTATGGACTTGTGTACAAACACCTAGCTAAAAACCATCTGGAACCGCTTACAATCGAAAGAAAAAAATAAGAGCTGAAACAAGTGCGTCCCACTGATAAATTCATCTAGTCGGACAATTTATGCTGGAAAAGCGCCGTTGCTTTACTCTGCATTATAACGTGATTATATGGTTACAGGCCCAGCATGTCAACAATCTCTTTAGGAAGAAAGAACGACCTTGGTGAGAAATAGGGAACAAAAAAAGCTGTCCCTCTATTCAGAAGGACAGCTTTTGAAAGCCGATTACAGTTTTACAACGTTCTCAGCTTGTGGTCCACGGTTGCCTTCTACTACGTTGAACTCAACGCGTTGGCCTTCTTCGAGGGATTTGAAACCTTCACCTTGGATAGCGCTGAAGTGAACGAATACATCGTTTCCGCCTTCAACTGCGATGAAGCCATAACCTTTTTCAGCGTTGAACCATTTTACTGTACCTGTTTGCATGGGTGTTACCTCCAAAAAATAAAATGAATATGCAACTTTTATTTATGGGTAAAATAAAAATTCACACATTGTAAAAGGTTCAAACATACATGTAAACCCTTTACAATATGTGAACGCTTAAAAAAATCTTTTGTTTAGGTTTATACTACCACAGCCCGGCGAGGAAAGCAATCAAATAAGTAGACGGCAAAACAGGTCGTCTTGCCGTCTTTTGTATGCAATCTTAGGAGAAAACCTTCACGCGTTCATCTAGTGGCTGGAATTGTTTTTCGCCCGGAGTAGAGGTTGGTTTTCCAAAAGGCATTTGGGCGATCAGCTTCCACGAGCTCGGTACGTTCCACTCTTGTTGGACCCCTTCATTAATCAGCGGATTGTAGTGCTGGAGAGAGGCTCCAAAGCCCTCGGCCTCCAAAGCTGTCCATACAACCAATTGAAGCATGCCAGATGATTGCTCCGACCAAACAGGGAAGTTGTCTTTGTAGAGGGCAAACTGACTTTGCAAATTCTCGATCACGCTCTGGTCTTCGAAGAACAAGACGGATCCATAACCGCTACGGAAAGCGTCCATTTTTTCTTCGGTGGAAGCAAAGTTTTCGGCTGGAACAATTTTACGCAATGTTTCTTTGGTGAGATCCCACAGCTTGTCGTGCTGTTCACCCAATAATACGACCACGCGCGCACTCTGTGAGTTAAAGGAGGAAGGTGTGTATTTCACTGCTTCGTTAATGATCTCCTGAATACGTTGGTCAGAAACAACCGTCTCTTTGCTAATGCCGTAGTACGTTCTTCTGTCTTTTATGGCTGTAAAGAAATCTTTTCCCATGGAAATTCCCTCCTGGATTGATCTTTTTATTTACCATCATGCGTTCAGAGCGAGAAAAGTATGCGAAGCCCAGTAGCTTACTTTTCGTAATTGACTTTATTTTATATACTAATTTTTGTCAAGTATCTATCTTTTCTAAAGTCTAAATGCATGAAAAAGGAGCAGGAAGTTGAATCCGGATTGTCGTAGTTGAAGAAGCGGGCAAGTGAGAAGAATAAGGAAGACCTGAACCGCTACAGGAGAGAACATTCAAGGAGGGCAACGATGATTCGTAAAATCGCGACAGTGGCCGTTTATGTGGAGGACCAGCAAAAGGCAAAATCATTTTGGACAGAGAAAGTAGGTTTCGAGATTAAGCAGGAGCATCCGATGGGACCAGACAGCAGCTGGTTGGAGGTAGGACCGACTGAGGCAGAGACTGCTCTCGTCATCTACCCAAAGAGAATGATGAAGAACTGGGGAGAGCTGAAGGCGTCGATCGTTTTTGTGTGCGAGGATGTGAAGGCGACGTACGCGACGATGAAGGCAAACGGTGTAGAATTTGAGGGAGAGCCGAACAAAATGCAATGGGGCACGTTCGTTTCCTTTAAGGATGAGGACGGCAACAGCTTTTTGTTAAAAGATTAGTAAGGCTTGTCCATGATAAAGGGATGAACCTGTAAGCAGATCAGTACCTATCTGTGGACCAGGTTCTTTTTTTGTTCGTTCATAGACTGTTAGACAATCATACGTACGAAATAGAAGGCGTTAGAGTGGTTTCATACGAGAACCTCTTTCGTGGAATTACTACGGACAGCTATTGTAATATTTTTCCTGAATTCTAGCAAACTGCGTAAACAACTTTACACCGAGTGAAAGTAGCGATAACGTTGGAAGTGGAATGAAAGTAAAAATAGCAACAAAAGTCGAGGGTAGGAAGGAGGCAGTTTGCCAATGGAGGCTGCACAAAACGAGAAGCGAGTGCTGATCGTAACCTCAGTCGAGCCGGAGCGTGTGGCGGTTTTGCGCGGGCTTCGCGATGACAGTCGGTTCACGGTCCGAATCGGTGGAGTAGGTCCGATCGCTGCTGCGGCGAGTACGGCGAGAATTTTGGCGACAGAAGAGCCATTTGATTTGGTCATTTGTGCCGGGATCAGTGGTGGTTTTGTCGACCAAGCGGAGGTAGGCTCACTGGTTGTTGCCAGTGAAATCGTATGCGCGGATCTTGGAGCAGAAACGGCAGAGGGTTTTTCTAGCTTGGACGAGCTCGGATTCGGTTCTGCCAGTGTCCCAGTCGATCAAGAGCTGGTTGCACATGTGACAGATGCTCTGCAACGAGCAGGCTTGTCTGCGAGAAAGGGACCTGTCCTCACGCTGTCTACTGTGACCGGTACAGCTGCGACGGCGCTAGTGCTTTCCAAAAGGATGCCAGGTGCTGCTGCCGAAGCGATGGAAGGGTATGGCGTAGCCGTTGCTGCACAGGATGTCGGCGTACCTGTATTAGAGATCCGGGCAGTATCCAATGCGATTGGACCACGAGACAAGTCCGCATGGCGAATCAAAGACGCATTGGCTGCATTGGAAGCGGCCAGTTCCGTATTACGGGAGGTATTATGATGAAAATCGCATTTTCCCCATGTCCAAATGACACCTTTGTATTCCATGCCTGGGCGCACGGGCTCATTCCGGGTGCTCCTGAGCTGGATATTATGTATGCAGATATCGATATTACCAATCACTTGGCCATCAACACGGAAGGCCCAGAGGTCATGAAAATTTCCTATGCGGCTCTGCCATGGGTGTTGAAAGACTACGCACTGATTCCGTGCGGTGGCGCGTTGGGCAGAGGGTGCGGCCCTCTCGTTTTGACGCAAGACAGTAGCGACCCAGCTCAACTGTCAGGTAAGCGGGTGGCTGTTCCGAGTGAGCGTTCAACAGCCTACTTGTTGTTCCGGTTGTGGGCAGCGCAAAACGTGCCTGGTGGCGTAGGCGAGATTGTCGTCATGCCGTTCCATGAGATCATGCCGGCTGTGCGTGATGGAAAAATTGATGCGGGTCTGGTCATTCACGAAGCGCGATTTACTTACCAAAACTACGGATTGACGTTGATGACAGACTTGGGCAACTGGTGGGAGTCAGACACGGGTCTGCCGATTCCTTTGGGTGCTATTATCGCGCGTCGCTCTATGGATATCGATTCTTTGACCAAATGGACGCGTGCTTCCGTCGAATGCGCATGGGCACATCCTCAAGCATCGAAAGAATACGTCGCGTGTCACGCACAAGAGATGGCGCCAGAGGTTACACAAGCGCATATTGATTTGTACGTCAATGAATTTACGCGAGACTTGGGGGAGGATGGATTTGCCGCAATCACGGCATTGCTCTCTCGGGCTGCAGATGAGGGGCTTGTCCCGAAATTTGATCTAGCTCTCTTGCGTTCCTGATACATGAAAAAAGACTCTGTAATCGCTATGTGGTACGTGCGACAGAGTCTTTTTGTACAGAAAGGAATCAATAAATTTTCTATTCATTACCGTGCAACTCCCCGGCAAAAGCTTGGTGTAGCCATTAACAAAGATGGGGATATCAACATAGCTGAGGTGGGGAGAAGCAGGTTTCCGATCTCCGCTCCAGCCTACACCCTACGAAGAAGATTAGTCTGTCCGCTCCACAACGATTCACGGGGAAGCGGTAAAGTAGTAGCCGCTTCGAAGCGAACACAGAGGTACCGCTTCTTGATCCCGTAAATTCGTTGTTCTGCTAAGCTGGGTTCCGGAGTCGCTCCGCCTGGAAACCTGCTTCTCCTGCCAGCCGTTGTAGTTTCTAGCCACCTGTTCTACGAGGTTCAAGGAGCAAAAGCTTATTTTCCCGATCGTTGCGCTTCGAAGGTATTTTCCCCTTTTTCCACTCCTCCACTAAAGTCCGATCGACCACCAAGCAAAAGGGGTAAACAATCACCCTGCCTGGATGACGCCACAAGCCAATCGTTTGCCCGAATTGCCAGAAGGCTGTGTGCGGAAATCGTCCGGGTTTTGATGGATAATGATCGTTTTGCCAACGACATCTGCTGCCTGAAATTTGTTCGTGAAAAAATTCATGCGTGCATATCCATCATTGGAAAAAAGCACGGGAAAGTCCCCTGCGTGATTGCCATGAGGTTGGTGGGTTGGATTCCAGTGAGAGCCAGCTGACTGAAACGGATCATTGGGATCACCTACGACGCATGCACTTTTATCGTGCACGTGAAAGCCGAATGGACCGACCGGCTGCTGAGCACCGCTTGCTGGCTGGTATTCCGGCAGACCGCTGACCTCGACGTAGACTTCCGTGCCGTATGGGACATCTGTAAATACGATATATCCCTGCAAATCGGGAGCCAAAGGTCCGCCATGAATTTCCGCAAAAGATTGTGTGGGCCTATATCCTTGTTGAGAAGATACGGATTGAGGGTGGTACCCATTGGGGTGATACATGCTCATGCCATACTTCATCCTCACTATCTGAATTTTTCTGGTTTAGCATATGTGGGAGCTGGGCGCTGGGTTCCTGTAAAGAAAAGCACGTCCTTTTTTCTATTTCATAGAAGAGTCTCGATCCGATGTTGCCTTGGGAATCAAACGAGCCTTTCCCAAAAAGACGGTCGCCAGTAAGCCGACACAAACGAAGACAAAGCCTGCAAAAAACACGGTTTGAAAGGAATGGCTAAGCAGACTGCCCAGTACACTGACCCCGATCGTCCCGCCAATCGAACGGAAAAATTGCGAAGAAGAAGATGCAACTCCCCGATTAACAGGATCGACTGATCTCACCGCGGCAGTACCAAGCGTAGGGTAGACGGCGCCCATCCCCAAGCCGATGACAATCAAATCCAGAACAATGACAGAGGTGGGAGTATCCATATCGATCAGCTGCAAAAGAAAGAATCCGCTGGCCATCACAGCCAGACTCGGCAGGAGAATCGTTCGATAAGATACTTTGCTTATCAAGCGTCCACCGATGCTCGAGGTGACGACCGTTGCGAGCATCAGCGGGGATAACAGATAGCCGGCTTGAGAAGGACTTAGCCCGATCCCGCCCTGAACGAACAAAGGAATATACGCAATTGCACTGAACAGCGCCGCGCTGACAAAGAATCCAGAGATGTTTCCAAACGCAATGGCAGGTAGCTTGAACAAATGGAGCGGAATGATGGGCTCCTTTGCTTTCGTTTCTAGCCATAAAAACAGGGCGAGAAGGATGGTGCTAGCACTCAACATTCCGATCGTGCGCGGAGATTGCCATTCACTCGGAACTCCCCCTTCCTGCCCATTCCCTATCAGGACCATAGCCAGTAAGAGGGAGATGACAGCGCCACTAAGTGTAACAGCTCCCATCCAGTCGATGGATCGTTTCTCGTTCCCTTTCTTTTCTTTCAGCGAAAATGCCAGCAAGAAAAAAGCAGGAATGCCGATCGGAAGGTTAATGAAAAAGATCCATCCCCAATGCCATTGCTCGACGATCGTTCCCCCAATGGCAGGACCCAGGACACTCGATACAGCGAATACGGCGCTAAACATCCCTTGAAACTTTCCGATCTTTTCGGGTGGATAGATATCTGCAAGGATCGTAAAGGCAATGGGCATTAACGTTCCTGCGCCAAGCCCTTGAATGCCTCGGTACACAATCAGCTCGGTCATCGTTTGAGCAAAACCACATAAGGCGGAACCAGCCAGAAAGAAAAACAACCCGATCAAATACATTTTCTTGCGTCCAAACAGATCAGCCGTTTTTCCGTAAATCGGCATGGAGGTAGTAGAAGCTAACATGTAGATGGCAAACACCCAGCTATATAGGGAAATCCCTCCCAATTCATTACTAACGCTGGGCATTGCAGTGGAAACAATGGTCTGATCGATGGATGACAAAATCAACCCCAATAAGAGACTGGTCGTGATCAGTCGTACATGACGTGCGTCGCTGGACATAACAAAACGCTTCCTTTCCTTTGCATCATGCAATGCATTATTAGCTGGCCCGCGGAAGCAGCAGATAAAATATATCGAGAAATCGAAAAAAAGAGTAGACTTATTCTTTTCTTGAAGTTATCCTATAGCTAGAGAACGCCCCAGATGGGGTGTTCTTTTTTTGTTTGAGCGAGTCATTCTTGCGAGTTTTTTGTGGTTTCTTTTTTTCGGGCAGATGCTAGATTCCCGTCACAGGCTTGGCGCCGCATGATGAGGACGAATATTCGATTGCATGCCCGGAAACGGGAAATCAAGGTGCAAAAGGCGAAGGCAAAGCACCGAGGGAAGTAAAAGATCATAGTTTATACCCGGAGTCTCATTGCGATTGGCGTCGCGATGGGGCTATTTCTTCGTTTTGATGAGCTGTGATCGTTCCCCGATCCTTTTCGTTTTGGTAGCATTAATGTGATCCTGGGGAGGAAGGTGAAGGGATAAGAATTCCCTTTTGCTAACTTTAGTTGGGTTATTTTTCTTGAGGCGCTTGGTAGAATAGCTTGGTTGGAATAAGAAAAAATTTACATAATGTGACCGCGGTTACAGAATTGTGAGAATGTCGATCGTATAATCATCGAGAGGTAATATCGTTATTCGCCAATCATTTTTCGTAAAAAGACAACAGGGGAAGACACCGAACTTGGTTAGTTTGATAGAGGAGAGAGGAGTCTTATGAAAAAGCATATTGCACGTCTACTTGTTTTTACTTTGATCGTTACTCTGTTCCCCACTATTTTCTTTCAGAAAGAGGCGCGAGCTGCTGAACAGGAATCGCTGTTACAGCTTAGGCCTGAAGCGGACAAGTTCGTTGACAATATCGAAGGCTATCCAGATGGAGATCCGGAGGGAGGGGGAGCGCAGGGTAATTTTCTTTATATCGGTTATGATCCGGGGTTCGGGGATCAGAAGGGAGCCATGCGATATAATTTCGGGTCGATCCCGCAACATGCGAAGATTACAAAGGCTGTTCTGAATATGAATATCTTAGGAACATCAGGTGCAAGCACCTTTGTAAATGTTTTTGGGTCAGAGGATATAAACTGGTTGGAAGATCGCACCTTAAATTTACCATGGAAAAATAGTCCGGTTTTCATGAATTACCCCATCTCTAAAGTTGGCAGGCAAAGCATCGATGTAACCCAGTATGTAAAATCAAAGCTTGGGGAAGGGAGAGATAAAGTAACGTTTGTTTTGGAAGGGAACGATAATTCGCAACTCAGCAAATATTTTTGGATCAAAGATAGCAAAGTCAATGATCCAAATGTAAATACTTATCTGGAAATCTCCTACAATGTCAACACTCCACCTACAGACATCGCGTTGTCCAGCAGCTCCATCCAAGAAAACAGCCCAATTGGCACGACAATCGGAACACTCTCTGCCACTGATGCAGATGCAGGTGAGACCTTCACCTACTCATTGGGTGGAGTGGATGCAGCAGCATTTACGATAAGTGGAAACGCCTTGAAAACGAACACTCCTCTAGACTATAAAACAAAAAATGCTTATTCGATATCCATCCAAGCAACTGATTCGGCAGGCAACACGCTTGTCAAACCCTTCACCATCAATGTCACAAAAGTATACAATCCACCCGTTGTTACCGGAGTCGTTGATGGAGGAATCTACAATCATAATGTCACGGTTACCTTTGACAGTGGGACAGCCACGGCTGTACTGAACGGCAGTCCTTTTACCAGCGGTTCCACCCTTAGCGGTGAAGGCCATTATACTCTGATTGCGACCAGTGATGGTGGCGATACGACAACCATACAATTTACAGTGGATAAGACAGCACCGACAGCAACGATAATGATCAACGGCGGAGCAGCCTTTACCAATAATACCTCCGTGACCCTAAGCTTGACCGTGTCGGATTTAACAAGTGTCGACATGGCTTTTTCCAACGACGGTGTGACATGGAGTGCACGAGAACCATTTTCTGCGAATAAGGCATGGGTCCTAACCAGTGGTGATGGGGACAAAACGGTTTACGTGAAGCTGATAGACGCAGCCGGTCACGAAACGATTGAGACGGATAGCATCATTCTGGACCAGATAAAGCCAACAGGAAGTATCCAGATCAACAATGGTGCTAGTCACACATCATCGCGTCAAGTATTGTTGAGCCTTTTTGCAAGCGATGGACATCAAATGGAGTTTCGTCTATCCAATGAAGATGGCAACTGGACAGCTTGGTCTTCCCAAATCCCATTACCGGAGTGGACGCTGACAAACGGAGACGGGCTGAAAATTGTTACGATGGAGGTACGCGATCAAGCAGGCAATGTCGGTTCCTTCTCTAAAAGCATCACGCTGAGTACAACAGGACCTATTGTAACAGGAGTAACCGATAGCAGCATCTACAATTCGGACGTGACGATTACCTTCAATAAAGGCAGTGCGAAGTTGAATGGTGCAGATTTCACGAGTGGTACCACGGTGTCGCAAGAAGGAAGATACAACTTGATCGTGACCGATACATCAGGTCTTTCCACAACCGTTCACTTCACGATCGATAAAACCCCGCCAAGTGGAAGCTTTACGATCAACAGCGGGGCTGCTACTACCAGTTCCACTCGGGTTACCCTGACCATCACAGGTACAGACACACAGAGCCAAATCGAAATGCGCATGGCCAACGAAAACGAAGCGTGGAGCAGCTGGCAGCCTTACACGCCATCCACCGCATGGACCTTGCCAACTGGTAATGGAACAAAAAAGGTTTTGCTCGAATTGCGAGATGAGGCAAATAACGTCACTGCTTTGCAAGAAAGCATTGAGCTGCGCGTGTATAATCCACCATCACCGACTCCGCCGACGACCATACCTGTGAAGGACGTATCGCTTGATGAGAGCTCGTTTACATTGGCTATGGGCGAGACGAAAAGGTTAAAAGCAACTGTCTTTCCTGAAAATGCTACCAATCAATCCCTCACCTGGTCGAGTAGCGATCCACGAGTGGCAAGTGTAGACGAAGAGGGCGAAGTTACAGCAAATAGAGCGGGCGAAGCTGAAATCACTGCTACGACCAAGGACGGACAAAAAACGGCCTCCTCGACGGTCAGTGTGACGAAAGAGGAAGAAGCAGATGGAATGTTGGAGGCTTCGGAATCTGCTCTCTGGCTACGTCCCGGAATTACGACAACGATCAGCATTTACAAGAAGGATGGTAGCAAGAGAAGAAATATTACCAAAGATCCGGATGTTAGCTATAGCACAGACAATAGCCTCGTCACTGTCCAGAACGGTCGCATCAAGTCGGGCAAAAAAGAGGGCGAGGACTTCATCACGGTAAGCTACCAAGGGGAAGAGCTGACCATCCCTGTTACCATCTCCAAGAAAACCATCCGCTCCATTTTGGTGACTCCAGGAGACAAGGCAGTTCTGGAGGACGGCGAATACAGGCAGCTACACTTGATTGCGACTTTGAGTGACAAAGGCAGCCAAGACATAACCGAGCTTGCCAACTGGTCTTCGAGTAACCTGGATGTAGTAGAAGTGACGGCTGAAGGGGAAATCATCGCCGGAAAACCGGGCAAAGCTATCGTGACAGCCGAATATGGCTACAAAAAAGTAACGGTACGCATTCTGGTCGTGAAGGACAAGGAGAAGTTCGAAAAGATCAAGATCGCTCCTTCTTCCTTGAATCTAAAGGAAAACGACTCCACGATGCTGGACGTGTATGCTGTTTATGAAAGAGTGTATGACGAACGCATCAACGAGGTAGTAGAGTGGGAGGTTGCAGACCCGGAAATCGCTACGGTAGAAGATGGGAAGGTGACCGCTCACAAGAAAGGCAAGACCACCATTTCTGTGAGCTACGGAGGAAAGACGAGTAAAATTACCGTAAACGTCAGAGGATACTGAAAAGAGGCTGTCTCTTACGTCGAATGACGTAGAGACGGCCTCTTCCTATTGAGCAAAGAGCCAGATCAATCAGTCGACCCACACACGGCGAATACTGGGAGAATCGTTTTCAAAGGAAAGCTGGTACACATCCGGATTGGAGAGGGCTTCCCATTCCTTGAACCCGATTTGGTCATCGAAATGCTTGAGAAGAAGTGACATCAGGTTGCCGTGGGATACGACGACCGTGTGTTGACTCGCTCCATGTAACACCTCGTGGATCACACTGCTCACTCGACTCATGGCAGTCCGACTGGATTCTCCGCCAGCGTAAAACAAGTCCAGATCGTCGTAAGTCTTGCGAAGCATCTCGTACCAGTCGGGAAGATCCTGAGCAGACAAAACTCTCTCCGTCAATCTTTCATCCAATGAAATGTCCAGTCCTAGCTTGTCGGCCAAGGGTTTGATCGTGCGATGAGCCCTCTCAAAAGGACTAGAGATGATAGAATCGATCTCCTTTCCTGAGAAGAACTCTGCGAGCTGCTCTGCTTGCTTCACCCCAAGCTCAGTCAACGGAGCGTCAGGCTCCTGCCCGGTTGCTTTGCAATGACGAACGAGATAGATATGCTTCATAGCGGGTATTCTCCTTTACACGGAAGTGATCATCCATCTACGCCTGCTGGGAAGAAAGCTAGCCTCACAGGTCGCTTTTAGAACAAATTCTTCTACATATCCTGATTAATCCCTGCATCATTCACGAGCGCCCCCACTTGGCTCACATCGTGTAAAGGTCAAGAATAAAAAAAGATAGAGCATCAGCGATTTTTACTGACGGCTCTATCCTATTCGAAGTTGGGCTGCCTTATCTAATCAAACTTATACGTCCAGAAACGCTCTGTCCCAAAACGGTCCTGAATTTCTTTGGACGTATGATCTGTACTGTTTAACAGCTCAGCGACCTGGAACTGGGAACGATGCGCAAGAATGGATTGTACTTTTTGTGGCAAAAACTCTTTTACATCAACGAGTACATCCGGGTGCCCGATCCCCTGCTCCAGATTTTTGGCAAAAGCTATGCAGTGAACAGTAGGTCTCTCGTCTTTGGGAAGTCTTGCTACTGTGCGAATCACAGCGGCTCCGGTCGCATCATGGTCTGGATGAACGCTGTAGCCCGGGTAAAAGGTAAAGATCAGCGACGGACGCACTTCTTTGATAATGTCATTGATTTTAGCGTCCAGTAGATCCTGATCCTCAAACTCGATTGTCTTATCGTGAAAACCGAGCATTCGCAAATCCTGTATGCCGATTGCACGACACGATTCTTCCAGCTCACCCTTGCGAATGGACGGGAGCGTCACGCGTGTGGCAAAAGGCGGAATTCCCATATTACGACCCATCTCACCAAGCGTCAGGCAGGCATAGGTGACTTGAGTACCGTTCTTTATATGCTTGGCTAACGTCCCCGATAAGCCAAATGCCTCGTCATCCGGGTGAGGCAGCACAACAAGAATATGTCGTTCCATAGAAACATTCATCTCCTCTTCCCTCTAAAAGGGCTGCCGGCTTAACTGCAAGGATACGATCAATTTGCCCTGACTGTCATGACCTGCCATGATCAATCGCTCTGGTTCCGTTTCTTCGTAATGAGTCAACCCTTCGGAGTAGACCCATCCATGCTCCATCTTTAAGCCAACCCGATACGGTCCACTTCCGGATATCGATCCGTGAGAAAAGCGAATGATGGCGTTGGTGATGAAGGTTGCAGCTGGATGCTTGGAGCTATCGAAATGGGCGGCATAAGCTCCCGTAGTCATCTCGAGATGGATATACAGATCTTGATCTTTGAGATCATCAATTCTACGCTGTACTTCCGATTGATTGATAAGCTGCATCTTGGTGCCCCCTTATCTGAGAGTTAGGAACAGCGACCTACTGCCTCTAAGATTAGAAAACCTCTTCTCTTATGTCAAGACAACAGGAGGGGAGAAGTGTGGGGGATGGAAAACATTGTATAAAAATTCCTGGCAGGAGGATACTACGGAAAACGCAATGTAGCAGAGTTTAACATCCTCCCTGTTCGAGGTCTAATTATGAATAACGGTTCGGTGACTTTTTTTCAGGCAGTCTGCATGCTGATGCTTACCATAGGATTGATGAGCCATGTTATTGTCATTCCCGTCTTGTTGGATGCCGCGAAACGTGATTCATGGATCTCAGTTCTGTTAGCAGGTGCCTTCTTTATCGTCTGGAGCACTCTACTCTATTCGGTTGTTGCGAAAACCCGTCAGCAAAATCTGTTTCTTTTATTGAAAAAGGCCTATCCTTCTGCCATCTCCTACATGTTAGCGGGCATTGCATGCGTCTATTTGTTCGTGATGTGTGCGATCACGATGAGAGATACCATTACGTGGATTCATGTCGCTTTTTCCCCGAAAATGCCTATTTTATTTATTGCGCTTCTCTTGGCGTGTATATGCTTGGGCAATGCTTATTTGGGCATTCGCTCGATTGCCAATACAGCTGCCATTTTTCTGCCGCTTGTCATTGCGCTGGGTTTTTACGTGATGACCGCCAACTATACGCATAAAAGCTACATTCTCCTAAAGCCATTTCTGGAATACGGGATGCTCCCCGTGTGGAAAGGCGTGGTCTTTGTAGGGGCAGGCTTTGTTGAGCTGATCATTCTTTTGTTTATGCAACAGCATATTCGGGTCAAGTATTCGCTTCTGTTGCTGCTCATGCTTGTGCTCATTTTAATTGGGCTGACTTTTGGACCGGTCACGGGAGCCATTTCTGAGTTCGGTGTGGGAGAATCAGAAAAGCTGAGATACCCTGCCTACGAAGAATGGCGCCTGGTCAATATTGGCCGCTACATTGAGCATATGGATTTCTTGAGTATTTACCAATGGTTTTCGGGAGCGTTTATTCGAATGTCTCTCACCATGTTTCTCATCGTCGACATTTTACGGATTCAAAGCAACGGCAAAAGACTGTTCGTCCTAGCAGTGTTGTTTTCCCTGTTGATTGCTGTTTCTGTTCTGCCTTACAGTGATAACGATTTTCTGGATGTGCTCACCGCCTATCTTCTGCCACTCATGTTTTATGTCATGGTGGGCTATTCCTTGGTTATCGTGGTGTTGGTAAATTGGGCGAGTCGAAGGAGGGGGATGAATGATGCGGAAAAAAAGGGTGAGTGATGTATTTGTCCCAAACGAGCTTCCTTCATCCATACCTCATGATCATCCATTGAGCGAAGAATATTTTCATCAATTGTTTGCCTTATGTGGAGATGTGAATGTCGATACCATTACTCTTCCCTTGCAGGAAAATCAGCAGAATCCGTCTGTTGTTACCTTCATTTATTGCGAAGGCATGTGCAATATCCAGCAAATCGACCAAGTAGTGATTCCCCATGTGTTCAAAATGAATACGGAAGTTCCCCGATTCCAGTCCGATGACATTCAGCAATACAGTCAACTATTACTGAAGCCGTTGAGAGACGAAAGAGATCCGAACCTCATTATCAAGTGCGTCTTTAGCGGGGATGTGCTGCTCTTTTTTCACTCCCTAAACAGATTATACGCTGTGGATCTCTCCAGCCCGCCGCAACGGAACCCCGAAGAAGCCAATACAGAGGTCTCTGTCAAAGGTCCGAGAGATGGGTTTACCGAGGAAGCTCACATCAATGTTGCCTTAATCAGGAAAAGATTAAAAACGAATCGGTTGGCGGTGGAACAGTACAACCTAGGCGAGGAGACCGAGACCAAAGTCAATCTGCTGTATCTTACTCACACCATCAATCCAGAGACATTATCTGAAATTAAAACAAAGCTTTCCCGACTAAAGGTAAAGGGAATTGTCAGCAGCACACAGCTGGAGGAAATGCTGTCAAACGGCCGCATTCCTTTGTTTCCTCTCTTTGAGTATACAGGCAGGCCCGATTTTGCTGTTAACTCCCTGCTGCACGGTAAATTTATCCTGTTCGTTGATGGCTCACCTACTGCCACGATTGCTCCCGTTACATTGACTTTTTTATTTAATACTCCGGAGGATATCCATTCGTATTTATGGTATAGCGCGTTTACCCGGTTCATGAGATTGTTTGGATTCGTGATTGCCTTGTTTCTGCCAGGTTTGTGGGTTGCCCTGATCACGTATCATCAGGATCAGCTTCCTTATACATTGGTGGCTACCCTCGTTCTATCCAGGCAGGGCGTTCCTATTCCTGCACCACTGGAAGCGATCGTCATGCTGCTTTTATTTGAGTTATTCCGTGAAGCAGGCATGCGTCTTCCTATGGCTTTTGGCCAAACCTTATCCGTAGTAGGCGGGCTGATTATCGGTCAGGCTGCCATCAGTGCAGGCTTAACCGCCCCAGGAATATTAGTGGTAGTGGCGATTGCGGTTCTATCCACCTTTTCCCTCGTCAATCAGGATCTCGTCGGTACGGTGAGCTTGCTGAGGCTCTTAATCTTAATTATTTCAGGTATTACAGGGTTGTTTGGTTTTTTGATAGCAGTAGGAGTGATTGTGTTGTATCTGACCAATTTACGGTCGTTCGGGGTCTATTATATGGAACCGCTCTCTCCTCCGAGCTTTCATGATCTATGGAAAGTGATCTTTCGAATTCCGTTGGGAGCGTGGCTTAAAGCACCTAGAATGCTGCAAAAAAACAGTTCCAACGAGGAGAATCCAAAGTAGTTATGCATAAACTCCGCTGCATTCTCATCATAGTGTTGATCTCTGCCATGGTAAGTGGATGCTGGGGCGCCAAGGAAATCGAGCATTTGATCTATGTCAATTCCATCGGTGTAGATTACGTAAAGGGGAAATATGTGTTTTATACGCAGATTATCAGCTTCGGCAATATCGCCAAACAAGAAGCAGGAGGGCAACGCCTCCCTCAAGCCATTTCAATCGGTAAAGCTGAAGGGGAGACTATTGATCAAGCCATTTTTAATCTGTACTCCACGACCCAGCAGCGATTGGCATGGAGTCACGTCAAAGCAATCGTTTTCTCCGAGGCAGCTCTGAAGCAGTATGGGGTCAATCAAATGCTGGACGTGATCGACCGCTATTATGAATTCCGTTACACGATATGGACTTTTGCAACCAATGAGCCGATAGAGGAAATATTTAATGCCCAGCCGATTTTGAATATCTCTGTACTTTATTCCCAATTGAACGATCCGCAGGATATTTACAGGCAAAGCTCAGTGGTTGCCCCGCTATATCTATACAAGTTTATCTGGAAATGGAAAGAGAATGGACAAACGGTGCAGCTCCCCTTGTTGAACATCAATAAAGAACAATGGACAGAAAATAAGAAAAGGCACCCAAAGTTGATCATGGATGGTGTCTGCTTCTTGCAAAACAAAAAGCTGAAGCAATGCCTCAGGCGCTCAGATGTCATGGGTTTGCGCTGGCTAGATAAAGATACGAGCCGTGCTGGGCTAATGGTTCGCCATAAAGGGCGTATCGTGGCGACTCTTACCTTGGAAGATATCAAGCCCGCTATTATTCCTAAGGTGGACAATGGCAAAGTAACCTATCAAATCAAGGTAAAAGCACAGGCAAACATGCCCCAATTGGTTAAGGCCATACCGGAAGAAAAAATAAGTGAGTATGCAGAAGAAAATATTTCGGAAGAGATCAGGCACACCTATTCCTTGGGTCTAAAAACCCAGACGGACGTTCTTCAATTATCAGATGCTTTATATAGAAAGTACCCAAAGGAATGGCACAGGCTTACAAAAGAGGGAGAATTACCTCTCGACAAAGGGATGATTTCAACTATCGATGTCAAGGTCGAGATGTTCAGTGGAAGTATGTCTAAAATAAGGGAGCATTAATCTGAGGAGGAGGTTCGTGATTGAGCCCCCTTTTTTTGCAAGGTATTTTAATAAACATATTTGTTTACAAAGTGCGGAAAATGGGGTATTTTGAGAGAAATGGGTAGTTGATCCAATCACAGAAAGGCAAGAAGGGGGAGATAATGATGAAAAACTATATGATCTTCGGAGCAAGCAAGGGATTAGGGGATGCCTTTGTAAAAGGATTGCCCGAGCCGGGAGACAACGTGTGGATCGTTTCAAGAAGTCAACCGCGCAGTGTAGGAATAGAAGATGGCGTATATCGACATTGGATTGAAGCCGACTTATCATTATCTGCTGCAAGTGATCAGATAGCTGCTGCTCTAGAGGGCGCTGTGATTGATGTCTTGATCTACAACGTGGGGATATGGGAGAAAGAAGGATTTCGTGAACACTATGACTTCGAGAAAGATGATCCCGAGGAGATAGCCAATATGATCCGGGTTAACGTCTCTTCACCTATTACATGCATCCAAAAACTATTGCCCAATCTCAAAAAATCGGAACATGCAAAAGTCTTCTTAATCGGTTCGACGGCAGGACTAGACAATACGAATCATCAACAAGTGACCTTTGTAGCATCCAAATTTGGGTTGCGAGGTATTGGCAATGCTTTACGGGAACATTGCAGGAAATATGGGATCGGCGTGACGTGTATCAATCCGGGCGAGATTGCTGCGGAGGTTCCTTACGAGGAAGGAGCAGAAAAAGCGATGTCTTTGTATGAGGGCACGCGAATTCCCGTACAAGATATTGTTGCCTTAGTAAAATGTGTAATAAATCTGTCCAAGGCGTCATGCGTGAAGGAAATCCATATTCCTGCAATGCTTGATACAAATGCCTAGATACTAAAAAATGGGTAATTCTTGACTTCCTCTACTCATCCTGATAAGATAACTCCAAATTCACTAGGGAGAGATGTTGATGTTGGCGGTCGTTCTTAACTAATCAAATTCCATAGAAGAGGCTTTTTAAAAACTCATGAACAATTTGCTATGTTAGCATTGTTTATTTGTTATGCCTCGGAATTAGTTAAGAACAACGGATATCAAACAATGCCTTAGGTATTGCTTATTTATGTACCCACATCCGTGCTGAGTTCAGCGCGGTTTTTTTATTTTTGGGGCTTATTTAGGTAACGAAAAAAAGGGCGGAGAATGACGTTTGTTCATTCTCTGCCCTTTTTTATTTTCTAGATTTCAGCATGAAGGGAGAACGATCGAATGAAAAACTATATCGATATCGCAAGTGCACATATACGTCTGGAAGAGGGGACTCCCGTCATCGAACAGTTTTTGCTCGAATGCTATATGAACCCGGGAATCTCAACAAAGGAGCTGGCTCGTGCTACGCTGTTACCTGTACCTATAGCCGCTGCCATCAAGAAGGAGCTGATCAAGGCAGGGGCTTTGACGCAGGCCAACGGCGTACATTGCACGGTAGAAGGAAAGGCTTGGATTGAGAAGGAATGGGGTTTTAGCGGCATCAACAAGAATCTGTACAAAGAACTCATGGCGAATGGGGTAGAAAGCCATCCCGACTTGGCCGACACTTTGGTTGTGCTCCGAGACATCATGAGCCTGCGTCCACAAGTAAACGTACAGATCGATCAATCAAAATGTACCGCGGAGACAAGTCTGCGCCGGGCCATTCTTTGCTTGAAACACCACTCTTTAGTTGGAAAGAAGATTTTGTGTGTCGGTGATGACGACCTGGTCAGCGTGTCGATCGGTTTGCTTTTGCAGCGCTTATTTCCAAATGGAAGACACCAGAGGACGGCCATTCATGTTACTGATATTGATGAGCGATTTTTAGGTTACATTCGTGAAATGGCAGAACGAGAAAAGCTCCCGATACAGTGTCATCATCACGATTTGAGGCAGCCGTTACTAGAACACATGCATGGGCAGTATGACTGTTTCTTCACCGATCCGCCCTACACCTTGCAAGGGATGACCCTATTTATTTCTCGTGGCATTAGCGCCTTAAAGCAAAGAAAAGGATTGCCGATCTTTTTGTCATTTGCCCATAAGTCACCTGCTTTCACGCTTGCGATGCAACGCGAGTTTATACGGATGGGATTGACGACAGGCATGACGATCCCAAGTTTCAACGAGTATGAAGGAGCGGAGATGATCGCCAATCGGAGCCAAATGATCATTCTCAAAACGACCGATCAAACCACCCCTGAATGTACGGATGTATTCGTAGATGCGCTATACACGGGGGAGGTGAAACGAACGCTTCGGATTTACCGTTGCAAACAGTGTGGGAAAAAGGTAGAGGTAGGGATTCAGGGGGATGTTTCTACGATTGAACAGCTCAAAAATCAAGGCTGTCTCTGCTGCAAAAATGATACGTTTGACATGCTGGAACGCTCGTAAATACACAATTGAAGGAAAAAGAATAGGAGAGGTTAACGATGATGATCACGATCAGAAATGAGCGAGCGGAGGATTACAAAACGACGGATCAAGTAGTGAAAAGCGCATTTGCCGATATGGAATTCAGCGATCAAAAAGAGCATGAACTGGTGGCTCGAATCAGAAAGGATTCTGGGGCATTCATCCCCGAGCTGTCTCTCGTCGCCATTCATCAAGAGAAAGAGATCGTGGGGCATATTCTTTTATCGAAGATCAAAATCAACCAAGAGAATCAAAGTGCAGAATCACTTGCACTTGCTCCCGTGTCTGTCTTGCCGGAGTATCAAAGTAAGGGGATAGGCAGGATGTTGATTCTCGAAGCACTACAAAAGGCAAAAGAGCTTGGATATCCTTCTGTTGTAGTACTGGGGCACCCAGACTATTATCCGAAGCTCGGCTTTCAAAAAGCATCTTTGTGGGGAATAAAAGCGCCTTTTGAAGTGCCGGACGAAGTGTTTATGGCCATAGAGCTGCGGGAACATGCTCTGGAGAATGTTTCGGGGGTTGTGGAATATTCTCGTGCGTTTTTGGAGTAAGTGCCAGGATAGCTACCAACAACGAAACCCCCTTCACGTGACTCGTTCGAAGTACAATTACATTCTACATGACACGAAATATGATACTATAGGCCTATGATAATGTTAAAGCTTACCAGTGAGTAAACATCATTGAACGACTCAGGAAGGGGATTTATTGTTTTGAATTATACTGTCTTTGAAGCTTTATCCATCCTATTTGCCTTATTATGTTTTGCGCTTGTGTATTTCATATTTACGAGGTTTCTAAATCCTCGGAACAAAAATAAATGGCAAGATTGCAAAGTATGCTCTAAGGAAATTGCCTCTTCTGCAAACAACTGCCCTCACTGTGGCGCGAGTCTTCGATTACATCCGCTCATTAGATTTTTACTAGGTCTAATTTTATGGGGTGTGACAATATTCATAACGATTATCGGATTTATTTTTCTGAAGACATTCATATCTGCTTTACCTTATATGTTCGGGTAAAAAGAAAGAGAGGGGCTATCCGCCCCTCTTTACTATTTCAGCCCATTTCTGCTATTCGTTTTTCTTAATCAACAGCGAAACTGCCTCCACATGTGTTGAGGTGATAGGGAGTACAGTCCTAGAAAAGAGGAATGATATCGGCTCAGAGAAAACTTATCTTTCCTGACCATAATTGTCAGTGAAGTTGGTTTACTATTGATTTATACAAAAATTTACGAGGAGGGAATCACTTTGAAGGAAGTGTTAATTTTTATAACGGATGGTTTTGCTGATTGGGAGGCAAGTTACGTCAGTTCAGAGCTAAACAAGCCAGGCACAGGATATCGTGTAAAGACAATCGCGATTGATCAGGAACCCAAAGTTTCGATGGGTGGATTAACGGTCCTTCCAGATTATAGCGTAAAAGAATTCAATCCGAAATTCGATATCGCAATGTTAATCATACCTGGTGGAACGCAATGGAGAGAAGCAAAGAATCAGCAAGCAAAAGTAATTGTTGACTATTGTGTTAGCCAGGATATTCCTGTTGCAGCCATCTGCGATGCTACCACTTTTTTGGGAAACCACGGATATTTGGATAATCATAGACATACAGGCAATACGTTACCTTATTTGAAGCAAGGAGCTCCGAATTACAGAGGAGTTCAACATTATGTAGATGGTCAGTCTGTCCGTGACGAGAATCTAATCACCGCGAATGGAAGCGGTGCATTGGAGTTTTCAAGACATATCTTGGAGAGATTGGGTGTATTAGAAGGCGATGGATTGAATGAATGGTACGAAATATTTAAAAAGGGCTACTTTCCCTCATAACATTTTAGTCTGATAGGAAAGCACGAAAGCATACACGTTTGGGTGCTTTCCTATATATTCAGACACTCAAATCAGGTCAAGTCTCACAACCGCCTCCATATGTGTAGAATAAGTAAAATTGACATAAAGAAGTATCAAAACTATAAGTAGAATACACAATAGCAAATTAAGGAATAAAAAAACCAGGAGGGTATCATGGGAAGATTAGTTCATTTCGAAATTCATGTAGATGACATGGGGCGTGCTAAGAAGTTTTATGGAGAGGTATTTGGGTGGGCATTTGAAGATTGGAGTGATTATGCTGGAATGCCTTATTTTGGGGCTGTAACTGGCGATGTGAACGAGCCTGGAATTAACGGAGCTTTGATGCAACGTCAAGGCGCTTCCCCAGAACCTAGCAAGGCTTTGAATGGTTATGCCTGTACAATGGGAGTGGAAGATTACGATTCAACTGAAGCAAAAATTCTAGAAAATGGAGGCAAGGTCGCCCTTCCAAAGTATGCTCTGCCTGGAATGGCGTGGCAAGGATATTATATTGATACCGAAGGCAACATTTTTGGTATTCATCAGCCAGATGCGAACGCAAAATAGAATTTTCCTATGTTTGAAGAAAGAGAGTACTTCAAAAGCGGTACTCTCTTTCATTTGGTAAAGACTAGTATGCTTTGTAAGAATGAACATAATTTTTTTATTGTCTTACAAGCAACGCACAGCACTCCACATGACTCGTATGTGGAAACATATCCACCGGCTGCACGCTTACCAGCTCGTACTTCACCATCAGCTTCGCAATATCTTTCGCCAGCGTAGAAGGATTACAGGACACATAAACAATTCTCTCAGGCGTCACTTCCAACAAAGAGCGAATCAAAGCATCATCGAGCCCGGTCCGCGGTGGGTCGACCACGACAACATCCGGTCGTACCCCTTGCTTGGCCCATTTTGGCATGAGTTTCTCTGCGTGCCCTACATGGAAGCTGGCATTCCCGATCTGATTGTGTTCTGCGTTGCGTTTCGCATCGTCTACCGCTTCGGGGATGAGCTCGATCCCGCGCACCTCACGCGCGAATGGCGCCAGCCACAGCCCGATGGTGCCTGTCCCGCAGTACAGATCCAGCACGAGCTCGCTGCCCGTGAGTCCAGCCGCAGCTTTGACCTGATCGTACAGCTTTTTCGTCTGCTCCGGATTGAGCTGGAAAAACGCGCGGGCGGAAAGGGCAAAAGACAGATCGCCCAACTTCTCTGCGATCGTCGGCTTGCCCCACAGCGAAGTGGTTTTTTCACCAAAGACGAGAGAGGTTTTCTGCGCATTCACATTCTGGGTGATGCCGACGAGCTGCGGGAGTCGCGTTCGTAGCTCCAGGATCAATTCCTTCACACGTGGGATTTCTTTTGTTGCCGTTACGAGTGTCAGCTGAGTCTCGCCAGTCCCAAAGGCGACACGTGCCACAATGGTACGTATGACACCCGTGTGTTTGCGCTCGTCATAGACAGGGATACCCAGCTCTTCGAGAACCTGCTTGGCGCTCTGCACGATCTGGCTGGTCGCATCGTGCTGTACCTGACAGCCTTCCAGGTTGACTAGCTTGTGGCTTCCTGTCTGATACAAGCCTGCGATGAGCTTGCCGTCCTGCTTCCCGACCTGAAATTGAGCTTTATTGCGATATCCCCACGGATTGTGCATACCGATTGTGTCCGCGACAGGGGGATTTTCCAGACGAGCGTACTTGCGCAGCGATTCGACCACGATCTCCCGCTTGCTCGCGAGCTGCGCCTGGTAATCCATGTGCTGCAAGCTACAGCCACCACATTCTTCGTAGACAGGACAGGGTGGGACGGTCCGTGACTTCGACTTTTCCACGACGCGTAGCAAACGGCCCAGCGCGTACTTTTCTTTGACCTCTGTCACTTCGGCATGCACGACTTCGCCAGGCAAAGCTTTATCTACAAATACAATTTTTCGTTTGAAATAGCCGATCCCTTCGCCATTGATGCCCAGACTCTTGATCGTCAGGGTCATTTGCTGGCCGACACGGATGCTGGCGTCTTGTTCCTTTTGATACGGTTTCATCTGTTCCGTTCTCCTCATCGATGAATTGTCCTCCTATTATAGTTGATATTGGTCGAGGATGCATGCTGGCAGGCGGCTTCTGGTGCAGGGATTTCTTCACAGATAATGGCAACTTCCTACCAAGGCTTGTTTTTGTTATAATAATGCGGAGAATTCATGAGGGAGTTGTGACGCTAGATGCAAGAGCTATTTGAAAAAATGAAAGAATATCTCAACATGGATACTGAGATTTCCTTTGACGAGTTTGACGATTATTATAAAAAGGTAGTTGCGTTCCTGAACGACAACTGGACAAGCCTGAATGAAGACGACACCATGCATATGCTGTTCGTCCTCGACAACCTCAAGTCCAATGGGGAAGATCGTGCCAAGCGCAAAGTGAAGGAAGCAAAGAAATATGCGAAAATGTCACAACGCACCGAGATCTGGGCAAACGCTCTGATCAGTCGCCTGCGTGAAGCTGGCTTGAATGACGAAGAGATCGGCAAGCGTTACGAAGCGATCTACGAAGCCGTTTAAGGAGTACCATCTAACGAAGAAAACGCATGAAGGATGTAGCTGTATGAGGCAGCTGCATCCTTTTTTCTTTGGCCAAATCAGGTAGCGCACTGACTGTCCGCTCAGCACATTCTCTTTGACAACGGTTCCTTTCAACAGATATAATGTGAAAAAATTTGAATGTTCGATCGTCTTTGCGTTGATGAGGAAGAGTAGGAGCAGTGAGCAGCGTTCAGAGAGCCTTCCCCCGAGCTGAAAGGATGGCCGCCAGCCTGTTTTGAAAATCACCTTGGAGCAGTGTCCTAGAAAAAAAGGGGTGTGGTTACCCGCCGTGAGTAAAGGACAACGGATTCGTCCACGTTACCGGACGGGAGTTCCTAGGTGAACTTCTCGAGTCTGTTTTTCGTGAGGAAAGCAGAACAGCTGAGTGGTACCGCGATGCTCTCGCCTCAGCCAGCCATGCGTGAATAGCGCTGCTGGCATGGCGAGGGCTTTTTTACTTGCCAAGATGTGGATTCAGATCAGATAGATACAAAAAGAAACAGGAGAGAGGAGCATCACCCCCTATGCAGACAGTCACAACAGTGAGAGTCGAAGAGATCGTCGTTGCTAATCATGCATTAAAGGACGTAGTGGACAAAACGCCACTGCAAAAGAACAAGCAGCTTTCCGAGCGGTACGGCTGCAACGTGTATTTAAAACGCGAAGATCTACAAGTCGTGAGGTCGTTCAAGATTCGCGGCGCGTACCATTTCATCCACAATCTCTCCATGGAAGAGAGGGAGAGAGGTGTCGTCTGCGCCAGTGCGGGCAACCATGCCCAAGGAGTAGCGTTTTCCTGCCAGCATTTGCAAATCCAGGGTACGATCTTCATGCCGACGACGACGCCACGGCAAAAGGTATCTCAGGTAAAGCTCTTCGGCGGCTCGTACGTAGAAGTAGTGCTGGTCGGAGATACCTTTGACGATTCGTTTGCAGAAGCGATGAAATATTGCCTGCAGGAAGAGCGCACGTTTGTGCATCCGTTCGACGACCCGTTAGTTGTTGCGGGCCAAGGAACGGTCGGGCTGGAAATCTTGAATGATATGGAAGAGCCTGCTGATTTTGTTTTCGCCAGTATTGGCGGGGGTGGATTGGTGGCTGGCGTCGGGACCTACGTAAAAGGAGTAAGTCCTGCTACTCGTGTCATCGGTGTGGAGCCAGCAGGCGCGCCTTCGATGAAAGCGGCACTGGAAAAGGGTGATGTGGTGACGCTGGATGAGATCGACAAGTTCGTGGATGGAGCAGCGGTGAAACAGGTCGGTCAGCTGACCATGACGATCTGCAAGGATGTACTGGATGACATCGTGCTCGTACCGGAAGGAAAAGTGTGCACGACCATCCTCGAGTTATATAACAGCAGTGCCATCGTAGTCGAGCCTGCTGGTGCTCTGTCGATCGCGGCTCTCGATCTGTACCGGGAACAGATCGCGGGCAAAAACGTTGTCTGCGTCATCAGTGGGGGAAACAACGATATCGACCGGATGCAGGAAATCAAAGAACGTTCACTGTTACATGAGGGACTGAAACACTACTTTGTGATCAACTTCCCGCAGCGAGCAGGGGCATTGCGGGAATTCATGGAAAAGGTTCTTGGACCGCATGATGACATTACACGCTTTGAATACACGAAAAAGAATAACAAGGACAACGGGCCAGCCCTGGTAGGCATTGAGCTGAAATGCCAGGATGACTACGGGCCGCTCGTGACGCGAATGAAGCAGCATGGCATCCGCTACGTGGAAATCACCAGCGATCCGTATCTGTTTAATCTGTTGATTTGAGGCTGTTGTGTTACAACAGATTAAGAAAATGCAAAAATGTATGAATACAGCGAAAATAAAAGCAAACAGCAGAAATCAGGAGCGAGAAAAAGATAATTCGGCGTAATGTATTATAACAAACTTTTATAAAACAGCCGCTGTTGTAATACAATACAGTTACTAACACAACAGGGGGTTTTAACGATGACGCCGATCACCACTTTTTTTCGCAACCTGGAAGCAAAATGCTGTGCTGCTTGCGGTCAAACCATCCATGAGCAGGCAGAGTCGTATGCGACAGAATGCTCCACATGCCAGGAGAAAATGAGCTACGACGCTTACAAGTTCTACCACCAAAAGAAATAATGAGGATGAACCATATATGAGGGGTACCACATGGTGAGCAACCAGCGGGTACGCCTTTTTTGTTTGTGTCAGTCAGATAGTTTCGGAGAAGGAAATGACGGAAACTTCCAGAAAGAGTATAGGCTCATCGACAGGCTGGGAGGAGGAGACATTTTGAATATCGTACCATTTACTTGCGATCTGATTGATGAGGCTGCAAAGCTATTGGCCAGGCGCCATCAAAGAGATCGATTGGCTGCTCCTGTACTGCCCTCCCGTTTTGAAAGCGAACGGGTTGCCGAGCAAGCCATTCGTGCGGATTGGGAAAAAACAGTGGCAACTGGAGTCGCCGCTATCGAAAAAGGTTCCCTTATCGGGTATTTGTTTGGGGGAAAAGCCGAGAATCCAACCAGGGGAAGGCATGTATGGGTGAGCCTGGCCGGTCATGGTATAGCGGGTGATCAACATGCCGAATTGTACAAAGATTTGTATGCAGCCGCTTCGCAGCGCTGGGTGGATGAGGGATACTTTGCCCATTATTCA
Organism: Brevibacillus choshinensis; assembly: GCF_001420695.1. Taxonomy (NCBI): domain Bacteria; kingdom Bacillati; phylum Bacillota; class Bacilli; order Caryophanales; family Paenibacillaceae; genus Brevibacillus; species Brevibacillus choshinensis. Next base: position 1,263,698 of record NZ_LJJB01000013.1, on the reverse strand, counting down.
CTTGTACCTGCCAATGACACTGCGCTGGTGAATAGTTGGTTTTGCCTCGGCTTCGGGCATGAACAGGTCCATGGTAGCCTGCCTCTCCACTCGTTCCATGAACCAGTGGTCGCCGACATGCGGGTGCCAAATGTACAGCTTCGTCTAGCAACCCCAAAGGATCGCCAAGCAATGGCGGAAGTCTCTCAGTTGATTCGAACGTTCCAAGCGGCGGCACCGACTTTCGGGGTGGCATTGCCCGAAGATGCCCAAAAGATTCGAGACGGGTATTCGCAGTTGGTTGACGATCCTGACGTTGATTTGTGGCTGGTAGAGAAAGAAGGACAGGTTCTTTCCTTTCAGGCCTATTTTCCAGCCGAAGAAGAGCCTTCCGCCATGCTGGTGCCGGCAAATGGCATTGAGTTGGGTGTCGCAGCGACGGAGCCAGAATATCGCGGACTGGGCTTCAACCATGCTCTCACGCAACATGGCCTCATGCATGCGAAGGCAAAAGGCATGGAGTACGTCCTGACAGATTGGAGGATGACCAATCTTCAATCGTCAAGGTTCTGGCCTCGCCAAGGTTTTTTGCCGATCGCATACCGCTTGTCTCGTTTCATCGATCCCAGAATTGCATGGGCAAGAGGATAACGGATAAAAGAAGAGGAGGATGTATCAATGAATGCAGCTACGACGATAAAGGAATTGTTTCAGGCCTCGCAGGCAGGCGACAGTAGGAAAGTAAAAGATTTGCTGGAAAAGGATACTTCACTTGCAAATACTGAAAATGAAGAAGGATTGACACCACTGGGTTACGCTGCTCATTTTGGGCACGTGGATGTCGTGCGTCTCTTGTTGGAAAAAGGTGCAGACGTACAGGCTGTGTCCCACTCGAAGATTGCATACATACCGTCCAATACGGCTCTGCATGCAGCGATAGCGGGTGAGGGGGATGTGGAAGTCGTTGGACTTTTGCTAGCGAGTGGTGCCAAAGCCGATACGTTTGACAGTAACGGACACACCTGTCTACATACCGCTGCTTTCCATGACGAGCATATCGAAATCATCCGGTTGCTGATCGCACACGGGGCACAGGTAAATGAACCCGCGAAAAACGAGGGTCGACAAACGCCACTGGCGCTCGCTTTAGGAAAAGGAAATGCACACGTCGTAGAGCTTTTGCGCCAACATGGTGCTGACTAAGGCATACAGAAGCCGCTGGGGCTAGTCCGCAGCGGCTTTTTCGTTCCTCACCTAATGCTGTTGAGGGGAACCCGTAGTAGTCTTTGCTTGTTTTTTCACGTAGTCGATCAGACCGAGCTGAAATCCTTCCTGTGTAAGCAGGCGTTGTGCCTCATACGTACCTGAGTAATAGGCCAGGACGTGCGGATCGTTCTCCAGTATCTGTCGACAGGCTGCATCTTGAGACAATTCCTGATACCATTCAGCCTGTTTGATTTGGGCGACCAGATCATCATAAGCGGGCTCTGGCTTTTTCCAGGGGTTTAATCTGTGGAGGATTTCTCCGAAGATCGCTACAACAATTAATATGCCGATTAGAAACATGGCTGTCACCTCTAAGTTTGGTTCTCCCCCATGTTACCATTAGGTAGGTAAGTTCTGCTATGGGGAAGTCTGCAAGCTTGCAAAAGGAGTGAAAAGCGGGCATTCTAGTGATGGATATAGCAGAGAAGAAAGCCAAACGAGCAAAAGGAGAGAGAGCATGTTTCATCCCCTAGTGTTTGATAATATTCGGGTCGTGCTAGAAGGGGCCGTGTACGATCGTGACTTTGATGGAGCGATCACGATTACAGGCCGTTCGGATGTCATGGATATGGCGACCTTTCATCGTCTGTTTCAAATTGAGTTCAAACAGGCAGGAGTTGCAGACCGTGAGTCTGCAGTCCTCGCTCAAATGCAGCTTCGCACTGGTCTGGCGGACATCGCCGCCGAACAGCTGGAGCAGCCTTTGACCGAACAGATCGGCTGTACGATTTGCATTCATTTTCATTTGCCGATGAATGCGAGCAAAGAGATTCCCGAAGAAGCGCGAGCCATCACGGCCCTGCTCGACGAAATCTGGGGGCAACGTCCCTATATCACTCATACGTTAAAAGCGCGACTGGAGGAAAAGAGATACGAATGGCCACCACAACGGGTGGATAACCAAATCACGCTTGATTTTTATCGAAAGATCGATGAAGGCAACATCGATGACCTGCGTGACCTGATTGATCACACGGTCCAATCGCTGCACCACTTACAAGAGTATGTAGAGAGTCAAAGATAATTTATTGAACAAGCATTTACTTTTCCCATCATGCGTATTATTATTTTGTTAACCTTATCATCATTTTAGTTAACAAACGGAGGCTAATACGTAATGAGAAACGAAAGATTGAGATGGTTGCTCTTATCTGCTATCTTTGCTGCGATTATGGCTGTTTTATCCCAACTGACCATTCCACTCCCGCTGATCCCCATTACGGGACAGACGTTGGCAGTAGGGCTGACCGCTACGATTTTGGGAAGTCGGTATGGGACCTTGGCGATGTTGATCTACACGTTGCTTGGCGCGATCGGGTTACCTGTCTTCACAGAAGCGAGCGGCGGATTGCAAATCTTGTTTGGTAAAACCGGCGGGTATATATTCGGTTTTATACTGACGGTTTACGCTACTGGCTTGATATTGGAAAAGACGCGTTTTACGTTGGTAAATGCCATTATCGCTAATCTTGTTGGCATGGTCATCACTCTTATTTGCGGTTCGATCCAATTGAAATTCGTACTGGATATTCCTTGGGACAAAGCGATTGCCTTTGGGGCGACGCCATTCATCGCTGTCGGTGTGATCAAGGCGGTATTGGCTTCCCTGATCGGCATCAAGGTGCGGGAGCGTTTGATCTCCTCTCGATTGCTCCGTGTGGAAACGTCCTCTACTCGATAATCGACATCATACATGCTACAACACCATCCTAGCTTAGGGTGGTTTTTTTCGCATAAACTCCTTTTTGTGCCGGATACTATCGATAACAGCAAGTCTCACGTACATGAGGAGGAAAAGATGAACGAGACTATTTCTGGCCCCAAAGGCCTCCCGATTTCAGGCAACCTGCTGTCATTCCGGAGAAATCCCCTTCAATTTATCCGTACTTCGGCAAAAGCGCATGGTGATGTCGTATTATTCCGCTTTGGCCCCAAACGAATTATTTATTTGTTGACCAATCCCGAGCAAATCAAGGAAGTGCTCGTCACCAAGCAAGCAAATTTCCGCAAAGGGAAAGGACTCCAGATAGCGAGAGCGGTTGTGGGAGATGGAATTCTCACCAGTGAAGGGAAAAAACATCTGAGGCAGCGCAGACTGATGCAGCCAGCCTTTCACCGGGAGCGGATTGCTGCTTACGGAGAAGTAATGGTCAGGCAGGGCGTAGAGCTCATGCGTGATTGGAAGGATGGGGAAGTACGTGACATCCATCACGATATGATGAAGGTCACCTTAGCCATCATAACGGCTACGATGTTTGGTAAAAGCATCAAGGAAGGCGCAGACGAAATTGGGCACGCGATCGACGTAGGGCTCAAATATGTGGCGAATAAAGCTTCTTCGTTTATCGATATCCCGCTCTCCGTGCCTACGAGGAGCAATCGTCAGTTTCTCGAATCAAATGAGACCCTGGATAAAACGATCTTCTCATTGATTGAGGCGAGGCGAAACAGCGGTGATCTAAGACAGGACGATCTTTTAGGAATGCTCTTGGCAGCACGGGATGAGGAAAACGGGCAAGGGATGACGGATGAGCAGGTGCGGGACGAGGTCATGACGATCTTTGTGGCCGGTCATGAGACGACTGCCAATACCATGTCGTGGATTTTCTACCTGATTGCGCTCCATCCGGAAGCGGAGCAAAAACTCCATGATGAGCTGGCCACAGTATTAGGAGACAAGCTGCCAACGGTGGAAGACATTCCTCAGCTGACGTACACCAATCTCATTGTCCAGGAAACATTGAGACTATACCCGGCAGCATGGACGATCAATCGGGAAGTGGTAGAGGAAGTAGAGATCGGGGGGCACAAGTATCAGCCGGGTGAGACGCTAATGATGAGTCAATTTGTGATGCATCGAGACGAGCGTTTTTATGAAAATCCGGACGAGTTTATGCCGGAAAGGTTTGCAGGGGATTTGTTGAAGCGCATCCCGACTTTTGCCTATTTTCCTTTTGGCGGAGGACCACGTGTATGTATCGGCAACAACTTTGCTCTGATGGAGGCGGCCTTGCTGCTAGCGACTATCGCACAGCGGTATCGGATGCGGCTGTCTGAAGCCAATCAAGTTGTAGAGCCAGAGCCGTTGGTCACCTTGCGTCCGAAAAATGGGTTGCCGATGCGACTGGAGAAACGGATGTAGAGGAGGTAGGCTCAGAAGGCAAAAAAAAGAGGCATCTTTTCACTAACGGATGTGCCGCATTGTGTCAGATACCGAACTGGGGGTTATTTATCACTGAAAGCAACATGCTTACAAGTCACACTATATCAAACAAAAATAAAGAATATGTTAACTGGTTATAAAGCTAAATAAACTAGGCGTGATAAAAGGGGATGGTGAAGGAGAAACTGCTTCCTATCCCCAATTCGCTGTTTACTATCATTTCACCACCGTGGCGTCGGACGATGCTCTGGCAGATCGTCAAGCCGAGACCTGTCCCCCCACTGTTGCGATTGCGGGATTTTTCCGCCCGGTAGAACTTGGTGAACACCTTGGGCAAGTCCTCAGGGGAAATCCCTTCGCCTTTGTCGATTACGGAGAAGAGAACATGTCCCTCGCGTTGGTCGCAGGTAATTAAAATGGAGCCATTTGGCTTGTTGTAGTAAATCGCGTTGTTGATTAAGTTTTCCATGACCCGCCGCAGTCTGGTCTCGTCTGCATCGATGTACAGTTCATTGGATATTCGCAATTTCCACTGAAAGGATAGCCCGGCTTCCTGAATACGAACCAAGTAATCCTCGATGATCCCCTTCATGAAGTTTTTTACATGAATGCGGCTAATATTGAGCCGTACCTCAATACTCTGCTGGGTGTAATCTTGTAATTCGTCCAGCAAATGCTCCAGGTCTGATGTCTTTAGCTCAATTTTGTTCATCTGTTTTTGGATGCGGTTGATATCTGTTACACGACCCGACCCGATGTAGGAAGCATACCCTTTGATGGTCGTCAGGGGTGTCCGAAAGTCGTGAGCAATCGCAGCAATCAGTTCAGACTGGCGTTCTTCAGAAAAACGAAGTTCGTCGACCATGTCGCCGAAATAGCGGAAGAGCTGGCCGAATTCGTCATGTGATCGATAAGTAAAGGAAACGAGTCGCTTTCCTTCCTGGATTTCCTGTGTGACACGTGACAACTCGCTGACAGGTCGTAAAATCCAGCGAACAAACAGGGCTAGCAGGACGAGCCCGACTAACAAAATACTGCCGTAAATAAACCACAGCATCATCGAAACGCCTTTGGTCGACATGATGTCATAGTCATCTGTATAGAAGTAGATGACCGTTTCCCCTTCGCGCGGCGGCTCCTGCTGAAAGTGATATTCCGCGACGACCTTCAGATCACTTCTTTTGGAAGAAACTCGATTCGGCGTGGGAGGTGGTACTTTCAGGTTGTAGGCTTGCGAGGTCTTGGAGTAGATCGTGTTGCCATTTGCGTCTTTTACAACCATCCGGTACATGACGTCTTCCGGCAGCTGCTTTTCCAGCTCCATTCGTTCTGTCGGGTCCTTGAAGTTGCTGGAGCGGAGCAATAGATTGAGGCGTACCTTCTCCGCCGTTTCCTTTTCATACTGGTATTGAGTATGCCGGTCATTTTTTAATTGTTCGACGATGAGGTCCTGAAAGACGAACTTGAACAATAGGATGTTCAGCGTGAGCAAGCCTATAAAAGAAAGAAACAGCTTGTTGCGTAGACTCATCTACAGCTTCTCCCCGATAAATACGTAGCCTGTCCCCCATTGTGTCTTGATAAACTGCCGGTTCATCTCTAGCTTCTCACGCAAGTTTTTGATGTGCACCGTGACGGTGTTTAGCGAACCGTAGCCATATCCCCAGACGCGGTCGTAGATCTGCTCACGAGTAAAGACGATACCGGCATTTTCAGCCAGGAAAGTCAGCAACTGAAACTCCTTGGTGGACAACTCGATTTTTTCATTGCTGACGTAGACCGAATACGTCTCTTTATGAATCTCCAGATCCTTGAACTTCAGCACCGTAATCGGTGAATGGGACGCTTCTTTTTCTGGCTGTTCCTCCGTGTGCTTGCGAATTCGTTCATAGCGGCGCAGGTGAGCGCGGATACGAGCCAGCAATTCCTCGGTATCAAATGGCTTGGTGATGTAGTCGTCCGCTCCGATCTCAAAACCGACGACCTTGTCCACCGCTTTTCCTTTCGCGCTCAGGAACAGAATCGGTAAATCCCATTCTCGCCGAATTTGCGAGCATAGCTCATAACCGCTCATGTTCGGCATCATGATGTCGAGCAAGATCAGATTCGGCTTTTTTTCGCCATTCTTCAAAAGGTCCAGCGCATTTTCGCCACTCTCGGCAGTAGATACTTCAAAGCCTTCGTTTTCCAAAATATCTTCCAGCAGCTCAATAATTTCCGTGTTGTCATCGACTATCAATACGTGATCTTTCACCGGAACTACCCCCAGTTACTTCTATTAATAAGGAATCGCGCATAAGACTTCGCGCTTATGCATTCCTTTACGTTCAAAAATAATTTAATAACTATCTGTCTATCATAACATGCCTATAGTGGGTAAGAGCAAGTATACCGTACAAAACTCATTAACAATCGCTTATAAGAGTCACCTCATGACACCTGGTCCTAAATTTCGTCAGAAAAAGCCAGAGACACGAGGTCCCTGGCTTACTATTTTTGCCGAACTACTGTTTTTTTGCTTGATTTTCCGGCAACGATGCAGCTTGCACCGCGTTTTCCTTTTTCGGAGTTGCAGCCTTCGCTTCCAGAACAGGTACGTTTACACGCTTGGCGCCAACGTAACGCTTGCTCCAGTAGTATGGGTCGCTCAGCTTCGTGTTCACGACTCCACGACCAGTTTCCGAGTGCACGAATGTGCCGTTCCCGATGTAGATGCCCACATGTGAGATGCTGCGACCATTGGTTTTGAAGAAGACCAGATCGCCTGGTTGCAAATCATCCTTGGCGACAGGAGTTCCCAATTGGTACTGAGCAGCAGAGTTGTGTGGCAGGTCTACACCTAACGCATCAAATACGTAGCGCGTAAAACCGGAGCAGTCAAATCCCTTTTTAGAGGTGCCGGAGGATTTGTAAGGGGTACCGTACAGATCGCTGACCACATCTGTCAAAGGAGATGTTGGCTCCTCAGCAGCTTGTGCAGCGCCGGCTCCCATAGCAAGCAATCCAGCGATAAATAAAGATACTACCAACTTGCGCAAAAGAAACTGCCCCTTCCCAGAGCCTACGAGGTTAGCTGAAGGGTTCGGTCGAAAGGACTCCCTAGGTTGTCAAAAAGCACAACCATTCACCCCAGAAATACATGGTTCCCCCGTTTCCGCCTAGCGGAACTCGGCTATTTTCGATGTTTTTTTACACGCACTCCTATAGGAATTCTGTATGTGTCCGGATTTCCCTTTTTTTTCAGCGTTTGTTCACAATTCCGTCACAATATTTTGTCTGATCGTGTAACGAATTTGCTCGAAATTGCAAGGTTCATCCTATCTATAGAAGCGAAAATAAGCTTGTCCGATTAGGGCAGGAAGCAGCATCCGTCCAAGGACGGAGACAAAAACCAACCGCTCGCCCGTTATGGGGAGCCTATGCCCGGGGATACAATATAGCCATAAGGTTAACACCTGCACCAATGAAAGTTGATTGGAGGGAAGGAAGGAATGAGCGAACGGTCTGGAAAGTTTCTGCTCGGGCTGGTTCTGCTACTAATCGGCGGGTTGGTTCTACTCGATCAACTGGGAATCGATAGTGGTGATATTTTAAGGATTTTGGTTCCCGGTGTGATCATGCTTTACGGAGCCCGCAAAGTAATGGGACATGGTGGCTCCCGCTTTTGGGGAGTACTGATCTTCCTCTTTGGTCTCCTGATGCTGGTTGGGAAGTTACATTTGCTGTTTCATAGCATTCTGGCGATAGGGATCATTTATCTAGGCTACTGCTTGATCCGACCAAAGCCAGCCCCCAAAGAAGGACCAGCCGAGTGGGAGAGACAGTGGGCACAGCGTGTTTTGAAAGAAGATGCACTGGATAACTGGGAAAAAGGCGTTCCAAGAAATCAGCAGTAAGAACTCTTGCTTTTTGGATGAAACTAGATGATGTGATATGATGAGGAGGAAATAAAAGATGAGTATCTTTAGACGTTTGCGTGACCTGACAGTGGCTTCGGTGAATGATGCATTGGATTCCATGGAAGATCCGGTGGTTATGCTCAATCAGTACATGCGTGACATGGAAGTAGAAATCGGACAGGTTGAGGTAGCAGTCGCCCGTCAGGTAGCTTTGGAAAAGAAATTCCGCCAACAGTGGGATGAAGCATTGGCTTTGATTGAAAAACGCGATCGCCAAGTGAAGCTCGCTTTGAGCGAAGGCGAAGACGAATTGGCACGCCGTGCATTAGCTGACAAAAAGCAGTATGAGGGTCGTGCGTTGGAATATGAAACGCTCTACTTGTCCGCAGCGGAGGCGGCTGGACAAATGCGCGAAAAACTGGCTGAGCTAAAAGAGGAATTTTATAAGATGCGAGCGAAAAAATTTACCTTGATGGCTCGTGCCCAAGTAGCTCGTACCCAAAAGCAAGTCAATCATGCCGTAGTTGGAATGGGAAACCAGACCGCCGGCCGCGGGTTTGCCCGCATGGAAGAAAAAGTCATGCGCATGGAAGCAGAAGCTCAAATGAGCGGTCAATGGCGCCAAACAAGTCTCGGCTTGGACAACGCTCTGTCTGACCTAGAAAAAGACGATCTCGATGCCGAACTGGCGAGCATCAAGGCATCGATGCAGGATAAAAAAACGACGGCAGCTCCAGCGGATCAATCCTAATCGGAACAGGAACTGGGGCACCGGATGTAGAATAGATTGTGGCAATTAGGCAGCCTGTCTGACAGGCTGCTTTTCCCCTAGGAGGTTCTTTTCTTGACAGATTTCTTGGTCTTTTTGCGACGGTTTATCGCTGAGCCTGGACGCGTCGGCAGCATTACTCCCAGCTCCCGTTTTTTGTGCGAGCGTATGTTGAGCCGTGTCGATTGGGACCGGGCCGATGTCATCATGGAATTGGGACCGGGGACGGGTGCATTCACCCAATCGATCTATCAAAACATACGTCCAGATACTCATTACGTGCTTGTGGAGCGCGATGCCCAATTTCGGACCATGCTGCAGTCCCGTTTTCCTGAGGTAACGATACGGGAAGAAGCGACCATGTTGAGTCATTACTTGGAGGAGTTGAAACTTGGCAAGGCGGACGTCATTATTTCAGGTCTACCGTTTGCCAACTTCCCTGAAGAGCTGCGGGCAGCCATCCTGGATGAAATTCAATCTGTGCTGGCTCCTGGCGGGCTATTCATTACATTCCAATATTCACTACAACTCCAAGCTGAGCTGCAGGAACGATTTAGCTGGGTAGAAACGAATTTCACCCTGCTGAACATACCGCCTGCATTCATTTATACATGTCGTAACGGACAGAAGTGAAAATAATCGGCATGGGGCGTAAGAGAGGAGACTTTCGTGAAGCTGTCCCGCGTGCACAAAATGTTGGCTGGTGTCCTGATCATCTTGACGGGTATTGGTCTCTTTTTAGACAGTTTGCATATTATTTCGTTCGGTTTGTTTGATTTATGGCCGATGGTGTTGGTCTACTTTGGCGTTCGCCTTTGGGGACAGAACAAAAGAATCGGCGGTGGCATTTTATTTGGTCTTGGTATTATCATCGCGTTGGAAATGTGGTTTGGCATCGGAATCGATGATTTGTTTCAACTGGTGATTCCGATCCTGTTCGTTTATTTTGGCTTCCGGCTCATCAGGGGAAAGACACGGGAAAAAGAACCACGTGTCGGCAAAAAGTTCACCCCAGGAGAAGGGGAAGCCTCTGCTGGAGCTGCTATGCGTGAAGAGCAGGATGTTCCCGGGCCCATGTCAGAAGATCCAGCAAAGATTCTAGAAAAAGAAAATACGGCGATTCTCCACCATGGCAAATCATTACCCAAAGATTCTCGCAGTTCGTTGATCGGGGACTTTCACTTGACTTCCGGGCGTTTTGAGCTGAGCCATTTGCAGGTCTGGCATGGAATTGGTGACGTGGTGATCGATTTGTCGCGCGCGATGCTGATGCAGGAAGAAGCACAGCTGACCGTGGAAGGGTGGATCGGAGACGTCACGATATATGTACCTGTAGATCTTCCCGTATCCGTCTCGGCAGATCTTTCCGTCGGAGATCTGGAAGTGTTTAGTAACCGTCAAGGTGGAATCAACCGCAGTATTATGATTCGCTCGGATCACTATGATCTGGCGGTGCATAAAGTGAATTTGCATATCTCGCTGCTTGTCGGCGATATAAAAGTCAAGTACATCTAGGAGGTACTGGCGAATGCGTCGACAGCGATTAGCGAGTATACAATGGCAATGTGTCCGTTACGGTATGGGATTGTCCATAGCTACGGTCACAGTCGCGTTTATTTGTTTTTTTTGGTTCCATTATTTATGGAAGGATGATCCAGGTATCCAACGGTGGTACACGGGTCTGATTCAGGATTCGCAGGTCAATGCGTGGGTACGAGATTATTTGGGAGTCCAATTGCCGCAAGAGCCTGATTGGGTCATCCAGTCTGTAGCGATTGCGGTAGCTCTGCCCATTAGCGCGTTGATGGGGCTGATCACGTCTTATATTTACGGCAATCTGTTAAAAAAGCGGATCAGTGTGTTGTGGGAAGCGGCGATGAAACTGGGGCGAGGTATGCTGTCCTATCGCGTGCCTGAGTTGGGCGTCGATGAAATTGGCGAACTGGGCTGGCAGCTCAACCGTCTGGCATCCCAGTGGGAGGAACAGGTAGCTTCTTTGCAGCGCTTGTCCAATCACAATGCGGCACTTGCTGACCAGCTCAGACAGGCTGCTGTGACCGAAGAGCGACAGCGCTTGGCGAGAGAGCTGCACGATGCGGTCAGTCAGCAGCTTTTCGCGATCGCGATGACGACGGCCGCGATGAAGAGACTGATCGAAAAGAATCCACAGCGGGCAGCCCAACAGATTGAATTGGTGGAGGAAATGGCGGCGGCAGCACAGGCAGAGATGCGTGCGCTGCTCCTGCACCTTCGACCTGCTACGTTGCAAAATAAATCGTTGAAAGAAGCCATTTTGGAACTTCTAGATGAGTTGACACGTAAAAATACCATGGAGATCACGTGGGAGATCGAAGCGGTCGAAGGCTTGCCCAGTGGCATCGAGGACCACTTGTTCCGCATTTTGCAGGAATCCCTCTCCAATACGCTCCGACATGCCAGGGCGACTCAAATCGCGGTCAAGCTCTTTACCTTGCAGGAGCAGGTGCGACTGCGCGTAACAGATGATGGCGTTGGCTTTGATCCCGATGGAGAAAAGGTGACGTCGTACGGCCTGCGCAGTATGCAGGAGCGGGTAACAGAAGTGGGTGGATCGATGGAGATTTACTCAGCGAAAGGTAAGGGGACGCAAATCGAGGTGCGGATTCCCTTGATGTCACAGACGGAACGGGAAGGGTGAGTAATCCGTGATTCGAGTTTTATTGGTAGATGATCACGAGATGGTACGGATGGGCTTGGCCGCTTATTTGTCCACAGAGGATGATATTGAGGTCGTGGCAGAAGCGAGCAGTGGAGAAGAAGGCGTACGCTTGACTGTGGAGCTGCGTCCAGACGTCGTCTTGATGGATTTGGTCATGGAAGGAATAGGTGGCGTGGAGGCAACCAGACGGATTCGAGAGGCTTGCCCGGCGAGCAAGGTCATCGTGCTGACGAGCTTTATTGATGACGAGAAAGTGTATCCCGTGATTGAAGCAGGTGCATTCAGCTACTTGCTGAAAACATCGCGTGCTGCTGAAATTGCCCGGGCGATTCGCTCGGCTGCTGCTGGTGAGCCTGTACTGGAATCCAGAGTGGCTGGGAAAATCATGGCGCGCTTCCGCCACGGACAAGAATCTCATCCACATGAGCAACTGACGCCACGAGAGCTGGAGGTGCTCAAGCTCATCGGGCAAGGCAAATCCAACCAGGAAATTGCAGATGAGCTGATCATCGGAATCAAGACGGTCAAGACGCACGTGAGCAATATATTAGCCAAGCTAAACGTAGAGGATCGGACGCAAGCAGCGATTTATGTGCATACGAACAACCTCGGTTGATAGACAGAAAAAACTCACCCCAGATTGGAGGGTGAGTTTTTTTCGTTTATGTGGTAAAGATAGTAAGTAATAGATTTGGAAAGGAGGGGACGGGCTATGAGGCACAAACCTCAAACGCGCTCCAAGGTGCTTTCGGCTGACAATGGCGTGGACATCGTCGGTGATGTCCATGGTTGTTACGACGAATTTATGGAATTGCTGAAGCGGCTGGGCTATGAGCGAAGTCATGACGGTACATTTCGCCATCCCCAGGGCAGAAAGCTCCTTTCCCTCGGTGATATTACAAGCAGAGGCCCTTATTCTATCAAGATGCTGCAATTTTTTATTCACCATATTTCCACAGGCTTGGCGGAGATGGTGGACAGTAATCACGGGTGGAAGGTCGCCCGTTGGCTGGATGGCAGACCCGTGACACTCGCGCACGGCGATGAAAAGGTCGAGGAAGAATTTCGCTCTTACCAGCAGGAGTTTGGCCCCAAGAAGGCCACCTTGCTGCGAGAGCAGAGTCGCAGACTGCTCTTTTCATCTCCCTCCCATATGATGGTCAAGAGAGGCGATAAGCTCGTTGCTGTCGCTGTCCATGCGGGAATCAAGGATGATTACATAGGGTTGGAGTCACCTGCCGTACATACGTTTTGCCGTTACGGTGATGTTGCCGGTACCGGTCCAGATGGCCGTCCGATCCGCAGGGAGTGGGCAAAAGAGAGGAAAGAACGTCAGCCCTTGATCGTCTGGGGGCACGACCCTCGTCCCGAACCGGAAAGAAGAAACGGCACACTCAACATCGACCAGGGGTGCGTGTTTGGCGGAATGCTGACGGCCTATCGCTACCCGGAGGATGAGTTGGTGAGTGTACCGGCGAAGAAAAACTATTCAGGTCTTACAGATACGCCGCTCACGCGTTACACGGCAGATTGAGAATCCTGTTTCTTGGTGTTTGTGTTCTTGGATGAGGTCCCCGTCCACTGTTCGATGGTATTTTTCGCCGAAGAGTGGATACCGACGCTGGCGAGTCCTGCGGTGATGCCCTCCATCAAGGCCACCTTCCAGTCAAAGTTAGGGGAGTACAACCACTGATTCACCATGTACAGCCCGACGATCAAGACCACCGCTACCCAGCCGCGCAGCTTTTTGGGAATGCCCAATACATCGGACAGGGTTGCGGTGGCCGCCAGGGCGAATGCGATGATCAAGCCCAGATCAAATCCCACGCGGCAACATCTCCCGTTACGGTTTCAATTTTTCGTACAAGCGTTTCAGTATCACGGCCTCTGCCCATAGAGGGAGTGACGTGTCAGCCTGGTTTCGCCAATCCTCATTGGTCAACAGTCCCTGATCAAACATCCAGTCGATTGCTTCCTGTTTCCAGTCAGGCACGTCGCTGCCACCTCCGCTGCCTCCGCCTGTAGATGGTGGGGCGGTTTTCGGCGGCTGATACGTTAGATTGGCATATTCGCAAAACGCGCGAATGACTGCCTCCGCGAGAGTTTTCCAGTCTTTGGCCAGTTTATCCGCATCCAACGGATTATCCGCAAACCCGTACTCGATGATCACAGTTTCTACGCTACCCGTCTCGCGATTCATGTAGTAATAGTCCTGCTTGGAATTGTTGGGGAGGGTACGGGTAAAGATGCGACGGTTCGGCATTCCTTCTGCTTCCAGTTCATCAGCGATCAAGCGTGGAAACGCAGCTGAACTGTAAATAGAGTAAATGACCTCAGAACCACGACCGCCGCCTGAATTGATATGGTTGCAAATGCAGTAGCGAGCACCGCTGTTGCGGACGAGTGCGGTACGATCTTCACTTTGCAAGGTCACGTCAGACGATCTCGTCAACGCTACTGGTATTTGTAATTCTTGAAATCGACGGTATTGATAGAGGGAAATGTTCAGGGTCATCGCCTTTTCTGTAAATTGCGCGCTGTTTCCTCCGCCTGGATCGATGCCACCGTGCCCGGCGTCCACAATGACGATAGGAGCCATGTTATCATCACCTCTTCTCCATCAGCATATGCTCGGGAAGGGAAGCATGCTGAGGGCAGTGTCATCAATTTCTTGTACTATCGGAAAGTTTTAAAATTCTAAGGATGATTGTATAACCGCAACATAGCGAGACTTCGAACGAAGTGAGAAAGCGAGACTTGTGCCCTTTGGGTACTAAGGCTTCGCTGGCGCCAAGGCTTGGCAAAGCCAAGTTTTCTAATGGTGACAATGTACATATCGCCTATCTATGGTACAATAAAAGGGTTCGTAATTACGCAAAGAGGATGGTAATGTATTGATGGCTTGGTACAACTGGGTAATCCCGATCGTTACACTTTTGCTTGGCCTGGTAGGCGGTTTTGCCGGAGGGACTTATTATTTAAAGAAACAAATGCAAAACATGCAAATGGATGATAAGCAGCTGCAAGCCATGGCTCGTTCAATGGGTATGAATTTGAACCAAAAACAGCTGAAACAAATGAGTCGCACAATGAAGAATATGAAAATGCCAAATAAATTCGGGAAATAGAGGCGGAGGGGTGTCGTTATGGGTCCGACCCGTCTGCGCTACACGATGATCGGCTTTATTTTAGGCGTGTTCCTCGTGTATATGAAAGAGCTGCCTCTCGGAGAAGGAACCCGGTTTGCAGCGCCTTTTTACGGAGCGGGCATCGGCCTGCTGATCGACGGCATCATTCTGCGCATGAAGCAGAGAAAAGGCAAGGAAGAATAGAGGAAAGCTTGGCGGCTGCCAGGCTTTTTTTCGTGCAAAAAAGGGACAGCCTGTTTGGCATGCCCCTCGAAAGGTTAATAAGGAGAGAAGTACAACATTTCCTTTAAGAAAAGATCAATTCATACACCATTTTGGTGATCAGGGTGATAGAGACGATCAAAAAGAGTGGACGAACGTAGCGCACACCGGTCTTGATTGCCATTCGAGCACCTAAGGAAGCACCGAGCAGCATGGCCACACCCATAACTAGACCTGTTACAAGAACGACCTTGCCTTCGAGGGTAAACACAGTGAGTGCTGCGATGTTACTCGCCAGATTGAGGATGCGTCCATTTCCTGCAGCGATCACAAAGTCATAGCCGAATAGCAAGACCATCAAGAAAACGAAAAAGGAACCGGTACCCGGTCCAAAAAAGCCATCATAAAAACCGATCAGGAAGGTAAAAGGGATCCCCAGACTGAGAGTGAACTTGGTGTAGCCTTTGAAATTGGCTACTTCACCGAATCGCTTGTTGAACAGCGTATAAACGAAAATAAGAGCCATCATAATAATCACGAGCACTTTCAAAAGCTCTTGCGGTACGAACAACACCGTTTTGGCTCCGAAATACGCTCCGATCAGCGAGACGGGGAAGAGCATGAACATCAGCTTCTTGTCAAATTTACCGTTGCGAATAAAAGTGAAAGAGCTGGTAGCGGATGAGATCGTTCCTGCCAGCTTGTTCGTACCCAACGCGAGGTAAGGAGGCAACCCGAGACCGAGCAGAGCAGGGAGGGAAATCAGTCCACCACCGCCTACGGTACTGTCAATAAAGGCGGCAACAAAGCCAAAAAGTGCAAGAAAAAGTATGGTCGATAAATCCATTTCCACGTAAATCACCTAGTTTTCCATGTTTGTAATAATCCAAGTCTAGCACGGTCGATCGGGTTTGCAAGAAGGAAATCTATGAAAGTTTAAATTATAGATTTCGATACTTTGCATACTTATTTGTTGTAAAAGTGCGTCGGTTGCATTATAATAAAGACGAAGCTTGACCACTACATATCTTGAGGAGGAATGTTACAATGGCTCATCAATTGCCTGCATTGCCTTACGCGCACAATGCTTTGGAACCACATATCGACGCTCAAACAATGGAAATCCACCATGGACGTCACCATGCAACTTACGTGAACAACCTGAACGCTGCTCTGGAAGCTCACGCTGACCTGCAAGACAAAAGCGTAGAAGAACTGATCAGCAACATCGATGCTTTGCCAGAAGGCATTCGCACTGCAGTTCGCAACAACGGTGGCGGACATGCAAACCATACCCTCTTCTGGGAAATCCTGAGCCCGAATGGCGGCGGCGCACCAGCTGGTGAACTGGCTGACGCAATCAACGCGGCTTTCGGAAGCTTTGACAACTTCAAAGCTGAATTCGCGAAAGCAGCAACTGGCCGTTTCGGTTCCGGTTGGGCTTGGCTGGTAGCTGATGGCGGTAAAGTAGCGATCACTTCCACTCCAAACCAAGACAGTCCTGTAATGGAAGGCAAAAAGCCTATCCTGGGTCTGGATGTTTGGGAGCATGCTTACTACCTGAAATACCAAAACAAACGCCCTGACTACATCGGCGCGTTCTGGAACGTAGTAAACTGGGATGAAGTAAGCAAACGTTTCGCTGCTGCGAAATAATAGCTGTTCATCACATAGAAAAAGGCTTGTTGCTGTTGAAGCGACAAGCCTTTTTGCATTTCTAGGATGGAGGGTTTTACATCCGTGCTTTCACTGTGTCTACATGGTTTCCGTGAGCGACGCCATCACCTCTTATTTTTTTCTTAAAGAGGCTTATTCCGATATTGGCAATGATAAGGATGGAAAAAGGAAAAGAAATCGGTTATAATACTTACTAAAAGTAACTAGGTTAAAAAAATAAAGGAGAGTGTTTCTACTATGATGCCATCTCTGTTCATCGCTCACGGAGCACCATTGCTCGCGATCGAAGATAATTCCTATACACAAGCTCTAAACGATCTGCCTAATCTGCTGCCTCGCCGTCCTCGTGCGATCGTGATGTTCTCTGCGCACTGGGAGTCTTTCACGCAAGAAGTCGGGGTCATGGAGACGTTTCCGACGATTCACGATTTTGGTGGCTTTCCACAAGCGTTGTACGAAATCCAATACCCAGCAAAAGGAGATCAGGAAATTGCAGAAGAAACGGTAGCGTTGTTGCAGGCTGCCGGGGTACCAGTCAGTTTGAATCAATCTCGTGGACTTGATCACGGTCATTGGGTCGTGTTGAGAAAAGTGTATCCTGATGCGGACGTGCCTGTTGTGTCGCTATCCGTGAATCCAAATTTGACCGTCGAGCAGCAGTACACGATCGGGAAAGCGCTGAGTCCTCTACGTGCCAAAGATGTATTGATCATCGGCAGCGGCAGTACGATCCATAATTTTTCCTACCTGGACATGCGGGAGACATCGGGTGGAGCGTTTGAGTGGTCCCTGCAGTTTGAGGAATGGCTAAAAGAAACGTTGACGGATTGGAACGTAACCGATTTGGCGCAATATCGTGCTCTGGCACCTCACGCTGAAAAAGCGGTTCCTGCTTATGGCAGTGAGCACTTTGTTCCGCTCATCTACGCGATGGGAGCTGCGGATGACGAGCGTACCGCCAAACGCCTGCACATGAGCTTCCGTTACGGCAGTCTGAGCCATACGATCTGGCAGTTCGGGCAAGCAGAATAATGACGATACGGATGGAGGATGTCTATCGACAGTACAAACCGCTGATGTTCTCCCTTGCTTATCGCATGCTGGGGTCCGTGACAGAGGCTGAAGATAGCGTACAGGAGACGTTTCTTGCTTTGACGCAGAGCGACATCGAAGACATTCACCATATGAAAAGCTATTTGTGCAAAGCCGTAACAAACCGTTGTCTGGATACGTTGAAGTCAGCGCGTTGGAAGCGGGAGCAGTACGTGGGAGAGTGGTTGCCAGAGCCCTTGGTAGACGACTCGGTAAGCGGCGACCCCCTACAAGCCGTCATTCGGGAAGAATCAATCTCGTACGGGCTTCTCGTCTTATTGGAGAATCTTTCTCCTGATGAGCGGGCTGTCTATGTATTGCGCACCGCACTTGGCTACGAATACAGTGCTATCGCAGAGATGCTGAACAAATCGGAGGCGGGCTGCCGCAAGCTATACAGTCGTGCCCAGCAAAAGCTCAATGGAGCGGGCGACGGATTGCAAGTAGAAGCGCAGCCGGAGCGATCCAAACGACTAGTGGAGCAGCTGATTTACGCCATGTCGCATGCGGATGCCCATGCGCTGGTGCGATTGTTGAGTCAGGATGCTGTCTTGATCACAGATGGTGGCGGAAAAACGCGTGCAGCGATCCACCCGATTCGTTCCGACCAGCGCGTAGTCGCATTCCTGACAGGCGTGTGGCGCAAGTGGGAGAACAACGTCAGCATACAGATTCGGTCCATAAATGGGCAGACCGGTTTCGTCATTTCAGGCGAAGGTCAACCGACAAGAGTCATCAATGTCGTGCTGAATTCCCGTGAGGATAGGATCGAAAGGCTTTATATGATGATCAATCCAGAAAAATTGAAGCATTTTTCCCTGTAAGCATGATTTTTGGTCACAAAAAGGGAGCGTCACTCGTCTTGGAGGTTGTAAAGACAATTCGAGTAGAAGGGAAAGATGATCATGAAAGCCAGAATGAATTATCGATCTGCCAATCCGCAAGCATTGAACGCGATGCTGCAGTTGGAGAAGTACGTGCAGGAGAGCGGTTTGGACAAAAACCTCATGGAGCTGATCAAGATCCGGGCATCGCAAATCAACGGCTGCGCTTTTTGCCTCGACATGCATACCAAGGACGCGCGCAAACTGGGAGAGACAGAACAACGCATCTACTTGCTCAATGCTTGGAGGGAAGCAGGGTTCTACACGGATGCGGAGCGCGCGGTGCTCGCATTGACAGAAGCCGTTACACTGATTTCAAATGGCGGCGTATCTGATGAAATCTACGCGAATGTCCGCGAGCATTTCGATGAACAACAATATGTGGCTTTGATCATGGCGATTAACACCATTAACGCCTGGAATCGGATTGCGATCTCCACCGGGATGACGGCGCCATGTGAACTGTAGGCAGCAAGTAAGTAGGGAGGAGTGGCAAAGGGAGGAGGTTTCTCCTTTAGCCACTCCTTATTTTATGCAGGGGAGAGAGGCAAGCATCTGTCATGCGAGAGCTTGCAGGCATGTGCTACAATAATAGGTGGCCAGCCAGTTCATCCAGAAGGGTGTGCGTAGCGTGATTATCAAATTCATTCGTCTGCGCTAATTTGGGATTTACTCTTAGAAAGCTCATTCCATTTTTGCGAAAAATGTGTGGGTTTATTTGAGTTTGCCTTTTACCAAATTACGGACAATTACGAATGAAATGGGGAATGAAACATGCAACGCGAAACCATCCATCCAATCAATGGAATTGAAATATGTGCAGAGAGCTTTGGAAATCCCGCCGATCCGGCAGTCTTGCTGATCATGGGAGCTATGTGCTCGATGGTGTACTGGGATACAGCATTTTGCCAGCGTCTGGCGGATACGGGCCGTTTCGTCATCCGCTTTGATAACCGTGATGTGGGACGCTCTACGGCTTATGAGCCGGGGACATCCAATTACACGGTAGCCGATATGGCAAATGATGCCGTGGGTGTACTCGATGCCTACCAAATCGAAAAGGCCCATTTGGTCGGGATGTCTCTCGGAGGGATGATTGCCCAAGTGATCGCCGTAAAGCACCCGGAACGTGTCCAGTCAATGACACTGATCGCATCGGGCATTTTTGGTTCCGATCAGAACAACCGCAATCTGCCTCCGATGGATGAGCGAATACTAGCTTATCATGCGAATGGCGGCAGCCTGGATTGGACGGACGAAGCAGCGGTTGCGGACTACCTGGTAGCAGGCTCAGCGTTGTTGTGCGGTCCCGCTCATTCCTTCAACGGAGAGCGCGTTTTCGCTCAAGTCACTGCGGAAATCAAGAGAGCAAGCAACTTGCTCAGCATGTTTAATCACGCCCTGCTCGTAGGGGATGATGATTCTGAAGGCAGGCATACCCAGATCAAGGTACCGACTTTGGTTATTCACGGGACGCATGATACGGTGCTCCCGTATGAGCATGCTTTGGCTCTCGTGAGGGAAATTCCGGGTGCTGCCTTGCTGACCTTGGAAGGTTCCGGACATGAAGTGCACGATGAGGATTGGGATACGATCATCCGAGCGGTATTTGCTCACACGAAATAAGTGTTGCATAAAAAAGGGTTACCATCTGGCTAGTGCCGGTGGTAACCTTTTTCTTCAATTGGTAGGATATTGGATCAGTCTAGTTTTTTGCTGTCTTGCCCGATCGTCCGTCCCGGATAAAACCGCTTTTCTTCAGGCATCGGGCTACCCTTGGCTGTGAGACTGTCTGGCGTGATCCGAAACACGGCTGTCACACTTCCCATGGAGGAACGATATTTGACCACGTGCTGCAGAGAAAGTGGCTCCGGATAGTAGCCGGGAACGTACTTGTCGAGCATTGCCTGCATGGCATCCCGCATTTCATCCGGGTCCTGCACGCGTTCAATCGTTCCCGACAAAAAGACGCTCATGTAAGCTGTGTCTGTATGAGCAGGTATGGGGTCCGCAATGGTGCCATACTCCTCGCAAACGCTGAAGCAAACGCGGTTGTTGGCATTGATCATTTCTACCTTTCGTCCGGAGTCTGCTCCGTGAAAATAAATGTGACCATTCCACCAGCAAAAATTTAACGGAATGATGTACGGCTCTGTTCCGTTGGACAACCCCAGGTTTCCCACCTTGGCGTGGGCCAAAAAGGCATCAATTTGCTCTTGATCGGTCAACGTACGTTTGGAATAGCGAATTGGAATCACGGTAGTTCCCTCCATCTGACAAGTTCCCTTTGAAATTGGTAGCCCTATCGTAAAAGTTTTTTGGCATGGTCAAAAGGGGCAATTATCAAAAAATGAAGCAGGTCAGATGAAAAAAACCGCCCAAGCTAGCGTGGGCGGCACGAGTTTTAACCGAGCTGTCGGTTAGGGTCCATTTTTTTGGTCAATTGGTCTTCTCCACGATGGATCCAGCCTACAAACGAATCCCGAATTTCTAAGTCAAAACCAAGGTAAACGACTGCGACAAACATATAGTGACTCTTTCCTTGAAAGCGCGAGCGATAGCGCAGGTCGATCCATTTCACCTCGTAGCCAAAAGGTCTTTCAGTCGTTTCTACATGCACGTGATGCGTGAACGAGAGGAACGACTGCACCTTGCGACTCTTTTTGGCGGCATTGATCAATTCGGTTTCTGGCTTGATGGTAAACGTATCGAGAATGATCACATCGCCGGAATGAATTTCACCTACGTACCAGTGATGCTCCGTTCTGGCGACGAACGTCCATTGCGTCCACGAGATGGTGGGAATGATCGTGTAGATGCCCGATTTCCCAATACGCTGACGTACCAGCTCTGTCGTGCGTTTTTGTGCCTGAATGCGCCAGTAATAGTAGACGGCGATTATCACATAGATCCAGAGAAACAACCTACCCGGCTCCAGACCTGCAGCCCAGAGCATGAAGCCCACGAGATGTGCAGTGAAAATGAACGGGTCAAAAATAAAAATGGCGTTGAGAGCGACCCATTTGTCTCGAAACGGATACAACCCCTTGGTACCATAGGAATTGAACAAGTCGACAAATACGTGGAGACAGACCGCCAAAAAGATCCAACCTAATAAGTGGAGCCACGAGGATTGTGGCATAATGGTCTGAATGAGGGAAAACAACGCTCCTGTCCAGAGAAATAGCGCTGGAACAGAATGTGATACGCCCCGGTGATTGCGAACATAAGCAGCGGTGCCTCGGATTCGGATCAGACCATCTAGATCAGGTGCTTGTGATCCGATGACCGTGCCGATCATGATGGCTTCCGCGAGTCCCGGAGTAGTTGCTACGACAGGATCGAGATAGGCGAGACCGGCCAATCCGAAGCCCATGGCAAAATGTGTGGCAGTATCCATGGAATCGTCGTACTCCTCCTTTCCTCCTTGGCTGTATTTATTATTGTTTATTATAGCGTGGAGAGCAGGAGATTTCCCGCCTCATTTGAAAAAAATTGTGATCTTGTTCCGGTTTCCGCAAAAAAGGTATGATGGTAAAGGATCGACCTCGCAAAGGAGGACTTCGTGATGCTAACTGTTTTTGTGGAATATAAGCTGGATTCCGCCAAGCGAGCAACTGCTCTTTCGTTACTTGCAGGCATGTCCGATAAACTGACCGCTATGGGGGCCACTCAATACCGCTGTATGGAGGGGATTGATCAGCCCGGTCTTTTCGTAGAAGCGTTTGAAGTTCAAGCGGTGGAACAGTACGACCAAATCAAAGCATGGCGACTTGCGGATGAGGCTTTTTGCGATTGTGTAGCGGGTGGAGCGGCCAAGCTGCATGTATGGGCGTTTCGTTCCGCAGTGCTATAACGAAAAAGGAGCAATCAAACAAGAGATGGCAGGAAAAAAAGCGAAAGAATTACCTTATACATTACCAGAAGAATTTCATGTCTTCGGTTTCTCCTCTGATTTGCTGACTTGGTACGATTCGCAAAAGCGCGACCTGCCTTGGCGAATCAATCGTGATCCATATCGCGTCTGGGTATCGGAGATCATGCTGCAGCAGACGCGTGTAGAAACCGTCAAATCTTATTATGCGAATTTCATGGAGAAATTTCCGACCGTAGGAGCATTGGCAGAAGCACCAGAAGATGAGGTGCTTAAAGCATGGGAAGGTCTCGGCTACTATTCGCGTGCGCGCAACCTGCAAGCAGCGGCTCGTGAGGTACAGGCTCGCTATGGAGGCATCGTCCCGGATACGCCTGAGGACATTGCCACACTAAAAGGGGTGGGCCCTTACACAGCCGGGGCGATTCTAAGCATTGCCTACGAAAAGGTGGAACCGGCAGTCGATGGAAACGTCATGCGCGTTTTTTCCCGATTGTTGTATTTGACAGATGATATCGCTAAGCCGGCTACCCGGATCAAGATTGAGCATCTCGTCCGGCAGGTCATTCCCCGCGGAAGAGCGGGAGATTTCAACCAGGCGCTGATGGAGCTGGGGGCGATGGTGTGCGTGCCACGTTCGCCACAATGCTTGACCTGTCCGGTGTTTGACTACTGTATGGCTCGTCAGGAGGGTGTGCAGGAAGACCTCCCGATCAAAGGAAAGGCCAAACCGCCACGCCCGGTTCATTTGCAGGTAGCAGTAGTCATGCGGGACGGACAAGTACTGATCAACAAGCGTCCTGACACGGGTCTGTTAGCCGGCATGTGGGAGTTCCCGATGGTCGAGACAGAGGTCGAGCGTGAATCCGCCAAGCAGGATGTGCTGAACAACAGTCTGCGTGATCGATTTGCCGTCGAGATCGAAGTACTCGAATCACTCGGGGAAGTTCAGCATACGTTTTCCCATTTGCAATGGAACATGCAGGTATGGTCCTGTGACTGGATCGAGGGAGACGAACTGCCACCGAATGCTCGATTGGTAGCAGTGGACGAGCTCGACATCTATACCTTTCCCATGGCTCACCACAAAATTCGGGAATTGATGCAGCAAAAAAGCGACCGGTCATAATCGGTCGCTTTTTTATCGGTTTGGATTACTGAATGGAAGATTACCGAATACAGTATTCCGGGAACTGTGTAGCGATTTGATGCTTTTGTTCTTCCCACTGAGCGATGGCTTGTTTCTGTTGATACTTTGACTCTTGCTGCTCAGGGGTTAATTTCCGTTTTTCGATTGTGATGGAGAAAAAAATCATGGGAATGTACATGCTATATCCCTCCCATCTGTATGGATTTCGTCAGTCAGCCGCCGTCTATCGATTTGACTCCTGTAAACCTCATCATCTGACGCCTTCTTCTGTTATTCATAAATCATCCCTCCAAGTGTTTTTATATTTCATGGCATTAGATGCGGCTCATCAGTTGTGCTGCCTCAAATGCGTGAGCCTCAGCGCGTTGTTCCAGGTAACGGGAGCGCTCGATTTCGGCAAATCGTTGAGTAGCTGTTGCGCGTTCAATCTTGATCGTGAAGAAAAGAAAGTGGAGTACCATATCAAATCACCTCCTCTCAAGGTAAAATGGTAAAAAATGGGTTTTGTTTGACACAGAAAAGACCGCAAACGACGGCCTGCGGTCTTTGAGAAAGCTCAATGAATAAGAAAGACCACAAGCTACAACGCCTGCGGTCTGGGTATTTGACGAATAGAGAATGTCGAAGATACGAATGAAAAACTACAATTCGTCCGTCCAGGAGGCGCTGCGATATTCAGTTGTAGCAAACATAAGACGATCAGAAAACGCGTTGGGTGCAAGCTGTACAGTCATCATCATCTTATTGCAGCCTCCTTTCTTTCGAGTAGTAGTTAAAATCTTACCCTTAGAATATGGGAATTTTTTCTTGATGTAAAGCACTTTTTACCTAAATGTAAAAAGAAATTATATTCTGACAAATCATGGTGTTTGAAAGCCCGACGAGATCCCTCGCAGTCGGGCTTTTACGCTAAACAAACGTGTAGATAAAACCGAGCATGACGATCAGGCAACAGGACTATGAAAAAGATGGCGGCTGTTAATCATATATGGGAGTGGAGGAGTGGTCCCAGCTGCCTTTGTCTCCGCCTACAGGTCCCCGCGATTCCAGCTCCCGGATTACCTTTACATGTAAGGAGGCACCCTCCGTGCTCAGGTAGGCTGCCAGCTGTGAAAAAATATGATGGTGATACATCAGTTCGTTGATCTCCCAGTGATCAAGTGGCAGCATCGTTAATTCGGATAATTCGCGTCCTATGTACATCCGTCATCCTCCTTCTTTACGGCGTGGCCTATAGGGGCTTTCAATCAGTCAGTCACGTCTTGATTTCTCGATTAGTATGTCTTTGGAAGGGGACAACCAAACATCTCCGATGCGCGTAGCGGGTGGCGCAAGCGAAGGGGGAGTTGTATAATAAGTTTCTGGTGTAAAAAGATATCGTCGATGTGTCTGGGCATGTGAGATCAGGTGACTTTTGACGAACTGACGGACAAGACAAAGTTGGGTAAGTGGTGTACAATAGTACAAGAAGGCTACGAAGGAGGCAACGTATGCTGATTCGTCCGTTTCGACTCGGTGACTATTCGGCTATTACAAGCATCTGGCGGGAAACCGGTTTGGACCAATCGGAGACGGAGTCGTTGAACGATTTGGCCCAACAATTGGCATGGGACAGCGATTTAGTGATGGTTGCAGAAAAAGAAGGTAATGTGGTAGGGGTCGTCGTTGGCACGATTGATGGGTCGCGCGCCTTTTTTTACCGATTGGCTGTTTTACCAAGTGAACAAGGCTCAGGCATAGGCAGACAACTGGTGGAAGCGATCGAGAAACGATTCAAGCAACGAGGCGTTAATCGCGTACTGATCATGGTGAATCAGGACAACCCAGAAGTTCTGCCATTTTACCATTCGCTTGGCTATGAGTTGCAAAAATATGTTACACTTTCCAAAAAGCTCTCTTCTTAAAGGAGGCTTGTCCCCATTCAAATAGAGAAGAGAAGAAAGGGGAGAGTCATGTCACCGACTCCAGGCTCCAATATCCGCATTGAAAGTTATAAACATGACCATTCGTTGCACCGCATATGGGACAAATCGACGCTGATTCATACCAGTGATGCGGTGGTGATTGGGGGAAACGATCGAGTTAAGGTGACAGAGGCAGACGGGCGGGAGTGGCGCACGCGCGAGCCGGCCATTTGCACATTTGGTCGAGGTCAGTGGTTTAATACCATTGCGATGATTCGTGATGACGGCATTTACTATTATTGCAATATTGGTTCGCCATTCAGCCTGAAGGGGCAACTGCTGAGTTACATAGACTACGATCTGGACGTGAAGGTTTATCCTGACATGACGTATTCCATCCTCGATGAAGAGGAGTTTCTGATGCACAGCAAACAGATGAACTATCCTCCTGTTGTTGTGGAACAAGTACAAACTGCTTTGCGGGAAGTGCTTGATTGGGTGCGTGCACGTCGCGGACCGTTTCAAAATGGTTTCGTTCAACGTTGGTACGAGCGTTATCTTCTAGTACGAGATGATGAGGAATAATCCCTTTCCCGTTAAGCCGGGGGAGGGATTTCCTTGTTTTGCAAAGGGGCGTATAGCTGTTGAGCATAAGACGTTATTTATCCTATGTCATGCCCTATTGGAAACAAATAGCGGGCACGATTCTGATCGGGATCATCAAGTTTGCCATTCCTCTGTCATTACCGCTTTTGATCAAATACGTCATTGATGATCTGCTTCCAAGTTCTATTCCTCAAGCAGAAAAGCTGACACAGTTATTTTGGCTGATGCTGGGAGCCTTCCTGTTGTTTACCGTCGTTCGCGCACCTGTAGAGTACATCCGTCAATATTACGCACAATGGGTATCCAGCAGGATCTTGTTTGACATCCGCAATCAATTGTTCTCCCATTTGCAGCGGCTCTCTATGCGCTACTACAACAACACAAAAACGGGCGAAGTGATATCCCGTGTGATCAATGATGTCGAGTCGACCAAGAGTTTTGTGGAAACCGGACTCATGAATTTGTGGCTGGACTTGATCACGATTGGCCTTACGCTGGCAATCATGTTCTACATGGATCTCGAGCTGACCATTGTCGCGATCATCGTATTTCCGCTGTACAGCATCTCCGTTAAATATTTCTACAAGCGCTTGCGGCAGCTGACAAAGGATCGATCGGCTGCATTGGCGCGTCTCCAAGGACATCTGTATGAGCGGGTAAACGGTATGCCGCTCATTCGCAGTTTTGCGATGGAAGAGCATGAGAGCAAACAGTTTGCCAAGGAAAACGAGCACTTTTTACAAAAGGCATTGGCCCAAACCCGATGGAATGCGAATACCTTTGCTGTCATCAATACCGTGACGGACATCGCTCCGCTTCTGGTGATTGCGTATGCCGGATATCAGGTCATCGGTGGAGCGATGAGTGTAGGGACTTTGGTCGCCTTCTATGCTTACCTGGATCGACTTTACACACCACTGAGGCGGTTGGTGAACTCCTCTACGGTGTTGACTCAGGCTGTCGCCTCAATGGATCGGATGTTTGAATTTATCGACGAATCCTATGACATCGTCGATCGGCCAGATGCACGGGAAATGCCGGTTGATCCGTCCACAAAACGAGTTCGGGGGGAAGTCCGGTTTGAAAATGTATCGTTCCGTTATCGAGATGAAGGACCACTCGTGCTGGACCGCATCAATCTGACCATTGAGCCGGGAGAAACTGTCGCGATTGTCGGGATGTCGGGAGGCGGAAAATCCTCTTTGATCAGTTTGTTGCCTCGCTTTTGGGATGTTACAGAGGGACGGATCACAGTCGATGGTGTCGATGTGAGAGATGTCAAACAGCGGAGTCTTCGCCACCACATCGGAATGGTACAACAAGATAACATCCTCTTTAGCGAGTCGGCAAAAGTGAACATTTTGATGGGGAATCCGGATGCGGACGATGAAGCAGTCGTTCGCGCAGCGAAGGCAGCCAACGCTCATGAGTTCCTCGCAGAACTGCCAAATGGCTACGACACCGAGCTAGGTGAGCGAGGCGTCAAGCTATCTGGCGGCCAAAAGCAGAGAGTCGCCATTGCTCGCGTGTTTCTTCGCGATCCAGGTATTTTAATACTGGACGAAGCCACGTCGGCACTCGATTTGGAGTCAGAACACATGATTCAGGAATCGTTGGCTCATTTGACAAAGGACAGAACGACGATCATTGTCGCCCATCGATTGTCCACGATCACGCATGCAGACAAGATCGTAGTGATGAAAGAGGGGCAGATTGTCGAGCAGGGGAAACACGAAGAATTACTGGAAAAAAGAGGGGTTTACCACAGCCTGTGGAGTGTGCAGGATTTGGGAACACTGCAAGAGGGATAATACAGTGAAAAGAGACCGGATCGCTTCTGCACGCGCCCAGAGATGATGGGGAGTTGTAGAAGGGAAGGGAGGCGCGTCCGATGGAGACATGGCGGCGTAACTTATACGTGTTGTGTGGTTCATTGTTTGTTGTCATGATGGCGATGAGCATGATCATGCCGTTTTTGCCACTGTATATTCAGCAGGATTTTGGAATTGAAGATGAGCATCAGGTAACTGCCTGGGCAGGGATCATTTTTGGGGCCAACTTTTTGACGGCCGGCCTGGTTTCACCGATCTGGGGGAATTTGGCAGATAAACACGGGCGCAAGATCATGATTTTGCGCTCCGGATACTTCATGTCGATCACCGTAGCTCTGACCGGTTTTGCCGGGAGCCTCTGGCAATTATTGGCTTTGCGCTTGATCAATGGATTGGTGGGTGGCATTATTCCTGCCAGTACCGCGCTTGTTGCGTCTTCCGTCCCTCGGGAACGAATTGGCTGGGCACAAGGGATGCTCCAGTCATTCGTCACGGCGGGCACGATCATGGGTCCGCTGTTTGGCGGGGTTTTGGCTGGACGTATTGGCTTTCGAATGATCTTTGTCATTACAGGCTGTTTGTTGCTACTGGCGACGTTGGTCATTACGTTTATGGTGAAAGAGAACTTTGTTCCACCTGAAAAAGAAGACCGGTCCAATCTTAGGGAAGATTTTCACATGATTTTCTCGTCAAAGGAATTGCCGGCGCTCTTTTTTGTAACCGTGATGATCCAGTTTGCCTTGTTTAGCATCATCCCAGTATTGCCCATTTACATATCACAGCTGTTGGGCTCAGAAGGAAGCAAAGTCGCGCTGTGGGCAGGGATTGTCCAGGCGGGGATGGGGGTGGCAAACGTATTTGCCTCACCGCGCTTAGGTATGCTAGGTGACCGATTCGGTTCACAAAAAGTGCTTTTGTTTGCCTTGTTGGCATCGGCTATCGTCTTTATCCCGCAAGGACTGGTTACCACAGTCTGGCAACTGGTTGTCCTGCGTTTCTTACTTGGACTTTCATTGGGGGGATTGCTGCCGTCTGTCAACGCATTGTTGCGCAGAGCGACTCCTACACATATGGTCAGTCGTGTCTATGGCTACAACCAGAGCTTTGTCAGCATAGGCAGTATGCTCGGACCGATGATCGGCGGTTTTTTGGCAGGCTATGTCAGCATCAAAGGCGTCTTTTTCATGACAGCTGCGTTTTTGCTGATGAATGCAGGATGGGTGTACTATAGTTTCTTCTACCGCAACAAACCTTTACAGGGAACAAGTACCTAATCTATAATAGAGAAAATTTTCTGAAACGGGGTGTGCCTCCATTGTGATCGTATGTCGGTTTGGATTGAACGAAAAATGTTCATGAGGATATAGCAGATATTCTCAAATCGACAGGGAGGCACCTTTGATGTGGAATAGAAGGTTTATTTGTCTCTGGGGTGGTCAGACATTGGCCAACCTAGGGGACGTTATTTATATTGTCGCGTTTATTTCAGCCATTTACTCTGTGACTGCATCTGTGATGTATACGGCATTGGTTCCGGTAGTCATCTTGACGGCGCAATCCTTGGGAGGGCTGACGGCGCCACTCCTTTTTCAAAGATTGACCCTGCCGCAGATGCTTGTCCTTTCTCAATCGGTAAAAACAATTCTTCTCGCAACGGCAGCGGTCGTCGTGCCGATGGCTCCCGAAGCTGGGAAGGTGATCGTGTGGGTTCTTTTTGCTCTGGGCTGGGCAATCGCCTTTATGGACGGATGGGCCAATCCAGCGAGGAATGCACTTGTCCCCCGATTGGTGACAGGCACAGAGCTGATGCGAGCAAATGGATTGTTGGCAACGTCTGATCAAACGGTATTCTTTGCGGGCTGGGCAGCAGGGGGCTTGCTCGTTGCTACGTTTGGGGATGGTGTGGTTTTATGGGGAACCGTCCTGGCGTACACGGTAGCGACGATAGCGATGCTAGGCGTTAGTCCGCGCATGGACATGGAGAAGCCGGAGCCTGTGCAAGCTAAGACAGACCACGCAAAAATGGATTGGCGAGCAGGCTGGATGCTCATCCGCGATACGCCACTCGTGCGCTCGGTGGTTGCGATGGATGTACTGATCGGCTTGTCCAGTGCTGTCTGGATCGCTGCAATCATGCTGCCATTTGTCAAGGATGAACTGGGAAGAGGGGAAGAATGGTGGGGCTATTTGAATGCGAGCTACATGCTCGGCTCCATCGCAGGGGGCGCGCTGCTCTTGGCGAATGCGCAAAGACTGCGCCACCAGTTGCCACGCTGGATCGTCATCGGGACAATCGGTTCGGGAGTGGTCACTCTTTGCTTTGGTAGTAGTACGAATCCTCTCATCGCCTTGTTCTTTTCCTTTGCTTTGGGTCCGATGTATCAAATGCAGATGATCTCCAAGCAGACCTTGTTGCAGCAAGCAACGGCAGTAGACAGACTTCCTTACGTTTTGTCGGCAAAGGGAACGATTGATTCACTGGTATTTGGCATTTCTGCCCTGATCATGGGTGCCGTCGCGGAATGGTTGGGGACTCGGACGGTGTACTTTCTATCGGCAGGTATTCTGGGTGTAGCCGTTCTATTCGCATGGCGGTTACGTCAGCACTCCCCCATGATGGTTGAAAAAACGGAGGGATAAGCATGAACGTCCTCGTATTGTACGGGAGCTCGAGAGATAATGGGAATACAGAGCAATTGACACAGCTCGTTTTGGAAGGTGTCCCGCATACCAGTATCCGTTTGCGGGACAAAGATATTCAGTCCATACACGATCAGCGGCATGATCCCGAAGGCTTTTCATCGGTAGCCGATGATTACGATGAAGTGATCAAGGCTGTACTGGACCATGACGTCCTTATTTTTGCCACTCCGATATACTGGTACGGAATGTCAGGGCATATGAAAAACTTTGTTGATCGCTGGTCGCAGAGCCTGCGCGACAAGCGTTACAACTTCAAGCAGTCGCTGGGGCTGAAGCAAGCCTACGTAATGGCGACAGGTGGCGATGAGCCGCGAGTAAAAGGGCTGCCTCTCATCCAGCAATTCCAATATATTTTCGGCTTCGTCGGCATGCCATTTGAAGGCTACATCATCGGGGAAGGCAACAAACCGGGAGATGTGCTTGAGGATAAGCGGGCGATTGCGGATGCAAAGATTTTGAACGGGCTGTTAAAAGGAAAACAATAGGGCAACTAGAACATGTACGTAAAAAGACCGGAAGATAGATTCCGGTCTTTTTGCTTGTTGATCTACTTCCCTTCCAAATCCTTGATGATCGCCATCAGATCCAAATCACCCAGACCGTTTTCCAACGCGTGGCGGTAGCTAGCGTTTGCGGATTCAGCCAACGGGGTAGAGA
The DNA here is from genome assembly GCF_001420695.1 of Brevibacillus choshinensis. Lineage (NCBI taxonomy): Bacteria > Bacillati > Bacillota > Bacilli > Caryophanales > Paenibacillaceae > Brevibacillus > Brevibacillus choshinensis. Next base: position 1,232,195 of record NZ_LJJB01000013.1, on the reverse strand, counting down.
CGCCTGCCTCACTCGCCAGACGCAAATCCTTTGCCATATGTTTGAGCGCAAACGCAGCGGGATAGTCGTCAGCCAGAATGGAGGCTGCCTTTCCGCGGACCAGAGGCGTACCTACTGCGCTCTCTGAGATGATATTCAACATTTGTTCCGTACTGATTCCTAACGAACGGGCGAACAGCAACGTTTCAGAAACGCCCTGGACGGTAATGCCCAAAAGCAGGTTGATTGCCAGCTTGGCGGAAGTTCCCGCACCGTTTGGCCCCAGATGAAGAGCCACCTTGCCGAGCTTGTCCAGCATGGGCTTTGCCTGTTCATAATCGGATTTTTCGCCGCCAACCATGATGACGAGCGTGCCTTCTTTGGCAGGTCCAACACTTCCAGATACTGGAGCGTCCAGAAAACGGATGCCTACTTCTTGGCAGCGAGCTGCGAGGAAACGAGAGGTATCGGGAGAGATGGTGCTCATGTCTACGGCCAGCTTGCCTTTCCCTGCTGCAGCGAGAATGCCACCGGGGCCATCATAGACCGCTTTTACAGCAGCATCGTCACTGACCATCGTAAACAGGATGTCAGATTCATCTACAAGCTGTGCGAGTGTCGTTGCGCTTTTTGCACCCAGTGCGAGCACAGGTTCCGCTTTTTCTGGCGAGCGATTCCAAACAGATAGCTCATAGTCTGCTGCGAGCAGGTTTCTTGCCATCGGGATTCCCATATTTCCTAGGCCGATCCAGCCAATTTTCATCGTTGCAAACTCCTTTTCTCTTTACTCAACCGTATTTTGTTTTTGGACGAGCTGTTTGAGCAAATCATGCTTGGATTCCGTCATGGCAAATAGCTCGTCGAAACCAGAGGGCAGTGTTTTATCGAGAACACGGAGTCCTTCTTCCGTGATACCCCCCTTGGTTGCGACACGCTCAATCAGCTGGTCAAAGCCTAGCTGTTCCTTTTGAAGAAGCATTGCGGTTCCCAGCATTGTTTCTACCAGCATCCGTCGTGCCAAATCGATTTGTAGCTCTGGTGTCTTACGGACAGCAGCTTGTGCGAAGGATTCCAGGATCCCCGCAATCAGCCCAGGGGCGCTGCTCGTCAATATCGTCGCAGTTTCAATTTCTTGTTCAGATACTTCCTGCGCCAGACTGATCGAGGAGAGAAGCCCCAAGAATTGCTCCCGTTGTTCGTCAGAAAGTCGTTGGCTGCAGGCGTATAAGGACACACCGCGTAGCTCCTGAGACGTAACAGTAGGGATCACCTTGCTGACGGCACCTGTATGTACGCCTTCCAAATCAGCGATGCTGACACCTGCTGCGACAGACACGACATGGGTCTGGGCAGATACCGAGAGCTCACGTAAAAGAGGAAGGATATCGAGTGGTTTCGTGCAGACGAAAACCACACCACACTGATCGCAAACCTCCTGAGCAGTCTCTGCTATCGCTATGTTATATTCTGCTTGCAAACGTTCCGCTTTTTCCCGGGTGCGGTTGAAAACAACCAGCTTTTCCGGAGGGACAGCGGCACTTTTGCAAAAGGCTTTTACGAGCATTTGTCCAATACTGCCTAATCCGATAATTCCGATGTTCATTGAACCAACCTCCTACTTCTCATTGTAGCGCAGGCCAAGCAAAAAAGGTACAGCCCCCGTTCATGGGGAGGCTGCACCTTCTGGAGATGTTTGTATTAATCTTCGTCAGAGCCACGGAAAATCATGATGTACTTCGCCAGCTCCAAAACAGAGATCAGAGCGGCTGCAACGTAAGTGAGGGCAGCGGCACCAAGCACTTTGCTGGCTCCCTTTTCCTCGTGGTTGCGGATGAAGCCCATTTGAACCATTATCTTTTTCGCACGGCTGCTAGCGTTAAACTCCACGGGCAGCGTGATCAGCTGGAAGGCAACTGCTGCTGAGAAGAAGATAATCCCGATGAGCAGCAGACCTGCCATTTTGAAAAAGAAACCAGCCAGGAGCAACAGTGGAGCTACACCTGACACGAGATTCACGACAGGGAAGATCCGGTGACGCGCTACCAGCATCGGATAGGAGACCTTGTGCTGGATCGCATGCCCTACTTCATGGCAGGCAACGGACAGTGAGGAGATCGAGTTGCCGAAGTATACAGGATCGGACAAGCGCACGACACGAGACATCGGATCGTAGTGGTCCGTCAATGTACCCGGTATGTGCTCGACAGGCACTCCGGTCAAGCCGTTTGCGTCAAGCATGCGACGAGCAGCCTCTGCACCGCTCATCCCAGAGGAAGCGGGTACATCAGCAAACTTGTTAAATGTACCTTTCACCCGGAATTGCGCCCAGAGTGACAGCAAGAACGCGATAATGATCAGAAAGTCCATCGGATGGAAAAACATTCACAATCACTCCTTATAGTATTCGTCAACGACGTCAAGATTGCGATTTCAGTACATTTCATTGTGTCCTATAACTATGTATACGAATATGTCTTCTAGCAGTTTCATTTTTTATTGTACAATCCATGACCAAGTTTGACAATATTATCGTACGCTTATATACATATCGAAAAGATACTCCCCCTTGAAAGAGGAGGAGTAGTTGCAACTATTATTCGGTGGATACAGATGGATCTGCCTGTTCCTTTTTCGGTGTAAGCATGACGAACTGGGAGGTCGCTTCCTCGATCCACGTCTGTACACGCTGCTCTGTTTCATATTGGCCTGTCGCGTGAAGTTCTTCCTTGTATGCACTGAGTAGCTCCTGGATATCACGGAGGCCCTGCTGATCGAGATTGTACAGGAAGACTTTCGCCCCCTTGGCAATTCGACGCTCCAGAGCCGCTTTGTCAAAGCCCATTTCAGGAGTCAGCTTGACGTATACCACTCCACCTGTCATACCTGCGCAAATCCACGGACCCGGATCACCGAGCACGACTGCACGGCCGCTGGTCATGTATTCAAACGCAAAGCCTTTGAGATTTGCACGAGCACCGATCCCGCCAAGATGGTCCTGAATGGGCTGGGTGATTTCCCCTCCAAAGACGACGTCTGCTCCAGAGAGGCGGATGCAGGCACGAGAATCGGCGTCGCCCTGTACAAGAAACAGTCCTTTTTGCGCCCCGTAGCAAAAGCTTTTTCCGACGGAACCGTTCACAAATTCCCCATGCAGACCTTTCGCTTTTATTACGGAGACACGGCCCCCAAAGCTCGTTTTCCCAACGCCATCCTGTGCGCCACCCTCGACGCGGATGTTTACCCCTTGCACGTTGTAGGCTGCGAGGCCATTACCAGGTACGCTACCGGCGACAAAGTGGAGAGAGACCTCAGGCAAGGAGGTGTAGCTGCCATCTAGATGATTTTCCACCCGTGCGCCAGCCCAACGACTGCCTAATACCCGCTCGCCGGATAGGACGTGAGAGAATGTTTCCTGAATGGGACGCTTGTCATTAAAATAACGATTTACCCTTTCTTCCACGAGAGTGCCTGCTGCGACCAAGACGCGATCATCTTCTGCTGCTTCGGTAGTCGCCGTGGTAGCCACTGTTGCCGTAGAGAGTGGATGAACGTTTAGCAGCCAAGTCAGATCGATCTTCTCGAGCATTCGTGTCTGTACCAGTAAATCCGAGTGTCCGACAAGATCCTGTGCACGGTTAAAGCCGAGCGTGGCGATGATCCGGCGTACTTCCTCGGCGAACAGCGTAAAAAATGTTTTCAAGCCCGATACAGCCAAATCTGTCTGCCGGGGAACAAAGCGACGCAGTCCTTTTTCATGGGCTTCCTCCATGCTGTCGATCTGGGTGGCGATTCCTACGTGGCACGTATCCAAATGGCAGCCACGGCAGGTCGTACAACCGACAGCGATCATCGCGAAAGTACCAAAGCCGATGCGGTTGGCTCCAAGGAGCATCAGCTTGACGACGTCTGCCGCACTTTTCACACCGCCGTCAGCCCAGAGCTCGACCTGATCGCGCAGACCCGCTTCCAGCAAGGCGTTGTGTGCAGCGTTGACTCCGATTTCTGCGGGCAGTCCTACGTGTTGCAGGGCGTGGACACGAGCAGCTCCCGTTCCGCCGTCAAAGCCGGACAAGGTGATGAAATCAGCTCCTGCCTTGGCTACCCCGACAGCAATGGTCCCGATATTGGGTACGATCGGTACTTTTACACACACTTTGGCTTTGTCATTGGCCGTTTTGAGCTCCGTGATCATTTGCGCTAAGTCTTCAATCGAGTAAATGTCATGATTGTTGGAGGGAGAAATCAGGTCAGACCCGATAGCGGCGTTACGTGCAGCGGCAATTTTCGCAGTTACCTTTGAGCCAGGCAGATGTCCGCCCTCGCCCGGTTTCGCTCCTTGACCGATCTTGATTTCCAAAATGTAGGCTGCGTTTGCCAGCTCTACGTTAATTCCAAAGCGTCCGGAAGCCACCTGAATACCGCGTGTGTTCCGGTAACGCCCGAGCATGTCTTTGATCTCTCCGCCTTCTCCGTTCATACAGATCATGTTTAGCTGATCGGCCGCCTCTGGATAGGCGCGAAAGGCTGTTTCGTTCTGCGATCCAAAAGACATGGAGGAGATAAGAAACGGTAGGGAGTGATCTCCGACGCTGATATCTACCTGCTCAGGCTCTAAGTGTGACGCAGCTTTCTCAAAGGCAAAATCAGCCGTGTGCCGAATGGCGATCGGATTTTCCCGTTCGTTTTCATCCAGCTTCAGGGCGTAGTCGGAATACGGAATATCGCCTGCTGCCATTTGTCCGATCAGCTTCCACAGACGAGGGAAAATGTGGAACGTCTTGGATTCACGAGCAGTCTCACTTGAGAAATCGAGGTGACGTCGGATACTTTCCTCCTGTAAGTCAGCGAAAGAAAGACCCGCGTGCTCCGAGCCACAGAAGTTGACGATGCCCAGAGCGGCAGCTACTTCATCACGAAGTCCTATAGCGGAGAAGAGTCGACCGTAGCCGCGCAGCTCATGAATGCCGATGGTGGAGATGACTTTTTCCAGCCCTTTGTTCAGGGCGCTGTACAAGTTGCAGGGGGCTGTATCGATATTTTTGGCAGATGCTGTGGCAAACATCAGATAGGGAGAAACTGCATCAGCACCGGAGCCGACTGACAGGGCGAGGTCATGCAAGGAACGGATGGCACCAGAGCGTAGAACAATACTCGTCTTGCGCCGTAGGTTGATGCCTTCCTCCGAAATCACTGCTTTCAGGCTCTGGTCTACAACAGAGACAGCCAAGAGAGGATCGATCCAGTATTTATCTTGCTGGTGGGTGTCGGTATCGTCCAGGATGATCAAGACAGACCCACTTTCCACGGCTTTGACGGCTGCTTTTCTCAATCGCTTCAGGCCGGCTTCGTACCCATCCTTTTCTGTGAAATGAGTGGACAGGATCGCGATGCTAGTCGGATGGTTATTAAAGAAATGAATGATCTGTTCTAATGAATGGGTGCCGTTTCGCTGAGCAGTTTTTTGTAACGATTGTCCCTCCAGCAAAAGGGGAGATGGCAGCTCCAAGCGCTGGTAACTACCGGATTTGGAGGAGAGAGGCACACGAGAACCGAGCGTGATACGCGTGGAGAAATGCTCCATCTCCCGGTCGCGGTCAATCGCTGGATTGGTCACGACAGCGACGCTTTCCTTCATGTAGTCGGTGAGGTTTTGCCGTTCTTTGGATAGTGCTCCGAGCGGGCCGTCATGACCGAGCGAGCGGATCGGCTCCGCACCGTTGGAAGCCATCTGTTCCACCAGCTGGACTTGCTCGCGGTCCCAGCCAAATGCGCTGTAAACAGGAGATGTCGGCGTTGCGACATCAGGCTCTGTGGATAAGGCGTAAATGTCATAGGCAAAGTGCAAATGCTGGCGGGAACCTTCTGGCTGGACTTTTTGCGTAAAGCGTTCGTAGACTATTTGCTGCAGTTTGTGGTGCGCGATGATCTCGACATCTCGATCTTTGTGCAGGATGACGCCTACTTTTTCGCCAGGAGCCAATGATTTTGGCTCACTCATCATGTCATGAACACTGATGACTCCCTGCTCCGAAGAGAAATACAGGGAGGTAGGTCCTTCCACCATCCAAAGTGGACGTAATCCGAGGGCATCGACGCTAAACACACATTCAGACGAATAGCGCGACACGATACCGACAGGGCCTTGGGCAAAATGTCCCCAAGCCTGGCGTACATATACGTACAGATCCTGTAGATGCGCCGGAAGGTTCTTCATTTCGTGGTGAATCGGCGGGAAGACGACTTCCATCGCTTCAAATAGGCTCAGACCATACCGATGAATAAACGTCTCGATCGTGCGGTTGAGGTTTTGTGAATCACTACCGCCATTGACGAGGGGAACACCCAGCATTAGGGCTTCTTCTTCAAGCTTGCTGATCGTATTGATCTCTCCATTGTGACCGAGCAGGGAGAAAGGTTGGACGCGGAAAAAGTTGGATAAGGTATTGGTGGAATAACGATTGTGACCGATGGTAGTGGACGAGACGAACTGTGCGTCTGCTAAATCGCGGAAATATTTCGTCAAAACATTCGCTGAGCCCATTAGTTTGTAGACACAGCTTATCGAGCTGAGCGAGGCGACATGAACGTTGTGTGCGGCCTCGATCGCAGTATGTGTGTGAAATAAGCGGCTGGCCAAGGAAGTCTCCGTCAATCCATCCGGAGCTGCGATCGCGAGCTGCCAAAAAATCGGTTCATCACGTTGTCCATTTTTTCCGAGTACTTCGGAGTTTACAGCATGCTCCTTTTCCAGCAAAATGGTCAGATCGTCTTGAACAAATAGAGCTCGCACTGCGTCCTGTACCGCCTGGGGATCATGCCCTGAAAGGGGAACAAAGACATGAGCTACCGCAAAGCGAGGGTCGTGAGCAAATGTTCCATCCAGTCCAGCTTCGTTCAGGTAATGGGACCAGAGCTGGCGCGGTATGTCTGTCAGAATTCCACAGCCATCCCCTTCGCCGTTAATAAAGCCAGAGCGATGTTCCATTTGAATCATGGAGCGAATGGTTTCATCTACGTTGGTCCGAGTCGGAATGCCCTGTTTTTCGATAATACAGATAATGGCACAGCTGTCGTGCTCCATCCGATGGTAATCATGAAACTGTTCGATGGTTTCTTTATGTTCTCTATTCAGCATGATCCGTCCACCCTCTCACTAAATATTCTGAAACTTCTAAAAATATTGTAGTGTCTAGGATAACACGAACAGACAGACTGCACAATAAAGCGAACAAGCAGCGGGAAGTATGTAAGCGCTTCAATGTAAGGAAAATATTTTTGATAGGTAAAAGCATTGATTTTACGCAGAAAAAAACAGACACAGCCGACCGGGTAAATGGTGGGATGTGTCTGTTTCCAATGGTTAACGATCGTGATTTTGCGTCTTGTGATGTTCGGTTTTTCTCGGTTTTTGGAAACCAACGACCTCCAGCATTTTGGAGCTCATTTTGGAATCCAATGTTTTTTCAGGAGCTTGCGGATAGGTATGTTCACCTTTTGACACCGAGATCCCTCCCTTGTGGGTAACTGCAAAAGTAGTATTCCCACCTGTACGAAAGCGGGTCGAGGGAACCGTTCCCTTGCTCGCCATTTGCGAGTGATTAAGCGTGCAATGCTGCGAAAGAGCGCTCAACTGCAGCAATCGTTTCACGGATATCTTTTTCTGTATGCGCGGTGGTGACGAACCAGGCTTCGTACTTGGATGGTGCGAGGCAGACACCCTCGTCGAGCATCAGGCGGAAGAAGCGTGCAAACAGCTCTCCATCCGCTTTTTGTGCAGCATCGTAATCATGGACAGGCTCGTCTGTGAAGTACACAGCCATGGCACCTTTGACACGATTGAGCTGGATGGTTACTCCGTGAGTTTGAGCGGCTTGTCGAATGCCCGCCTCGAGCAAGGCACCCAATCGCTCGAACTCGTCGTAGACACCTGGTTGGCTTAATACTTCCAAGCAAGCGATTCCGGCACGGATCGAAGCTGGGTTTCCAGCCATAGTTCCTGCCTGATAAGCCGGTCCGAGCGGTGCGACTTGTTCCATAATTTCCCGTCGACCGCCGTATGCCCCGATCGGCAAACCACCGCCGATAATTTTGCCTAGCGCAGTCAAATCAGGCTCGACGCCGAGCAGGTTTTGCGCACCGCCATAGCAGAAGCGGAAAGCCGTTATCACTTCATCGTACACGACCAGCGCACCAGCTTCGTGCGTGATGCGGTTTACTGCTTCCAGGAAGCCTGGTTCCGGCGTCACAATACCGAAGTTGCCGACGATCGGCTCGACGAGTACGGCAGCGGTTTCATGGCCCCAGCGATTCATGGCTTCAGCGAATGCTTCGACATCGTTGAAAGGAACGGTAATGACTTCGTTTGCAATGCTTTGCGGAATCCCAGCACTGTCTGGAATACCGAGCGTGGAAGGACCGGATCCAGCGGCTACCAGCACGAGATCGGAATGGCCGTGATAGCAACCTGCAAACTTGATGATTTTGACACGTCCTGTATAGGCGCGAGCGACACGAATGCATGTCATGACGGCTTCGGTACCGGAGTTGTTGAAACGAATCCGTTCCATAGAAGGGATTGCTTCACGAATCATCGTGGCAAACTTTACTTCCCAAGGGGTAGGCGTGCCGTATAGGGTACCATTGGCAGCAGCCTCGCAGATCGCTTGTGTCACATGCGGATGAGCGTGTCCGGTGATGATTGGGCCATATGCCGCCAAGTAGTCAATGTATCGATTTCCGTCCACGTCCCAGAAATACGCTCCCTGGGCGCGTTCCATGGTGACGGGTGCACCGCCTCCTACAGCTTTGAAGGAACGGGAAGGGCTATTGACTCCCCCCAGAATCACATCCGTAGCTTGTTGGTGCAGGTGTGCGGATTTTTCACGGTTCATGTTATTTCCCTCTTTCTGTCCAAAAGGTCTTCATTATCTTACCACAGCTAGAAGATAGGTGGGTATTCACGGAGATGTATGGATGTGAAAAAGGAAAAATGATACAATTTTCGAGCAACTGATTACGAGAGAAGGCGGTTGTCACGATGAAAATGGAATGCATCTCTGTCGCCGGAAGCGGCAAAATGAATGAGGATGCCTACGTCACGAATCAGATGAAGCATCTTTTTGCTGTTGTGGATGGAGTGTCGTCACTGGTTCCGTATGAAAATGAAGCGGGACAGACGGGAGGTGCGTTTGCTGCACAGCTCGTGAAGCAGCATGTGGAGGAAGAGGTTGGAGAGCAGAGCTTGACAGAATTGCTGGTTGGGGCAAACGAACGGCTCTACGAATGCATGCGCAAGCAACAGATTGATCTGGAGAAAAAGGAAGCCTTGTGGGGAGCAGCCTGTGCAGTGGTCCGCGTGGGAGAAGCGCACATTGAGTACGCCCAGACTGGGGACTGCATGATTTTCGCTGTCTATGCTGACGATACGGTACGCGCTCTGACATATCCACAGGTCAGTCATCTGGAGCAGGTTGCTTTTGCGAAATGGGAATCGTGTATTCAGCAAGGGATGAAGCAGCGGTCAGAGCTGATGGAGCACTGTCGCGACATTCTGGTCTCCAATCGCTATCTAGCCAATGAAACGGGCGGCTATGGCGTCATAAACGGGGAGCCTGCCTGCTGTGATTTTGTGGAGTCTGGTCGAATCAATCGGATCAATCTACGTGCCCTTGTCTTGCTGACAGACGGCTTGTTTATGCCACGTCCATACGCAGGAACTGAGCCGAGATGGGAAGAAACCGTCTTGCCGATCGTGCACAAGGGACTGCAGCGCTACACGGACGAATTACTGACACTTGAAAATGGCGATCCCGAATGCATTCGCTACGTTCGCTTCAAGAAATCGGATGACAAGACAGGCGTCGTTTTGCACTTCTTCTAACAGTTTCCAGCACATCGAATTTTGCACTATCGGGGCACCTCATATACACTTACAGATGGAATACAACCGAATACAAAAGGAGTAAACCATGATTCAAGTAAAGCAGCTGCAAAAGGAGTTCCGCATTCACCAGTCCAGAGCGGGTCTTGGTGGTGCTTTTCGCGATTTGTTCAGCCGCGAATACAAGACGGTAAAAGCGGTCGATAACTTGTCTTTTACGGTGGAAGAAGGAGAAATGTTCGCACTCATTGGGGAAAATGGAGCGGGCAAATCGACAACGATCAAGATGCTGACGGGCATTCTCACCCCTAGCGATGGCGATATCGTAATCAATGGTTATGTCCCATTCAAGCAGCGTGAGGATTATGTTCGTTCGATCGGTGTCGTGTTTGGCCAACGATCCCAGCTCTGGTGGGATTTATCGCCGATGGAGTCGTTTCGCTTGCTGAAGAGCGTCTACAAGGTAGATGACACGGAAGGCGACAAATGGTTGGATCGTTTGATTGAGGAGCTTGATATTAGCCCGTTCGTCAGCCAGCCTGTACGCAAGCTCAGCTTAGGACAACGGATGCGCTGTGAGGTAGCGGCTTCCTTGATCCATAAGCCGAGACTGCTGTTCCTCGACGAGCCGACAGTCGGCCTGGATGTGCTGGTCAAGCAAAAGATTCGCGAGTTTCTGCGTAATTTGAATGAGACAGAAAACATGACGATTCTGCTGACGACGCATGACGTGTCCGATATCGAAGCGCTCTGTAAGCGCGTCTTGGTCATGGACAAAGGCAAGCTGATTTTCGACGGTCTGCTGAGCAATTTGAAAGATCGGTGGGGGAATGGCACAGAGGTGTCCTTCCAGATGAAAAAGCGCACATCCGCAGATGACCTTCGCCGCGTGTTGGGCGAATTGACCTGTCAGATCGAGCAAGTAAATGACTACACATTGAGTGTGCAGGTAGCGCGAAGTCAGGAAATGCTGCCTTTCGTCTTGTCCACCGTAATGGCATCCTTTGACGTGAGCGATGTCAAGATCATGGAGACGAGCACAGAGGATATCGTACGAAACATTTATTCGACGGACAGCGAGGTAGCGAGTCATGCGTAAGCTTTACATGGAACTGATTCGCATGCGGTTTTTGACCATGCTGGCCTATCGGGTGAACTACTACAGCGGAATAATTATTTACGCCATCAATATCGGAGCGTATTACTTTTTGTGGGGAGCGATCTACGGAGGGCAGCAGCAGCTGGGTGGCCTATCTGTCGAGCAGATGACCTCCTACGTCGCGATCGCGTGGATGTCTCGCGCTTTTTATTTCAACAACATCGATATGGAAATTGCCCAAGACGTCAGGGAAGGGAAAGTCGCGATTGAAATGATCCGACCGTATAATTACCTTTCCGTTAAGACGGCGCAGGCATTTGGAGAAGGGATCTTCCGTTTTCTGTTTTTCGCCGGGCCTGGGATCTTTTTGATCAGCCTGATCATCCCGTTCAGCTTTCCCGCGACAGCGCAAGGCTGGGGATTGTACCTGATCAGTTTGATGTTTGCCTTTTTAATCAACACCCAGGTCAACCTGCTGACAGGGCTCTTCACGTTTTTCCTGTTCCGCAATGACGGCATGATGCGCGCCAAACGGGTGATCGTTGACCTGATGTCTGGCCTCGTCTTGCCGATCAGCTTTTTTCCAGGTTGGGCTCAGACAGTCATGGGCTTTCTGCCGTTTCAAGCGATCAACTACTATCCCAGTCTGATTTTCACCGGGGCGATCACATCCGGTCGAGCATGGGAACTGATCGGTTTTCAGCTCATTTGGATGTTCATTATTTTTGTCCCTATCCTGATTCTATGGCGATTGGCCCGCAACAGGCTCGTCGTACAGGGAGGGTAGGTCGATCATGCAAAATATGAAACACATCTTTGGGATTTTCGCGGACTACCTAAGTCAGTATTTCAAGACCAGACTTGCATATCGTGCTGACTTTCTCGGTGATTTGGCGTCCAATCTGATCTCTGAGTTGATCAATCTCGTCTTTATCATTGTCGTGTTCCAACATGTACCGCTGATGGGGGAGTGGACGCGCGACGAGATTATCTTCATTTACGGATTCTTTTTGGTGCCATACGCGCTGTTTTCCATCTTCTTCGGCTTCTGGGATTTCAACGAGCGCTATATCATCCGTGGAGAAATGGACCGGATTCTGACCAGACCGGTTCACAATTTGGCGCAAGTCTGTCTGGAGTCGATTGCACCTGATCGGATATTCGGGGTAATCTCCGGACTCATTATTATGGCGTACGCGGCGATTCAGCTCGATCTGAGCTTTTACTGGTACGACCCGATCATTTTTATCGTATTGTCGATCAGCGGCGCGTTGATCTACGGCGGAGTGTACACGGCGATTTCCGCCATCAGCTTTTTCTCTGACTCGCGTACGGGCATCACACCGATGATTTACAATATTCAGCAGTACGGTCGCTATCCAGTAGACGTGTACAACAAAGTCATTCGTTTTGTACTGACGTACGTGCTGCCATTTGCGTTTGTCGGTGTTTATCCGGCCGCCTACTTCCTGCGTAAAGAAACGTGGTACACCTACGCAGCGATGACGCCAGTGATGGCTGTGATCTTCTTTGGCATCGGGATTTTGGTATGGAACGTGGGTGTCAGCAAATATAGAGGAGCGGGGTCTTAGGGCCCCCTCTTTTTTATTTGAACGGCCTTTTCTTACCTTTCGTGCTCTCATGCCCAAATCCTGCACATAAAACCGATTAAAAAGATCGGAAAATAATGATCAAAGTGTCGAAATGGCATTTTCGACTATTGTCAAAACAAAAAACCGCAGTATAATATGCTGTATACAACTACACATTCCTTCGGGGCAGGGTGAAATTCCCGACCGGCGGTGATCATACCTAGTGTGTGTAAGCCCGCGAGCCTCCTGAGCTGATAAACAGCAAGGAGTGCAGGATCTGGTGAGACTCCAGAGCCGACAGTACAGTCTGGATGGGAGAAGGATGACGACAGTACGTTACCACACGTGCTTGTTTGCCTGTGCAAACGGGAAAAGGGCGCTCGATACGCGATAGCCCTCTTGTTTCTCGTACTCTTTTTTGCACATGCTTTTGTCTTGCGCCTGCCAAAGCCCTGAGGATTTTTATTCCTCAGGGCTTTTCTGCTGTTTGCACAAGTGTCAGGACGTGTGGATCACGACCACTGTTGCCATTCCTCAAGAAGGAGAACAAAAATGAGGAGATGGTACACATGAAAGAAACAGCGATGCATTCATCGCGGTCAACCCAGCGGCTGGTGACGATTCCCATGCTGGCGGCGGTTGCGTTTATCCTGCAGTATTTGGAATTTCCCATTCCACTGATGCCGAGCTTTTTAAAGCTGGATTTCAGTACGTTGCCCGCATTGATCGGCGGTCTGATGTACGGTCCGGTGGCAGGGATCATCGTGGAAGTTTTGAAAAATGCAATGCACATGCTCTTTAAAAATACAGATGGACTCCTGATCGGGGAGCTGGCCAATGTAGTAGCGGGTGCGAGCTTTATCCTGGTGGCCGTTTCCATGCAACGCCTCGGTCAAGGAAGAAAAGGCTTTTTGATAGGCCTATCCTTGGGGACTTTGTTGATGAGCGCAGTGATGGCTCTCGCCAATGCGTTCTTCCTGTTACCTGCTTACGCTGCGCTGTATCAAATGCCGATGGATACACTGCTGTCGACCTTTGGAGCAAATAGCGTGTGGTCACTCGTCCTGTACGGAATCGTTCCGTTCAACATTTTCAAGGGCGCGATGCTTTCTCTGGTTGCCTATCCGGTGTACGTGAAGCTGGCGTCCCGTCTAAGTCCACGTGCCACAAATTGACAATCTGCCGATGACTTGCTAACATATCTATTTAATAAAGGCTATGAAAGGACTCGCAGCTATTCGCCGCGTCCCAGAGAGTCGGCCCTTGTCTGGAAGGCTGATACTTCGGCATTGACTGCACCCCATCCTGAAGCCGCTGGCGATGAGCCGTGCCGGATGCCCCGCCGTTATCGGGACTTTGAGTGGACTGTAGCTTTTGCTATGGTCAATCAGGGTGGTACCGCGGATGTTGATCCTCCGTCCCTATTTTGGGATGGGGGATTTTTTGCATTCACCCGCATTTATTTTGAAAAGAGGAGCTGTAGAAGGATGAAAGAGGAAAAGGCATTTGTGAAAGAAATTACGCCACAATCGGAGGATTTCTCACGCTGGTACATCGATACGATCAAAAAAGCGGACCTGATGGACTATACGCCCGTTCGCGGTTGTATCGTGTTCAAGCCAGAAGGGTTTGAGCTGTGGGAACGGATTCAGGAGGCGATGAACAAGCGCTTCAAAGAAACCGGACACCGTAATGCCTATTTCCCCATGCTGATCCCTGAGTCCTTCATGCAAAAAGAAAAAGACCATATCGAGGGCTTCAATCCAGAGCTGCCGTGGGTGACGGAAGCAGGCGGTGAGCCTTTGGAGGAAAAGCTGGCCCTGCGCCCGACGTCCGAGACGATCATCGGCCACATGTACAGCCAATGGATTCAGAGCTACCGCGATTTGCCGGTATTGATCAACCAATGGGCAAACGTATTCCGCTGGGAAAAGCGCACCATGCCGTTTTTGCGTACATCCGAGTTTCTCTGGCAGGAAGGGCATACGGCTCACGCTACCGAAGAAGAAGCACGCCAAGAGACCATGCAGATGCTGGAGATCTACCGGGAAGTCGTCGAGCAGGAGCTGGCGATCCCTGTATGGAAAGGGCAAAAAACTCCGAGTGAACGCTTTGCCGGAGCTGTCGATACGTATTCTATCGAAGCGATGATGAAGGATGGCAAAGCCGTGCAGGCGGGGACCTCTCACTACTTAGGCGACAATTTTGCGCGCAGCTTTGAAATCAAGTTCCTCGATCGAGACAATACATTTAAATACGTGCACACGACTTCATGGGGGAGCTCGACTCGTTTGATCGGATCGATGATTATGGTGCATGGAGATGATCGTGGTTTGTCGTTGCCTCCACGGATGGCACCTACTCAAGTGATCATGATTCCTGTAGGGCCGATGAAGCTCCGGGAACAAGTGATGGAGGCTTTTGATCCGCTCTTTGATACGATCAAGGCATCTGGCGTCCGTGTGCGCGCTGACCTACGGGAAGAAACGCCGGGCTGGAAGTTCAATGAGTGGGAAATGCGTGGGGTGCCACTGCGTCTGGAAATGGGGCCGCGCGATGTAGAGAATGGCCAAGTGATCCTGGCTCGCCGTGATACGGGAGAAAAAGTGACCGTAGCGCTGGATGGTATCGTAGAATCCATTCAGAAATTGCTGGAGGAGATTCAGCAAAACATGTTCCAAAAGGCGTTAGCTTTCCGCGAAGCGAATTCCCATCTGGAGATCGACTCCATGGAGCAATTGGCCGCTCACATTGCCAAGAGCGAGCAGGAAAATGCTACGAGCGGCTGGGTATTAGCTGGCTGGTGCGGAGACGATGCGTGTGAAGCAAAGGTCAAGGAAGAGACCAAGTTCACCTCCCGTAATATTCCGTTTGAGCCGCCTGTATTCAAAGAAACCTGCATCTGTTGTGGAGAAAAAGCGCAGCATACGGTTTGGTTCGGACGCGCTTACTAGAGTAAAGAAATCTGGCTTTGCCAAGTTTTGGCGTCAACAGAGCCGTATGCACAAGAAAAAGGCGTGCCCGGACATGAACTGGGCATGCCTTTTTACTTTTTACACAAGCTTTTGCTAAACGAAAGAACGTAGGGTCATGACCCAGTCCACGAAACTTTGTACATCTGTAAAAAGATAATCCGGCTGCGGATCGAACTTGCCTGCTTTTTGAGTGACCGCGAGCCAATCGACGCCCACCGTCGTCAACCCTGCTGCCCGACCCGCCAGGATATCCGCATCGCTGTCCCCCACATAGATGGTTTCGGATGCATTTACCCCCAGCTGTTCCATAGCGAGCCGTATGCCCTCTGGATGGGGCTTGGGGTTTGTGACATCATCCCCGGTGATAACCACATCAAAAAACGAGGTTAACTGCCATTCTCTCAGCGATATGTCTGCACTCCGCCTTCCTTTTCCTGTGACGATTCCCATCTGAATGCCAGTTGTCTGCAATTGTTCGAGCATCCGTGCGATTTCAGGCGGATTTTGCATACGTTCATGCTCGTCGGTATAGGCGGCAAAAAAGTGGTCGAGGGCTGCTGTGTGTTCGTGGGGCGGTAGTTCGTTTTGTACTATCCCCGTCTCAGTGGGCCCGAACAACGCGATAATTTGCTCATTCGTGTAATGCTTTTGCAAGAAGTGCTGAAATGTAGAGCGAAAGGCAGTGAAAATGAGCGGCAGCGTGTCCGCTACGGTTCCATCGAAGTCAAACAGGATGGTTCTCATACGACGACCTCCTTCCTTTTCAACACAAAAAGAAAACCATCTCTGCTGATGGTTTTCATGGTGTAAGTAACAATTATGCAGCGAACGATTCTGCTATTCTTCGGAATCCTCGAAAGGCTCTTCGGAATCATCAGAAGGGTCAGCAGGTGTCAAGGGAAAGAGCACGTCGAAAAACTTGAACTTGCGGCGGCCGGGCTCACTTTTAAAGGCTTTGTACTTGTGCAAAAGCTCACTGATTTCTTCGACGAACTGATTGCGCTCGTCCTGGTTAAGGTGAAACTCATGCAAGTTGAATGCAAACGTGTTCTTGTACTCTTTACGCATATCCTGATCACTGGCAACAAAACGGTTCAGGGTACGCATGAGATCTTTTTCAGTAGTTCGGAACGGTGTAAACATCACATCGCTCAATTGCTGTGCGTTTTCTTCGATCATGACTTGCAGCTTAACCTGAATCACCTTGGCTACTGGTTCGTAGTACTTTTCTACGATGGAGCCTTTGACGCGAGTATCTACCTGTTCCAGCAAACCGACACGAACAAGTTCCTTCACGTGGTAGTGAAGACGGGCAGCGTTTTCACCTAGCTCCGTAGCAATTTGCTTTGCTGTACGAGGTTCCAGATCCTCAAAGAGTTCTAGAATTTTGACACGCTCGGCTATCGCAAGGGATTTTAGAGCTTCTGGGTCTGTAACTTCATAAATCTCTTTCATGCCATTTCTCACCATCCAACTGACTAGGCCAAATTTTGATTTTTCATCGTTCTCTATACTATCAATCAATTCTATCGTTTTCTGATAGAAAGCGCAACGTGTATACAGATGAAGTGCCTGTAAGCTTGTGGTAAAATGAAAAAAGTACATACAAGGAAAAAACGGAATAGAAGGAAGGGATATGCATGACCGAAATGGGACAAGCTGCGCCTGATTTTACGCTGCAAGCAAACGAGAATCAGACCATCTCACTTTCTTCGTATCGGGGAAAGAATGTAGTGCTTTATTTTTATCCAAAAGACATGACACCGGGATGTACGACTGAAGCTTGCGATTTTCGCGATTACCACCCTCAATTCAAGCAATTGGATACGGTCGTATTGGGGATTAGCCCGGATGAAGTGAAGTCCCATGATAAGTTTGTGGCAAAACATGAATTGCCGTTTCCTTTGTTGGCGGACCCTGATCATCAGGTGGCAGAGGCTTATGGTGTGTGGGTTTTGAAAAAAATGTACGGCAGAGAATATATGGGCATCGAGCGGTCTACATTTATCATTGATAAACAAGGAAATATTGCCAAAGCATGGTCAAAAGTGAAGGTAAAGGGGCACGTTCAGGAAGTACTTCAATTTATTCAGGAAGAACTGAAAGCATAGACTACGCTTTCCATCGAAAAGGAGGATCAACCCAATGAGCGTATCAACAGAGTATGTCGTCGAATCTTTTTGCCAGTTAGCAAATATTCCTAGCCCATCGGGAAATACCGCCAAAGTAATGGCATGGGTTTCTCAAGAGCTCGAAAAGCTGGATGTTGCGTTCAAACGTACGAACAAAGGTGCAATCATTGCTACCATTCCAGGAGCGAATGAAGAAAAGGCACGCCTGCTGACAGCACATGTGGATACACTGGGTGCCATGGTTAAAGAAATCAAGTCCAACGGTCGTCTGAAGCTGACTCTGATTGGCGGATTTGAGTTCAATGCAGTAGAAGGCGAGCATTGTGTCGTGGAAACAGGAAGTGGACTTCTTGTCACAGGAACCATTTTGTCTACGAAAGCTTCCGTGCATGTATACGGCCGGGAAGCGGGCAAAGCGGAGCGTTCGGATCAAAACATGGAAGTTCGCTTGGATGAAAAGGTGACAACGAAGCAGGAAGTACTCGACTTGGGAATTTCCGTAGGTGATTTCGTGTCCTTTGATCCTCGCGTGACGGTTACCGAAAGTGGCTTTATTAAGTCTCGTCACATAGACGACAAGGCGAGCGTGGCTATATTACTGGGCGTTCTCAAGCAGCTTCAGGAGTCAGGCACAAAGCTGCCTTACACTACTCACTTCTTTATCAGCAACAATGAAGAGATCGGCTATGGCGGAAACTCCAGCATTCCAGCCAATGTCATTGAGTATTTGGCAGTGGACATGGGTGCGATTGGCGATGGGCAGACGACGGATGAATACTGCGTCTCCATTTGTGCGAAAGACTCTTCAGGACCATACCACTACGGACTGCGCAGCCATTTGACCAAGCTCGCGGAAGCAAACAGCTTGAACTACCAGGTAGATATTTACCCGTTTTACGGGTCGGATGCGAGTGCAGCGCTTCGTTCTGGCTATGACATCGTTCACGGATTGATTGGTCCTGGTGTAGATGCTTCCCACTCTCATGAACGGACACATCGGGAAGCACTCGATAACACAGCGAAACTGGTAATGGCGTACCTCCAATCCGAACAATTGCAAGCATAGGAGTGTCGTTATGAGCAATATGTATCAATGGGCGGACTATTACGATTTGACGCAGCGCGGCTTAAGCGGAGATGTGGACTTTTATCTGGATCAGGCCAAACAGGCGGGAGGAAAGGTGCTGGAGCTGGGATGTGGAACGGGGCGCATCAGCATTCCGCTGGCACAGGCAGGGATTGACGTTACAGGACTGGATCTGTCTCAGGAGATGTTAGAAAAGGCCAATCAAAAGGCGAGCGAGTCAGGAGATACTGACTTGTTACACCTGCTGCAGGGAGATATGCGCAATTTCGATCTGGGACAGACCTTTTCGTTGATCATGATTCCGTTTCGTTCATTCCTGCACCTGCTGCACATCCAAGAGCAAATGAAGGCATTGTCTTGTATCCGCAAGCATCTGGCTCCAGGTGGCAAATTCGTAATGAATGTTTTCGTGCCGAAAATCAACCATTTCTATGAAGAAAACGAAAAGATGTCTCTGCGAGGAACATATCGCCTTGACGATGGTGAAGAAGTAGCGATGTGGGATTACACCCGTTATGACCATTTTCAGCAATTGTGTGAAGTGACGCGGATTTATGAACGCTCCGATGCGAAGGGCTTGGTCAAGGAACGTGTAACGGGTCGCTTTAATCTGCGTTATATCTTTCCTGCTGAGCTGCATCATCTTTTCCGGTTAAACGGCTTCAAGGTGACACAACGCTACGGGACCTTTGCGAAAACTGCTTTTGATGCCAATAGCTCAGAGTTTATCGTGGTAGCAGAAGTGATTTAGCTTGTCGATTTCCAGGGAAATAAGGAGATAAATGGAGGGGTCTGGATGAAGATCTACACGAAAACAGGAGACAAAGGCGAAACCTCATTGGTAGCCGGTGTCCGCGTACCCAAATTTGCAGATCGGGTAGAAGCATATGGCACGTGTGATGAGGCAAATTCACAGATTGGGTTGGCACTGTCTTTGCTGCCTGAGTCTATAGATTGGACCGAGCTTCGTGAAGTATTTCACGTCATCCAAACCAAGCTGTTTCACGTAGGCGCTGAGCTGGCGACGCCCGAGGGGAAAAAGGTAGGCTGGCCGATCGGGGAAGAAGATGTTACGTTCCTCGAAGGACAGATCGACAAGCTGGATGCGGACTTGCCACCGTTGACGAACTTCGTATTGCCAGGGGGAAACCCGGCGGCTTCGGCGTTCCATGTTTCACGCACGGTTGTGAGACGAGCGGAGCGCAAGGCTGTCCATGTAGCCACGCAAGAGCAAGTAAATCAATCGGTCGTTAAATACTTGAATCGATTGTCGGACTACCTGTTCGTTGTTGCTCGTCACGTCAATAAACAAACTGCTACGACAGAACAAACCTTGCACGAATAGATCCAGATGCGTCAGGCAGTCAGGCAGTGCCTATTTGGATAAAAGGAAGTGTGAACGATGTCCGCTATGATCGGAAGATGCCTTCGAACGAAAGAGTTTTCCCAATCATTGTTTTATTACGAACAAGTTTTGGAGTTTCGTTTGGAACAGGTGGATGAAACGCGAGAAATAGCGGTCATCGTTGCGCCGGCTGGTGAGCCTATTGTGCTTGCTGGTCTGGCATCTGATGATTTGTCTGAATATTTAGTGGATAGGTACGATGCGCCACAGCCCGGTCAAAGCTTGTATTTGTCTGCAACCGATACTTTTTATGCTTATCGGGACCGCCTTTTGGCTCGTGAGGAATCGAACGGAGAGTGGTACGAGACAGAATGGGGTTGGGAAAGGCTGACGGTAACCGATCCCTTTGGATATGTGCTTACCTTTTGGGGAGGTCGCACGCTCACCGATGAACAAATTTTGAGCTACTACGACCAGGGAAGTGAGCGTCTTCAAGCGGCGTTGGCAGGCTTGGAAGAGCTTCAGCTCGATTTGGTCCGAGCCCCCGGTAAATGGTCGATCTGACAGCTTGTCCTGCATATAGTCGATTCGGAAGCAACCTCACTGGCGTTGGCCAAATTTGCCCTTGCTGAGCCTGGACGAGACTTTCATGGGAATGCCTATGATCCAGATGTTTGGGCAGAGGGGCTGGACTACGCGGGACGCAGCATTTCAGCCGAGTTGGCGCTGTTTGGTGCGATTCGCGGCCATATGGGAGGACTTGTGCGGCACCTACCCGATGCATGGAATCGCTTCGTGACCTTGCCTACCGGGCAGACAATAACGGTTCGGCAACGGATTGAGCCGCTGATGGGTCACGCTCTCCATCATATTGAGCAGATCTGGGAGACGCGCAGAGTGCATGGTCTGGCATAACCATATCGCAAGTAAACCAGCAGGAGGCATTCATGAATCTGTTGTCGATCGTCGAACAATCAGACATCGCTTACAAGCACGCCTTTTCCAATAGAGTGGAGCGTCCGTGGGGCTATCTGTTCTGGAATGAAGAAAATCCAAATCATTATGATGCCAACCATGCACATGTATCCCACCCTGTCACGGAGATCGGGCAAGCAGCTGCGATAATGGAGGAAGTCATCCCGTTCTTTGAGGAAAAAGGCATCTATCCTCGCTTTTACCTATACGATCAGCAAAATCAGCAGGTGCTGATCAAGCAACTGGAGAGTCAAGGCTTTCGCACGGAGGTATTGCCTTCTCCCATCCAGGTTTGGAAGGGTGAACTCGCTACCGTTCATAATACTGCGGAGATCGTGATTGAGCCGGTTACGACAGCCAATTATGAAGAGTGCTTGCGGGTCGAGTCCGTGCCCGAGTTTGGGGGAAAGGAAGTCAGGGAAAAGGCATTTGCCAAAGAGTTTGCCCACCCGGCCTTCCAACACTTCTTGCTTCGTGTAAATGGGGAGCCTGCCTCATCGTTATGTTTGCTGCAGGCAGGTGAAATTATGCGGATTGAAAACGTAGCGACCTTGCCAGACTTTCGCGGAAAGGGACTGATTGGTCACTTGATCCGCTTTGCGCAGGAGCAGTTTATGCTCTCGGGTGGTTCGCAGCTTTGGGTATGTCCGATCAACGAACGAGTAGAAAGGGTTTACAGTCGCTACGGTTTTGAGACGGTGGGAGTCATTCCATTTGTACACGTTTTTCGTGGCGGTAAAGGTGTCTTGGAGATTCGATAGTCAGATCGTAAAAAGCCCCTGGAGTTTGATCAGGGGCTTTTTACGTTTCAGGCGTCTAGTTATTCCGTGTTGACCATCAGCTATCTTTTGTATACAGACGATCCAGCGTTTCAGACAAGCACGTACTTAGCGTAAATACGCAGAAATCCCTTGCAGAAAGTCGATTTTCGGAGTGTCAAACGTATCGTAGAGACGCTGCCCATTTTGACATGCGTTGCCTTCAAGCAGCATGGTCAATTGTGTGTTCGTTATGGGGAAAAACGTAAAACCCTCCATGAGATTAATGACTGGCTTCATCAGAGAGAGGGGGATATGAATTTTGCGAACGTGTTGTTTACCGAGTGCTGACCCGATACCGTCGAGAATTTGCCCGTACGTAATAGCTATTGGACCACCTGCTTCATAGATTTGGTTCGTTGCAGACGTGTTCGACAAGGCTTGGGCGAATACATCAGCGACCGTTTCCCGTGCTACTGGCTGCAGAGGGTAAGAGCCGTTTCCGAGCACAGGTGTTACCGGTAGCTTTACTAAATCTACAAGCATGTTTACGAATTCATCTCCTGGCCCAAAAATGACAGAAGGCCGGAAAATGACGTAGGGTATGCCGCTTGCCTGCACAAGCTGTTCCGCTTCGTATTTTGTCCGATGATAGCCGCTCGTAGCATTTTCACGGGCTCCCAACGCGCTCATATGCACAAAGCGACTGATTCCCGTCTGCTTGGCCGCTTCCACTACATTCCTCGTACCCTCTACATGAATGCGAGAAAATGTGATCATTTTTCCTGGCTGCTCCCGAATGATTCCGACGAGATGAATGACTGCATCACAACCTGTCATCGCTTTTACCAACGACGCCTGATCAAACAGATCACCCGTCACATAGGTGACATTCTCGCTCGCTGCTTCGTCCTGCTGCTTTTTTCTTTCTGATCCAGGCCGAATGAGGCAAACGGTATGATGTCCTTCTTTGTTCAATTTTGCCAGTAAACCCTTCCCTACAAAACCGGTCGAGCCGGTCAGGAATACTTTCACGTGCATTCCCCCCGTTATATTTTTCCATTCTAATAGTACATCAACGCTAGGCGAGCATGCCACGAAGTCACCAGATTGCTGAGTTGACGTCGCACGGTATAATGGAGAAAAAGGGGGATATATCTATGGCGCAACGCAAAGTACCAGTCGCAGAAATCTTGGATACGCTGCACCAACTGTATCCGGACGCGCATTGTGAATTAAACTATACGACCCCGTTTGAGCTTCTGATCGCCACGATCCTGTCAGCGCAATGTACAGATAAACGGGTTAATGAAATAACAGCACCGATGTTTGCAAAACTGAATCAGCCGGAGCACTACCTTCATTTGACACAAGAAGAAATGGAGGAGCATATAAAAGGACTTGGACTGTATAAAAATAAGAGTAAGAACATTTTAGAGACCTGTCGAATCCTATACGAAAAATACAATAGCGAGGTGCCGCAAACGCATAAGGAGCTGGAGGCGTTGCCGGGTGTCGGGAGAAAAACAGCGAATGTCGTGCTGTCCAATGCGTACGGGGTCCCCGCGATCGCCGTTGATACCCATGTGTTTCGCGTAGGAAATCGCCTAGGGTTGGCAAAAAGCGATAACGTGGATGAAGTAGAGCGTCAATTGATGAAGCGTATTCCCCGGGAAAAATGGTCAGATGCCCATCACTGGCTCATTTGGCACGGTAGACGGATCTGCTCTGCGCGCAACCCTCAATGTGGGATTTGTCCACTTCAATCAATGTGCAAGCATGCGATTACGGAAGGAAAAAAAGCTCAGACTAAATCAAAAGCGAAGACGAAAGCGCAGGCGTAATCCTCCTTTTCCAGTTTCTTCATTGCCTAATTCGATGTAATGGATATTGACATTTTTCGCTAAGTAGACGTACACTTATTTATATTAATTCTAATCAATGGCATGAGAAACAGTTATTCTTTTGTCTTTGCGAAAGACTGTGGGGTGTAACGATATGGCACAGCGTGTAGAAAAAGCTGTAGAAATCCTGAAGAACACCGGGGTTCGAATGACACCTCAACGCCATGCAATTTTGACCTATTTGCTGGAGACGATGACTCACCCGACCGCTGACGAAATATACAAAGCTCTCGAAGGCAAATTCCCCAATATGAGTGTAGCCACGATTTATAACAATTTGCGCGTTTTTAAGGATGCGGGATTAGTTGTTGAATTGACTTATGGGGATGCGTCCAGCCGGTTTGATGCAAATGTGGAGGAAGATCACTACCACGCCATCTGTTCGAAGTGTGGGGCTATCAGCGATTTTCACTTCCCTTATTTGCGGGACGCGGAAGAATCCGCTGCGAAAGACATCGGTTTTCACGTTACGGGTCATCGCATGGAAGTTTATGGCATCTGTGATGCCTGTCAAAAGAACACCCACTGAAATCACTTTAAATCTGAGAAACACCTTCTGAATCAACCGGAAATGAGTTGAGGAGGAAGGTGTTTTTTGGCACAAGCTGTAACGTTTTGTCGTTTCAAACGTCTTTTGGAAGGAAGCGTGTATACGAGCGTTAAGTATGTCAGAAGGTTGTGAATGGTTTGTACGTATGGAATGTAAATGCGAAAGACCGAAATAGATCGACGGACGTCCTTTTGGGATGCTGTCCGTTTGGGAGGAGGTCGTAGCCATGGGTCTGGAATTGGGAATGGCACCTCGTCCCAAGAAAAGAAGAAGACGAATCCTTCAGTTCTTCTTCATGCTCATGCTCTTTTTTGTCGCGATATTCGGTGCGATATACTGGTTCTTCATGCTAAGGGCGTCCACAGAGCACGTCCAACCGTATGATGGGGCGAAGCAGGTAATCGTTTACGAAGGAACACGAACATCCACGCCTTATTTAGTTGAATCCAATCAGGTTTTGCTGCCCTTTGAGTTCATCAAGGAGCAGATTGATCCTGCTATTTTTTGGGACGAACCCACTCACTCTGTCATCGTTACGACGAAGGACAAGGTTCTTCGGATGGAGAGCGGGCAAGTGGTTGCCTACTTGAACAAACAGCCTGTCAATTTGCAAGTGCCCGTCAAAGAGGTAGACGGTGTGCGCTACGTTCCGATGGATCCGCTGGAAAAGCTGTACCCGTACGCCTTTGTGCAAAAACCAAATACAGGAGTATTATCGGTTGAAAAAGACGGGTACGCCATTCAGCAAGCAACAGTTGTCGCAGGGGATGAGCTCCAGCTTGTCAGAACGGGTGCGTCTATCCGAACGCCGATTGTCGCCGAGTTAGCGGCAGGGGCTAGTGTGGATGTGTTGGGAGAATCGGAAAAGTGGTATCGCGTCTTGACCGCTGACGGTATTGCGGGATTTTTGCCGAGAGAGAGTGTTGAGCTGACGCAGGTGCGCAAGGTTAGTCTGGACCGCCCGGCGCAATCTCAACAACCTGTTGCCTGGAAGCCGTTGGGGCAAAAGATCAATCTCGTGTGGGAGCAAGTGACGAATCGTAATCCAAACGTGGAGGGTATTGGGGCCATGCCGGGAGTCAATGTCGTCTCTCCAACATGGTTCGAGCTAAAGGATCCAGAAGGGACGTTTTTGAACAAGGCGGACTCCGGTTATGTCAAGTGGGCGCATCAGCGTGGCTACAAGGTTTGGGGATTGGTGACCAATGGTTTTAACCCGGACTGGACCAAATCCGTGCTCAGCAGCTACGACAAGCGAGACAAAATGATTGCCCAGCTGATTCATTACGCCAACCTTTACGATTTGGATGGTATCAACATCGATTTTGAAAACGTGTATTTGGATGAGAAGCCAAAGCTCGTTCAGTTTGTTCGTGAGCTGACGCCATATATGCACGAGCAAGGACTCACGGTCTCGATTGATGTGACGATTAAGTCGACTGCGGAGACGTGGTCGATGTTCCTGGACCGCGCTGCACTCGGACAGGTCGTGGATTACATGGCAGTCATGACCTATGACGAGCATTGGGCGTCCAGTCCAAAAGCAGGCTCTGTAGCATCGTTCCCGTGGGTCGAGAACGGACTGAAAGGCGTTATGGAAGAGGTTCCGCATCAAAAGCTTTTACTGGGCGTCCCATTCTATACGCGTTTATGGACGGAGAGCAAGCAGGCAGACGGTAGTGTGAAGGTAAGCTCAAAAGCTCTGTCCATGCCCCGCGCGCTGGAGTGGATGAACGAACGCAAGCTGACTCCTAAGCTAGATGAGGCAAGTGGTCAGAACTATGTACAATACACGGACCCCAAGGATGGGAATACGTATAAGATGTGGCTGGAAGACGTCACTTCTATAGAAAAGCGGATGGCGCTCGTGCACAAGTACAATCTCGCAGGGGTAGCGTCCTGGCGTCGCGGTTACGAAGTACCTGAGATTTGGAAGGCTGTAGAAGAGGGATTGAACAGTCAGCACGACAAACCAACTTCTTAAACAGAAGAAAGCCACCTGCTTGCCCTTTGATGGGTGAACGCAGGTGGCTTTTTGCTTATGGATCGTACATCATACCACATTATGTTTGGTTTTGTTGCGGTTGTCCGTCTTCGAGACGCAGAGGCTGTCCACAAAACATACAGGCGTCTTCTTTTCCGAGCATTTTTGTTACTTTTTGGCACGAAGGGCATTGTACCTGTGGAGCAGAGGTTGAGACCATTCCGGAAATCATAAACATAACCGTGCTGCCCATCGTTAAGATAAAGCCGATGATCAACAGCAACGTCATAAAGACGTGAGAACCTTTGAACAGGCTGCCGAGAAAAGGAATAAAGTCCAAGTATCCAGCAAAAAAAGCGTACCCTGTATACATCAGCAAAATACCGATCACCATGCTCCAGTTACCCCAAGTGCGCATGCGTTTGATCTTGCTAAGGCGTTCAGTTTTCTTCATCATCATTCCTCCTACCCTACAGTATAGCATACAAAGGATTTGTCTGTTGACAAGCAGGAAAAGGACTTCTCATGTAGAATCCATAAGTTCAACCCAGGGGCAGGGAGGAAGAAAGGCATGAACATGAGGCCAGAAGAGAGTCAACAAACGTATCTCGAGCTGCTTCAAAAGCGTTTGGATGTACAAGCTGTACTTATGTTGCCTGATTTCCCCAGTCGAGAGGGTACTTATTACTTAATTGTAGCCAAACAGCCTGAGATTGATGGTACCATAAGGCGAGTTCTTTTTCAGGACCAATCAATTATGGAGCAGTGGATAAGCATGTGGCAGCTAGAAAAGGGAACCATTTACGGCTTGGATGAGAAGCTGGCCCACATGCTAGCAAGAGCGGAGATTCTCATTGATAAAGCCGATTATATGAGGCAAATTAAGCAACGACTATTAAGGATTACTGATTCCTTGCAAAAAAAGCTCATATGTC
>NZ_LJJB01000012.1 GCF_001420695.1 Brevibacillus choshinensis | reverse complement strand
TGTCAAAGGGAAGAATAGCTCCATCGTGCCATGACCAATCGGCAATTTCATGATCAACTCCACACATTACAATGGAGCTACTAGAGGTCCAGATTGTTCTCTCTTCTGGCCTGCCTCTGATCATTTCGACCCAAAAACAGGGAACTAAACATTCCCTCCCAGACAATTCTACTGGTAAAGTGAAAGACCCACTGTATCCCGACCAATTCAAATTATCAACAACCACCTGCCTTCTAATCTGTTCTTTGCTTGTCTGCGTCCAACCATTCTTTATCCTTATTATTTCAAATCCTGACCTGGAGGTTCGACTAATTGTCCGCCCCACCCACACATCAGTTCCCTGTCGAAACCCGAAACCTTTTACGCCATATCCCTGATTTCCCATGGGACTAGTGCATGAACCGACAAATTGAGCATCTTCCCCTCTTGGAGTGTCACTGGGCAATCCTGCACATAAATACCCAACCCTGTAAGAGAGATCAGGCGAAATAACTAGCACAGGCCTGTTAGTTCCCGTCCAGTTGTCTCTACACACGCATTCCACTTTACCATCATTTGGATAACAAGAACATTCCTCAATATGTCCTCCACTAAAGCTGACATCTGTTTGGCCAATTATTTTGCCTTGATTTGCTTTGTATATTCTATACTGCGCCTGTCTATTGGCAGGACCGTCAGTCATTACCCAATAACAATTACCTTGAATGCAAGTACAAGATGACTCCTGAGTCCTTAATATATCTCCTGCCCAGGAGTTAACAACATCAGTAGGCACCCCTCCGTAATGGACTACTGCTACTGCTTTAGAATCTGGCCCTGTTACACCAATCGTCATCCATTTCTTGCCATCATGACAGGCTGTTGCTGACCATGCTACAGCTTCAAACCTGGCTTGATATACATTGGGTGATTGACCCACTTCGACACTCATGAGAGTTCTGAATGGGCTTCTATCCTTCACTGTTCCATTTGAGTGTTTGTCATTGAGTAGAGCTCCCTGAGTGAGGAAGAAAGTCCTGCACTCTACAGGTGAACAAGAGACGAAAGGCTCTCTTATGACAAAAATATGTCCCCTGGAGCCAACTCTTATCCCGTTGTCCTTGGAAAACGGTGCAAAGCCCTTGACATCACATATTGGTTCGGTGTTATTTATATAAGTGCCCTCGTTCCAATGCGGTACATATTCGACTACACTAGTATTGTACCATTGAGTCACTTTCTCTATCCTAACTGTTTCATTATATTCCCTCACTACAGTTCCCTTGCAGATTCCATTGTTTTCACTTTTCCCCAGGGCTAACACCGTTAATATGATGCTCACGGCATGCAGTAGAACATTGAATACAACCAACCCTAATGAAATGGAGCCAAT
>NZ_LJJB01000011.1 GCF_001420695.1 Brevibacillus choshinensis | reverse complement strand
GGACATCATGCCGTGTCAAACGGAACCAAAGTAAACACATTAACTGAAAGAGAAGTGGAAGTCGTCAATGCAACTGAAACAGTGGAACGAACAAACATCCCCAGGATCTGCTCAAAGGGGAAAAGGACAGTTGACCTCGGTCAATGTGGACTCCTGGGGACAATCACTGGACCACCTCAATGTGACCAATTCCTAGAATTTTCGGCCGATTTAATTATTGAGAGGCGAGAAGGAAGTGATGTCTGTTATCCTGGGAAATTCGTGAATGAAGAAGCTCTGAGGCAAATTCTCAGAGAATCAGGCGGAATTGACAAGGAAGCAATGGGATTTACATACAATGGAATAAGAACTAATGGAGTAACCAGTGCATGTAGGAGATCAGGATCTTCATTCTATGCAGAAATGAAATGGCTCCTGTCAAACACAGATAATGCTGCATTCCCGCAGATGACTAAGTCATATAAAAATACAAGAAAAAGCCCAGCTATAATAGTATGGGGGATCCATCATTCCGTTTCAACTGCAGAGCAAACCAAGCTATATGGGAGTGGAAACAAACTGGTGACAGTTGGGAGTTCTAATTATCAACAATCTTTTGTACCGAGTCCAGGAGCGAGACCACAAGTTAATGGTATATCTGGAAGAATTGACTTTCATTGGCTAATGCTAAATCCCAATGATACAGTCACTTTCAGTTTCAATGGGGCTTTCATAGCTCCAGACCGTGCAAGCTTCCTGAGAGGAAAATCTATGGGAATCCAGAGTGGAGTACAGGTTGATGCCAATTGTGAAGGGGACTGCTATCATAGTGGTGGGACAATAATAAGTAACTTGCCATTTCAGAACATAGATAGCAGGGCAGTTGGAAAATGTCCGAGATATGTTAAGCAAAGGAGTCTGCTGCTGGCAACAGGGATGAAGAATGTTCCTGAGATTCCAAAGGGGAGAGGCCTATTTGGTGCTATAGCGGGTTTCATTGAAAATGGATGGGAAGGCCTAATTGATGGTTGGTATGGTTTCAGACACCAGAATGCACAGGGAGAGGGAACTGCTGCAGATTACAAAAGCACTCAATCGGCAATTGATCAAATAACAGGGAAATTAAACCGGCTTATAGCAAAAACCAACCAACAATTTGAGTTGATAGACAATGAATTCAATGAGGTAGAGAAGCAAATCGGTAATGTGATAAATTGGACCAGAGATTCTATAACAGAAGTGTGGTCATACAATGCTGAACTCTTGGTAGCAATGGAGAACCAGCATACAATTGATCTGGCTGATTCAGAAATGGACAAACTGTACGAACGAGTGAAAAGACAGCTGAGAGAGAATGCTGAAGAAGATGGCACTGGTTGCTTTGAAATATTTCACAAGTGTGATGATGACTGTATGGCCAGTATTAGAAATAACACCTATGATCACAGAAAATACAGGGAAGAGGCAATGCAAAGCAGAATACAGATTGACCCAGTCAAACTAAGCAGCGGCTACAAAGATGTGATACTTTGGTTTAGCTTCGGGGCATCATGTTTCATACTTCTAGCCATTGTAATGGGCCTTGTCTTCATATGTGTAAAGA
>NZ_LJJB01000010.1:2023733-2087727 GCF_001420695.1 Brevibacillus choshinensis | reverse complement strand
TCTGGTTCAAAGCTGGCAAATCATTTAATGATAGACTCATCAACGCTTTCGCTGTTCAGTTTTCAAGGAGCAATCATGTTGTTCTAACGCCCTCAAGCCTCATCGTATTTGTTACGCCGTCTTAAGGACAAGAACTAATCTATCACGTTCCCTATCTTGGAGTCAATACGTTTTTTAAAAAAATTTCAGGTGAAATTTTCGTCCCCTATTTTTCTGCGTCTCACGTACTTCGAAAGCTCATTGGGAGAGGCTATTCTAGCGTACATCCGAAACATAATCGAGTACCGTTCCTCCATCGCACGCTTTACCAAATAATCGATACGTTTATCACTAAAGTCCAGCAGCATCTCTTCCAATTCCCGCTTTATCAGATACTCCAGTTCTTGAACTTCTTTCGTGTTAAACAAAAACCCTAGCAATGAAATCGACCTCCGCCTAACGAGTCTCCCCTCTATCCTTTCCAAGGGAATTCAACCCTATTCAAAAATAAAAGCCCTCCGTTTAGGAAGGCTTCAATATTTTCACTATTTCTCACACAAAAATTATTTCATCACGTTTATTTTCATTTGGTCTCCTATCAATCCATTAATGATAAACGGAGTAATAGAGCTTTCTACAATCGCTGCAATCAGTAACAATACAATCACAGTGATCACGGCAACTGGAAATTGCTTCAGAGTATCATACCAGTCATTTTTCAAACGATCTACCTTGTGTGGTTGAAATAGAACACCTACGGACCGGAAGCTCAACAGCCCCAAGCGGATCCCAATGCCCGCTGCAAAAAGCACTGCTGGTAGCTCAAAGATTCCATGCGGCAAAATTCCTGCGCCAAACATTAGCCAAGGGCTAACCCCTACGGATTTGGAAAGGATGAAGCCCAACAAAATTCCGTTGGCCACCAATCCAATTATGGGAAAGAATGCAAAGAACAATCCCAGTGCCATCATCATCAAAGCACTGACAACGTTATTGGAGAAAATCATCCAAAATGTAGCGAATACACCGCCACCACTTTCTTTAATCCGATCCACAATTTCCTTCAGCTGCCCCATGAGTTCACTCACCATTGACTCCACCATGGGTGCCTGCAAATATCCAATTAGTCCGCCACCAATAAACAGCAAACATGCGGCCAGGAAGAACCGTCTATTGTCCAACCACAACCGCCGCAAATGATTTTTCATGAGCCACGCTCCTTTTACAGCCTGGTACTACCACTATATGCATTGTACCTCAACAATAGCCAACAGGCCAAAGAATATCCTTGTCTTACATGCATAAACTGTTATCGGACAAAGGAGGTGCTTTTCCATGAGATGGATCTACGTAGTGAGTGCACAACGCTTGAAACAAATTCTGATCATTGTAACAGCCATACTGTTGACTGCGGGAATTGGCTATGCTGAGCGTGATACGATCGCGGCCTTTTCAGGTGGAAATCAAGCTCCACAAGCCATCTACAAAGTAGACACCAAAGAGAAAAAGATCGCCCTGACATTCGACATCAGCTGGGGAGAAACGCGCACGGTACCCATCCTAGATATTCTGAAGGAAAAGAATGTGACCAAGGCTACTTTGTTTTTATCTTCTCCGTGGAGTCAACGTCATCCTGAAATCGTCAAACGCATTAAAGAAGACGGCTTCGAAATTGGCTCACACGGACACAAGCATGATAATTACAGCAAATACTCGGATGAAGAAATCCGCTCCCAGATCGGTAAGGCGGACACCATTCTCACCGAAATGACGGGTAAAAAGCCAAACCTGATCCGGATGCCCAATGGGGATTTCGACAAACGCGTCTTGCAAATCGCCGGTGGCATGGGGTATTCCGTCATCCAATGGGACACAGACTCCAAGGATTGGATGAATCCAGGTACAGAGACTATCATCAACAACGTATTATCAAAAGCTCACCCTGGTGATATTATTCTGATGCACGCGAGCGACTCCTGCAAAGAAACGCATTTAGCTCTCCCCGTCATCATCGACAAGCTACGCCAGCAAGGCTATGAATTCGTCACCGTATCTGAGCTCATCACAGGTACGGACGTGAAGAGCAAAGAGATCCATTAATTCCTATCCAGCTACATACAAAAAAGCTGACCTACTTTGGGTCAGCTTTCTCTTTTTACAAGACGATGTAATTGCATGACTTGCCAGACGTTGCAAAACAATAAAGGAACCAGCATGGACAACGTGGAATGGACATCGACTTCTTTGAGTGCTGGAATCCACTCAAGCGCTGTGACGACGAACATAAAGAACAACGTAGGAATCCATGCGGTACGGTTGGTCAAATTTGATTTTCCAAAAGCCGTTACCACCGCTACAATCAGCAAAAGGATCGGTTCAACGAGAAAAGGCCCAATGGATCCGCCATCCCCCAGTGAGGTATAGCGCAGATAAATCATATCAAAAAATACAAAGACGACGAGAAACACTTGGACACTTTTCCACATCGCAGGCGTTTTAAAGATGGTCTTCGCAAAATAATTAATCGTCATATACGCAAAAAAACCCATTTGGGCCACAATACTGATGGTCATCCCATACAACACGTACATAAGAGTGCCTACAAAAAAGTTGCCTGCACTGCTTTCCGTCAATTTTTCCAAGTCAAAAATAAAGGCGACTAATGCACCACCCAATCCGCCAAGCAGTAGGGTAGTGAAAAAAAGCCAGCCATACTTACGCAAACTCACCAAACATTCCCTCCCATCCACATCGAATATGATTGTACCAATGCATGCAAGAAAATACTAGCGTAAGAACAAAACAAAATGCACACGTTACTTGTAGGCAGAGTAAAGAAGGAGGTGTCCACCCCATGGGAAAAAAGGCAATGGCTTTTTGGCTATCACTAGCTGTCTGTCTGCTCATGACGAGTTGCTCATCAAGCGGCGGAGCAAAAAGTACGTCTCAGCCTGATTATAAAAGCACGAAAGACATGGTGCTGGACATTTTGCAGACCGACGAAGCCAAAAAATCGGTTGAAAAAATGATGAAGGACGAAAAGTTCAAGCAAAATGTCGTGATGGACGAATCCACTGTGCGCACTACCTTGATTCAAAGTTTGACTGATCCAAAAAGCACGCAGATCAAAGACGCATTCAAAGATCCTAAATTCGCCAGCACGTTAGCCAAGTCCATGAAAAATGAGCAAAAGACACTTATGAAGGACTTAATGAAGGATCCGGACTACCAAAAAGAGCTCATCAGCGTGATGAAGGATCCCGAGTTTGAAAAAAACCTGATGGATCTCATGAAAAGTTCCGCATACCGTCAACAAACCATGCAGGTTATGAAGGAATCCATGAAAAGCCCTCTGTTTCAGGAGGAAATGATGAAGCTTATGACCAAAGTTCAAGAGGAAATGACCAAACCAAAAGAGCTTAAACCAAAGAAAAACAAAGGCAAAAAGAGCGGTGGAGGCGGAGGGCAGAGTTCCACAAAGTAATAAGCGGACGCTGAGGCGCTTCTCCATACGCCCCGGAATTATAAGCGATCGAGCTTATAAATTCCTATCCGTGAAAAAGGTGAGCTCTTTTGAAGGAGCCCACCTTTTTGTTTTCTTTTTATTGTTTAACTGCGCTTTCGCATTTCTCAGCGACGCGTTTCGCCATATCCATGTAGATCTGTCCGATTGCTGATTGCTCCCGGTAAATTGATGGAGAGTAATCGGGTTCAGATGGATGGTTGTCAGGCTGTCCCAACGGAATTTGTGCCAGCAGCTCGCTTGTAAGCGTTTCTGCCAGTTTGGCACCTCCACCACGTCCAAACACGTATTCCTTTGAACCATCTTTTGCTTCGTACCAAGCCATGTTTTCCACGATCCCGAGAATTTCATGTCCCGTACGCTTTGCCATGGCTCCAGCGCGAGCAGCAACAAAGGCAGCCGTCGCGTGAGGTGTTGTCACGACGATTTCCATGCTTTGCGGGATCATCGTATGAACGTCCAGCGCCATATCCCCTGTTCCTGGAGGCAAGTCCAGCAGCAAGTAATCCAGTTCTTCCCCCCAATGAACTTCGGAGAAGAAATTGCGCAGCATTTTACCCAGCATCGGACCTCTCCAAATAATCGGGGAGTTGTCTTCTACAAAAAAGCCCATAGACATAACTTTTACGTTCATTCGTTCTACAGGCAGGATGGTTTCCCCGATAACCGTCGGACGCTGTTCGATGTTCATCATATCGGGAACACTAAAGCCGTAAATATCCGCATCAATGATTCCGACCTTTTTGCCCATGCGAGCTAACGCAACAGCCAGATTGACGGTAACGGTCGATTTCCCTACGCCACCTTTTCCGGAAGTAACTGCGATAAAAGTTGTTTTGGAATTCTTGTCCAAAATGGGATTGAGTACAGGTGCTTGTCCGGGCGTCATATTGTGAGTCTGTCCCGCTCCGCCTCCGCGCAACTGTGCACTGAGAGCAGCACGTTCATCATCTGTCATGGCTCCAAACTGCAGATGAACATCTTCTGCACCCAATGCGCGTAATGCAGCAATGACATCGTCCTCGATCTTTGCTTTCAGCGGACAGCCTGTAATAGTCAGTACAACGGTGAGACTGACGGTACTGCCTTCAATACGGATGTCACGAATCATATTTAGTTCAACCAGGCTGCGGTTAATTTCCGGGTCTTTTACGTCACGCAGTGCCTCAAGAACTTGTTCTTTGGTCAACATCTTGTTCACCTCATCTATTGTCTTTTCAATGAATGCCACCCTGTAGCTATGATGTTCGCGCGTTCATTATAGCATATTCGCTCCCGAGGAACACGAAGCCCGAGTCCTCAAGGTGTAATTAGAGCCTTTTCACCAGAGTATTGACGTAAAATCCCTTGGTAGATCGCGTTCGCCATTGCTTTTTGATAATCCACCGATTGGAGCTGCTTGGCCTCCTGCGTATTGCTCACAAAACCGACTTCCACTAATACAGCCGGACATGTCACTTCCCGAATGAGAAAAACGTTTTCTGTCTTGCTGGGTACTCGATTTGTGTTCCCCATCACACGCTTGATCTCATCCTGGATGAGGTATGACATCTCTTCGCTTTTCTTGTAAGCCGGTGAGTAAAAGGTTTGTGCACCAGACCATTTAGGCGACGGGATCGCATTTACGTGAATACTGATGAGAAAATCCGGTGTGTTCTCGTTGACGAGTTTGACCCGATTGCGAATATCCTCTGACTTGCGCTTCCGGTTAGAATCCGCGTCGGGCGAAGCCAAATCCTTGTCCTCTTCCCTGGTCATGACGACATAAGCGCCTGACTGTTGCAGAAAGTCGCGCAAATACATGCTTATCGCAAGTGTGACGTCCTTTTCCACTACGTCTCCCGATGAAGATGTTGCGCCTCCGTCCTTCCCTCCATGTCCGGCATCAATGGCAATCACTGTCCCAGCCAGTGGAAGCGACCACGCCGTCCAGGAGGAGCGATCAGGCGTTTCATAGGTGAACAACACCACCAGTAAGGCGAAAGCCAAAATCCAGCCAATCCCTTTTCGTGTCACCGTGTATCGTCCCCTTTGTCCCATTCTCGTATCCATCATATGGACAAAGCTGGCCAATTATGACCATGAGGACAAAGGAAAACCCCCTGCCTGTAAACAGACAAGGGGTTGAATCCAGCAACAGCAATTAGCGCTTGGAGAATTGAGGTGCGCGACGAGCTGCTTTCAAGCCGTATTTTTTACGCTCTTTCATACGAGGATCGCGAGTCAGGAAGCCAGCGCGTTTCAGAGCGCCGCGCAGTTCCGGATCTGCTTTCAACAGAGCGCGAGCTACGCCGTGACGGATTGCACCAGCTTGACCAGTGGTTCCGCCGCCGTTTACGTTAACCAGAACATCGTAACGACCGAGGGTTTCAGTCAGAACGAGTGGTTGTTTTACGATCAATTTCAGTGTTTCCAAACCAAAGTAAGTGTCCATTTCACGCTTGTTGATCACAATGCGACCTTCACCTGGAACCAGGCGAACGCGTGCAACGGAGTGCTTACGACGACCTGTACCGTAGTATTGTACTTGTGCCACGTATATTTCCTCCCTTTACCTTAACCGCGAATTTGCCAAACTTCTGGTTTTTGTGCTGCATGCGGGTGCTCAGTTCCAGCGTATACTTTCAGCTTGGTGAACATTTGACGTCCCAGGCTGTTTTTAGGCAGCATGCCTTTTACAGCCAGTTCGAACAGACGATCTGGTCTCTTGTTCAGCATGTCGCCAGCAGTGGTCTTTTTCAAACCACCTGGATACAGGGAGTGAGTGTAGTAGATTTTGTCTTGCAATTTTTTACCTGTCAGTTTTACTTTGTCAGCGTTGATTACGATTACGAAATCGCCAGCATCAACGTGAGGAGTAAATTCAGGTTTCAGTTTGCCGCGCAGGATCGAAGCTACTTCGCTAGCCAGACGGCCAAGCGTTTGACCTTCTGCGTCAACGATGTACCATTTACGCTCAACTTCGAGCGGTTTCGCCATATATGTGGTACGCATGTTTGTCCCTCCTAAGTATCTTACCTTACACATTCACATTTACTTATAACCAATACAACCGAAACTTGCAAATGGAAGTTATTGCTTCGTAACGGGTGAGCAACTCTTCCAGGTGTTTCATCACGAACTTGTCTTTCAATCCCGGGGCTAGAGTGGGGCTAGCGGGGTTAAAATACCAAGGATTATCGTACTACATGTGATGGGTCAGAGTCAAGTGCCTACACCTGCTCTATTAATTGGAAATTGAATTGCTAGTAGACGACTTCCCACATCGTTAATCCTTTAGCGGGTGCTGTTTTACCAGCCATTTCCCGATCACAGGCTACGAGAATGTCCTGAAGCTCATCGGGCTGACGTTTGCCTTGCCCGACTTCCACCAATGTTCCTACTATGATTCTCACCATATTGTACAAAAAGCCATTCCCCCGGCAGGTCACCCAGACCTCATTCCCCAAGCGCTCGACGGTCAATCCATAGACGGTCCGGACTTTGTCCTCCACATAGGTCTTCGCCGAGCAAAAAGAAGTAAAGTCGTGTTCCCCCTCCAAATGGTGGGCAGCCTGTTGCATGGCCTCTACATCGAGCGGAAAGCGAATATGATCCGCGTACCGATGACGAAATACATCTGCTACAGGGTTGTTATCGATACAATAGCGGTATTCCTTTACCTGTACATCAAAACGGGCGTGAAAGGTCGTCTCCGCCTCTTCGATCGAGCGAACCACAATCGAGTCAGGCAATTGATTGTTCAGCACAAAACCCCATTTTTCCAATGGAATGTTGCTAGCCGTATCAAAATGAATGACCTGACCACGCGCATGGACACCCGCATCGGTACGCCCAGAACCAGCTATCTGGGCCTCCTCGCCCGTGATTCGCTGCAGGGCTGCTTCGATCTCTCCCTGTACCGTTACTTGATCAGGCTGCACCTGAAAGCCACTAAAATCGGTACCGTCGTAAGCTACGACACATTTGAGCCTTCTCAAGAACGCCACCACCCTATCACAACCATCAAGAGAACACCTGCCACAACCACGCATGTATCCCGCCAGGAAAAAGCCAGCTTATTCAGCCTCGTCCTCCCGACACCACCTCGATAGCCACGAGCCTCCATCGCCAAAGCGAGCTCCTCAGCACGACGGAACGCGCTGATAAACAGCGGAATCGCGATCGGAACTAAATTCTTTGCACGACGAACGAGGTTGCCGCTGGAAAAATCAGCTCCTCTGGCTGATTGTGCCTTGATGATCTTATCCGTTTCTTCCATGAGCGTCGGAATAAAACGAAGCGCGATCGACATCATGAGCGCGATCTCATGTACAGGAACACCAATCTTCCCAAAGGGGCCGAGCAAGCGCTCCAGTCCTTCCGTCAAGTCAATAGGAGAGGTCGTCAACGTCAACAAGGAGCTGATCAGGACGAGAAGTCCCAATCGCAAGGAAATAAAGATCGCTTGTCGAACGCCTTCTTGCTCAATCGTGAAACTTCCCCATTGATAATAGACGGTCCCACCTTTTGTAATGAAAATATGAAGGACAACCGTAAACAGGATTAAAATCCAGACTGGCTTCAAGCTTTTCAAAATATAGGAGAGAGAGAGTCGAGATAACAACGCCGTAAAAAGCGTAAACGCGATGAGTACCGAGTAAGTTACCATATTGTTCGCCAAAAATACCAAAGTAGCAAAAAGGATGATAAAGAGCAGTTTGCTCCGTGGATCCGCACGATGGAGAAAGGACTGTCCCGGCACGTATTGACCAATCGCAATATTCTGCAGCATGCCTAACTCTCCTTTGGCACGGACAGCCGTTTTTGCAAATGGTCAATCAGCTCTTCTTCCCGATAAAGGGAATGTGGCAGATGTGCGTTGTCCGGCAACAATTGATTCATAAGGGAAACTATCGCAACTGTTTCCGGTACATCGAGAGACAGTTGCTTCAACAAATCAGCTTGCATAAATACCTCACTCGGTGTTCCCTGCAAGACAACTTGTCCAGCCGCCATCACGAGTAAATAATCCGCATAACGAGCTGCTTCTTCCATACTGTGTGTGACCAGCAATGTCGTCAGTTGCTGTTCCCGATGAATGCGATTGATGCCCTCCAGAATCGCCTTTCGACCGGAAGGGTCCAGTCCTGCTGTCGGCTCATCCAATACAAGTACTTTCGGCTGCATGGCCAGTACCCCCGCGATCGCAACACGCCTCATCTGCCCGCCACTCAACTGGAAAGGAGAACGATCTTTTATCGTTTCATAATCGAGTCCGACGATCTCCAATGATTCCCGCGTCCGTGATTCAACCATTTCCGCTGGCAAATCAAAATTGAGTGGTCCAAAAGAGATGTCTTTGGCTACAGTCTCTTCAAACAACTGATGCTCAGGATACTGAAAAACCAGACCAATATCTTTTCGTCGAGCATGAGGCAGTCGCTGGGAAGGTGTTATGACCGCGTCTCCTAGAAGAATTCGGCCAGAAGTCGGTGCAAGCAACCCGTTCAGATGCTGAATTAAGGTAGACTTGCCGGAGCCGGTTTGTCCAATAATGCCAACAAAAGAACCTGACGGAATCGTCAAGGAAATCTCATTGAGGGCAAGTCGTTCAAACGGTGTTCCTTTCCCGTACAAGTGGCTTACTTGGTCAAAAGTAATCTGCATACGTGCTCCACCAGCTCCTCTTGGTGCAGTACAAACGGTAGATGAATTCCCTTGGCAGCGAGTGCATACCGTATTCGAACGGAAAACGGTACATCCAACCCGGCTGACTGGAGTCGCTCTACCTGACTGAATACGTCATGCGGTGACCCTTCCATCAGGACTTCTCCAGCATTCATAACAGTCACCCGATCAGAAAAGACAGCTTCCTCGGGAAAATGCGTGATGTTGATGATCGTAATGCCCTCTTCACGGTTGAGACGGCGAGCCAGCATCATGACTTCCTGACGCCCCTGTGGATCCAGCATAGCAGTAGCTTCATCTAAAATGATGACAGACGGTCTCATCGCCATGATTCCTGCGATCGCCACCCGTTGCTTTTGTCCGCCGGATAAACGGTGCGGCTGTGCCATCAGATACTTTTCCATCCCTACCGAGAGCAACGCTTCGTCAATTCGCTTACGCATCTCCTGAGGGTCCACACCCATGTTTTCCAGGCCAAATGCCACGTCGTCCTCGACAGTAGCTCCGACAATTTGATTGTCCGGATTTTGAAAGACCATTCCCACATGTCTGCGGATCTCCCACAGCATTTCTTCGTCTTTGGTATCAAAACCGCTAACGAGTATGACGCCGTCTTCTGGCAAAAGCAAAGCGTTCATGAGCTTTGCCAGAGTGGATTTTCCCGAGCCATTGTGTCCCAGTACGGAAACAAAAGTGCCTTTTTCGATCGTCAGGTCTACGCTTTTAAGCACCGGTACTCGCTGTCCCTCATCCCCATCGTAGGAAAAAGAAACATTACGAAATGCCAGCAAGCTCTCCTCATTCATGAGGCGTTCACATCCTCCCCAGCCTTCACAGGGAAATGAGCAGCAAAACAATAGAATTCATATTTCTCTAGATAAAGGAAAAAAGGGTTGAATCAGAGTCCAGCCTATGACCAGATCTGCCCCCACCCTTTTCGCGGTTGTTTCAGGTCAGGGAACAAGTCCCATGTCCTTGGTGAAACGACCAGATTGTATGGATCTATTAAACCAATTCGATGTAAGCCATCGGTGCAGCATCGCCACGACGAGGGCCGGTTTTGAGGATACGAGTGTATCCACCGTTACGCTCTTTGAAACGAGGAGCGATTTCATCGAACAGTTTTTGAACTGCATCGCGACCTTCTTCGTTCGCTACTTCTTTACGAACGAAAGCAGATACTTGACGACGAGCGTGCAGATCGCCACGTTTCGCGAGCGTAATCATTTTCTCAGCGATTGGGCGCAATTCTTTCGCCTTCATCTCTGTAGT
Source organism: Brevibacillus choshinensis (assembly GCF_001420695.1). Lineage (NCBI taxonomy): Bacteria > Bacillati > Bacillota > Bacilli > Caryophanales > Paenibacillaceae > Brevibacillus > Brevibacillus choshinensis. The sequence goes on along the minus strand of NZ_LJJB01000010.1, from coordinate 2,077,283 downwards.
TTCGATGCGCTCGTTGATGATCAGGTCAGTTACCAAGTCGCGGAACAGCGCTTTACGAGCATCGCTACGACGACCCAATTTACGTTGTGCCATGTTCTTACCTCCCTCTTACTCGAGAGAACAGAGCGTGCTTTCGGGTATACTAATGTCTCTAGTCGTCGCTGCGAAGGGACAGGCCCAACTCAGCCAACTTTTCTTGTACTTCTTCCAGAGATTTGCGTCCCAGGTTGCGCACTTTCATCATGTCCTCTTCGGTCTTCTGCGTCAGCTCTTGCACGGTGTTGATACCGGCACGCTTCAAGCAGTTGTAGGAACGAACAGAAAGATCGAGCTCTTCGATAGTCATCTCGAGCACTTTCTCTTTCTTGTCTTCTTCCTTTTCCACCATGATTTCTGCATCTTTCGCCTCGTCGGTCAGACCGACAAACAGGTTCAAGTGCTCCGTCATGATTTTGGCGCCGAGGCTAACGGCCTCTTCCGGACTGATGCTGCCGTTTGCCCAAACCTCAAGGGTCAACTTGTCATAGTTGGTCATTTGCCCTACACGGGTATTTTCCACTTGATAGTTAACACGCTTGATCGGCGTGTAGATCGAATCAATCGGAATCACACCAATCGGTAGATCCTCCGATTTATTTCCATCTGATTGAACATAACCACGACCACGTCCAGCTGTCATGCGGATATGCAGACGACCGCCATTGGCCAACGTTGCAATATGAAGATCAGGGTTTAAGACCTCCACATCACTGTCAGCACGGATATCTCCCGCTTTGACAACGCCTTCGCCTTCTGCATCGATCTCGATTACTTTTTCTTCATCGGAATGGATCTTCAGCGCCAAGCCTTTGATGTTCAGGATGATCTCGGTTACATCTTCAACGACGCCTTCAACCGTAGAGAACTCGTGAAGAACCCCATCGATTTGCACGGTACGAACTGCCGCGCCTGGCAAGGACGAAAGTAGAATTCGTCTCAGCGAGTTGCCAAGGGTAGTTCCATATCCACGCTCAAGAGGTTCTACAACAAACTTTCCGTACGAGTTGTCGTCGCTAACTTCCACAACCTCGATTTTTGGTTTTTCTATTTCTATCATTAAACAAAACCCTCCTTCAAAACGTCGAAATCCTTGGGTGGGCCGCATACGTGCCCACTCAGGAATTTCCCCGGCGGTTTACCGTTTGCGTGCATGACAAGCTATAAATCAGAATTTACCATTCTAGTATGGACATGTTCTGAACGATATAAACCAGTTACACGCGGCGACGTTTTGGTGGACGGCAACCGTTGTGCGGAATTGGCGTCACGTCTTTAATCATGTTCACTTCAAGACCAGTAGCTTGCAGGGAACGGATCGCAGCTTCACGACCTGCACCAGGGCCTTTTACTGATACTTCAAGAGAACGCATGCCGTGTTCCATCGCAACACGAGCAGCCGATTCAGCAGCCATTTGCGCAGCAAATGGAGTGCTTTTGCGGGAACCCTTGAAACCGAGGGAACCAGCACTGGACCAAGAGATCGCGTTTCCGTGTGGATCAGTGATCGTCACAATCGTGTTGTTGAATGTGGAGCGGATGTGTGCTACGCCGACTTCCACATTTTTGCGATCACGACGACGGGTACGAGCAGCTGTAGCCTGTTTTCTTTTCGCCATGTCAGATTACCCTCCTTTACTTCTTCTTGTTAGCTACTGTACGGCGTGGACCTTTACGCGTACGAGCATTTGTTTTTGAGCGTTGACCGCGAACAGGGAGCCCACGACGATGACGAATACCGCGGAAGCAGCCGATTTCCATCAGGCGCTTGATGTTCAGGGAGATCTCACGACGGAGATCGCCTTCCACCTTCACGGTTTTGTCAATGTACTCACGAAGTTTAGCAACTTCTTCTTCTGTCAGATCACGAACACGAGTGTTCGCACTTACGCCAGTGGCGGACAGAATTTTTTGAGACGTGGGGCGGCCAATACCAAAGATGTAGGTAAGAGCGACTTCAGCGCGTTTTTCGCGCGGCAAGTCAACGCCTGCAATACGTGCCATGTGTAAAAAGCACCTCCTTGTTTACCCTTGTTTTTGCTTATGCTTAGGATTTTCACAAATAACCATTACGTTACCTTTACGACGGATAACCTTGCATTTCTCGCAGATCGGTTTAACCGAAGGTCTCACTTTCATGGTTCTTGCCTCCCTTTTCTAGGGGTTTTACTAACTATTTATAGCGGTACGTAATACGTCCGCGGGTTAAGTCGTACGGCGACAGTTCAACAGTTACTTTATCCCCAGGCAGGATACGGATAAAGTGCATGCGGATTTTTCCGGAAACGTGAGCAAGGATCTTATGTCCATTCTCTAATTCTACCCGAAACATAGCATTAGGCAAAGGTTCGATTACCGTACCTTCCACCTCAATTACATCATCTTTTGCCATGGTAAACTCTCCTTTCTTCTGCTCTTCAGTCAGACCATGAGTTTTGCGAAATGATCACACAACGAACTTATCGTCGACACGTTGGACGACAATCCCAATCTAAAGGAATCCTCGTTTACGCCCGTGTAAAAATCTCATAGCCATCTTCCGTAATCGCGATGGTGTGTTCAAAATGAGCACATGTTTTCCGATCCACTGTTACTACCGTCCAATTGTCCTCCAATGTGCGGACATAACGTTCGCCGGCATTTACCATTGGCTCAATTGCCAACACCATGCCTGGTTTCAACCGTGGACCTCGATCTGGAGGGCCATAGTTAGGAACCTGCGGATCTTCGTGCAAGTTTTGCCCAATCCCATGCCCCACATACTCGCGAACGAGTGTGAAGCCGGCAGCTTCTGCATGAACCTGAATCGCATGTGAGATATCAGACAATCGTGCACCCGGTATCGCTTTTTCAAGCCCCTTGAACAACGACTCTTCTGTTACTCGCAAGAGATTCTGATTTTCTGTAGAAATTGTGCCTACCGGACACGTCCAAGCGGAGTCTCCATGGTAGCCCTCAAACTGGGCACCGATGTCTAGACTGATGATGTCTCCCTCTTGTAACGTCCGTTTTCCTGGGATCCCGTGTACGAGTTCTTCATTGACTGAAGCACAGATACTTCCTGGAAAGCCACCGTAGCCTTTGAATGACGGAACCGCGGCCATGCTACGGATAAACGTCTCGGCAATTTCGTCAAGTTGCTTCGTCGTGACACCAGGCTTGATGGCCTTGGCCAGTTCTTGATGGGTGAGTGCGACGATACGACCAGCTTCGCGCATAACCTCAAGTTCTGCTTTCGACTTTAGGATAATCATTCGCAATTACCCTCGCAACAAAGACTTAATTTCCGCAAACACTACCTGGATATCTTGTTCCCCATTGATATCTCGCAGGAGCTCCTGAGCGGAGTAATAATCGATGAGTGGTTGTGTCTGAGCAATGTTGACATCAAGTCGTTGTGCTACCACTTCCGGCTTGTCGTCTTCACGCTGATACAGTTTGCCACCATCTTTATCACACACGCCAGCCTCTTTTGGAGGGTTGAACATCGTATGATAGCTAGCTCCACACACTGGGCAGATCCAGCGACCGGTCAGACGTTCAATCAGCAGTTCCCTACGAACATTGATATTAATCACATGATTAATATCGCGTCCCAGCTCCTTTACAGTAGCTGTCAACGCTTCCGCCTGCGGAACGGTGCGAGGAAATCCATCTAACAGGAATCCTTTTTCGCAGTCGTCCATCGACAGACGTTCCCGCACAATCCCGATGACAACCTCATCGGGAACGAGCAGACCTTTATCCATATAGGATTTAGCCTCTAGTCCGAGCGGCGTTTCATTTTTGACCGCTGCTCGGAACATATCACCAGTCGAAATGTGCGGGATGTCAAACTCTTCAATGATTCGTTCTGCCTGTGTACCTTTACCAGCGCCAGGCAGCCCCATCAGAATTATATTCACGTCCATTCCCTCCGTCCCATAAAGAAAAGCTTACAGAGGCTTTTCTGTAAAAACATAGGTATTACTTGATGAACCCTTGGTAGTGGCGCTTGATCATCTGGCTTTCGATCTGTTTCATCGTATCCAGGGCAACCCCGATTACGATCAACAGCGAAGTACCACCGATGTAAATCGACTGCGGCAGATTCGCCAACTTGCTGAAGAAGAACGGCAAGACGGAAATCAGCATCAGGAAGAGAGCGCCCGCCAATGTTAAGCGGTTCAATGTACGAGTAATGTACACCTCAGTGTTTTTACCAGGTCGAATACCAGGAATGTAACCGCCATTTTTCCTCATGTTCTCTGCCATTTGTACAGGATTCATCTGTACAAAGGTGTAGAAGTAGGTAAACCCGATAATCAAGATGGCGTACAGCGCCATTCCAAGCGGTGCACTGACTTGGAAGTTTTGATAAATCCAGTTGGCAATACCTGTTCCAGATTGATCAACCCAGAACTGAGCAATTGTCGAAGGGAAAATTACGAGCGAGATGGAGAAGATGACAGGAATAACACCAGCAGAGTTGATTTTCAGTGGAATGTGGGTAGATTGACCACCGTACATTTTCCGTCCAACCACGCGCTTAGCATATTGCACTGGAATCTTACGCACACCTTGCTGCATAAAGATAACCCCGACAATAATAGCGAGGATCACCAGCAAGATAATCACAACTTTGACGATGCTGAAGAAAATGTTTTGGGATGGATCAGCAAACTGAGTGGAATAGATCGTCTCAATTCCACCAGGGATGTTCGCGACGATACCGGAAACGATCAGGATCGAAATCCCGTTACCGATTCCTTTCTCAGTAATCTGTTCACCCATCCACATCAAGAACGCGGTACCTGCTGTCAGTGTCAACGCAATGAGTGCATAGCTGCCAACGGACGTATCCTTCAACAAGCCAGGCGCCATATTGTTGAAACCAATTGTCATCCCGATGGATTGAATCGCACCGAGAATAATTGTACTGTAGCGGGTAACCGTAGCGATCTTGCGTCGACCAACCTCTCCTTCACGTGACCATTGCGTAAGCTTTGGAATCACGTCCATCGACAACAGCTGCATGATAATCGACGCCGTAATATACGGCATGATACCCATGGCAAAAATCGAGAAATTTTTCAGAGCTCCACCCGAAAAGGTGTTTAACAATCCAAGCAAGTGGTTTGTGTTCTGCTGAAACAACTCGACGTTTACGTTAGGAACTGGTACAAAACTTCCGATTCGGAACACTACCAACATCATGAGCGTAAACAGGATTTTACGACGCAGGTCGCTAATCTTAAAAATGTTAGTAAAGGACGCTAACATTAGATCACCTCGGTTGTTCCACCGACTTGTGCGATCTTCTCAGCAGCAGCTCCGGAGAACTTGTGAGCTTTTACAGTCAGCTTCACTGTCAGTTCGCCGTTAGCAAGAACCTTAACACCGTCGCGCAGCGCACTGATAACACCAGTTTCTTTCAGAAGCTCAGGTGTTACTACAGTACCCTCTTCAAAACGGTTCAGCGCGTCCAGGCTAACAATCGCGTATTCTTTACGACTGATGTTAGTGAAACCGCGTTTAGGCAGACGACGGTACAATGGGTTTTGACCACCCTCGAAACCTGGGCGTACGCCGCCACCGGAACGAGCGTTTTGACCTTTGTGACCTTTACCAGCAGTTTTGCCAGTACCGCTACCGATACCGCGACCGATGCGCTTACGAGTGTGACGGGATCCTTCTGCAGGTTGCAGTTCATGCAATTTCATACGTTGCACCTCCTAACTCTTGAGATGTTCAATTATGCTTCTACTTCTTTCACTTCAACCAAGTGCTTCACTTTGAAAACCATTCCACGGATTGCAGCGTTATCTTCCTTCACTACAGTGGAGTTGATTTTGCGAAGACCCAGTGCTTTCACAGTGTCCTGTTGATCGACAGTACGTCCGATCAGGCTGCGTTTGAGGGTGATTTGCAATTTTGCCATTTTCATTCCCTCCTTATTAACCCAACAACTCGTCAACAGTCTTACCGCGCAACTTCGCGACATCTTCCGCTGTTTTCAGACGGCCCAGGCCTTCCAGCGTAGCGTTGACCATGTTGATAGGATTGTTCGAACCAAGAGATTTGCTCAGTACGTCGCCCACACCAGCCAGCTCGAGTACGGCACGGATAGGACCACCCGCGATAACACCAGTACCAGCAGAAGCAGGCTTGATGAGAACTTTACCGGCACCAAATTGGCACAGAACTTCGTGCGGAACAGTTGTTCCTCTCATTGGTACACGGATCAATTTTTTCTTAGCGTCGTCAATCGCTTTGCGAATGGCGTCTGGAACTTCTTGAGCTTTACCCATACCAGCACCTACATGGCCGTTACGGTCACCCACAACAACCAGGGCGCTGAAGCTCATGCGACGTCCACCCTTAACCGTCTTAGCTACGCGGTTAACGGCGACTACTTTTTCTTCGAGCTCTAATTTGCTAGGGTCGATACGCATTCCTTACCCTCCTTGTTGTTAGAATTGCAGACCAGCTTCGCGAGCTGCTTCTGCCAGTGCTTTAATACGTCCATGATAGATGTAACCGCCGCGGTCAAAAATCACTTCAGTTGCACCTTTTTCTTGTGCACGCTTAGCGATCAGTGTACCAACAGCTGTAGCAGCTTCCACGTTAGCGCCATTTTTCAGGCCCAGCTCTTTATCCAGAGAAGATGCAGATACCAGAGTTGCTCCAGTCGCATCGTCAATCAGTTGAGCGTAGATGTGCTTAGAAGAACGGAACACGTTCAGACGCGGGCGAATGGTAGAACCAATCACGCGTTTGCGGATGCGCAGGTGACGTTTTTTCCGAGCTTTGTTTTTATCAGCTTTCGTAAACATTAAGCGGCCTCCTTTCTCATGAAGCTAGAAGCTTATTTACCTTTTTTACCTTCTTTACGACGAACCACTTCATCACTGTACTTAATACCTTTACCTTTGTATGGCTCAGGTTTACGCAGTGAACGGATTTCAGCGGCAATTTGTCCTACGCGCTCTTTGTTGATTCCTTTAACCACCAGAGTGGTTTGGTTTGGCACGTCGATTTCGATACCAGCTTCAGGAGTTACCTCAACTGGATGGGAGAAACCGAGAGAAAGTGTTACACCGGAACCGGTTTTCGCTGCACGGTAACCTACACCGACCAGCTCAAGAGTGCGAGTAAAACCTTCGGATACGCCTTTTACCATGTTGGCAACAAGCGCACGAGTCGTACCGTGAAGGGAACGATGCAGTTTGTTGTCGCTAGGACGCTCTACTACTACTTCGTTCTCAGCGATGTTGATTTTAATATCTTCATGAAAGTTACGAACGAGTTGACCCTTAGGGCCCTTTACCGTCAGCTCAGTTCCGTTCAGAGTGAGGGTAACGCCTGCAGGTACCACGATCGGTTTTCTACCGACACGAGACATGTGGTGCACCTCCTGTGCTTTTCTTCAATCTATTGAATTACCAGATGTATGCTAGTACTTCTCCGCCAACTGCTGCTTGACGAGCTTGCTTGTCCGTCATTACACCAGTGGATGTGGAGATGATCGCGCAACCGAGGCCACCCAAAACCTTTGGAACTTCATTGTTCTTTGCATAAACACGAAGACCTGGTTTAGAGATACGTTTCAGACCTGTGATTACACGCTCGTTCTCAGCACCATATTTCAAGAAAACGCGGATGATTCCTTGTTTGTTGTCCTCAACAAACTCCGCATCGCGGATGAATCCTTCTTCTTTCAGAATGCGCGCGATTTCCTTTTTAATGGTAGACGCCGGGATTTCCACTTTCTCGTGGCGAACCATGTTGGCGTTACGAATGCGTGTCAACATATCTGCGATTGGATCAGTCATAACCATGAGAGAAAACCTCCTTCCCGTTTCAAATTACCAGCTTGCTTTTTTCACGCCTGGAATTTGACCTTTATAAGCAAGTTCACGGAAGCAAATACGGCAGAGTTTAAATTTGCGCAATACGGAGTGAGGACGTCCGCAACGCTCGCAACGTGTGTACGCGCGTACTGCAAACTTCGGCTCCCGCTGTTGCTTGATGATCATTGATTTCTTTGCCACATTCTTCCCTCCTTACGATTGGGTTTATTTACGGAATGGCATACCCATTTGAGTCAGCAATTCACGTGCTTCCTCATCCGTTTTCGCGGAAGTGACAATTACGATGTCCATACCGCGTACCTTGTCAATTTGATCGTACTCGATCTCAGGGAAGATCAGTTGTTCCTTCAGACCAAGTGTGTAGTTACCACGGCCGTCAAATGCCTTGGAAGAAATTCCACGGAAGTCACGGACACGCGGAAGAGATACGTTCATCAGTTTGTCGAGGAATTGGTACATACGCTCGCCGCGCAGAGTAACCTTCGCACCGATCGGCATACCTTCACGCAGTTTGAAACCAGCGATGGATTTCTTAGCGCGTGTTACTACAGGTCGTTGACCAGCGATGATTTGCAGGTCTTCCACTGCAGTATCCAAGGATTTAGCGTTAGCTACCGCTTCGCCTACACCCATGTTGATGATGATCTTTTCAACTTTCGGCACTTGCATGATGGACGAGTAGCTAAACTTGCTCATCAAGCCAGGCACGATTTCATTGGTATACTTTTCTTTCAGTCTTGTTGCCATCTAAGGACATCCTCCTTTCCAACCTGACTACTTGTCGAGTACTTCGCCAGACTTTTTCGCAAAACGAACTTTCTTGCCGTTCTCCAATACTTTGTAACCGATGCGAGTAGCTTTTCCGGACTTCGGATCGATCAAAGATACGTTGGAAACGTGAATCGCTGCTTCTTGAGTCACAATGCCACCTTGCGGGTTAGCTTGAGACGGACGGCTGTGTTTCTTTACGAGGTTGATACCTTCAACCAGAACGCGTTCTTTCTTCGGATAAGCAGCGAGAACGCGACCTTTTTTGCCTTTATCTTTACCCGCATTTACGATAACAGTGTCGCCTTTTTTAACGTGCATCGCTTGGTGCACCTCCTATCGAACAAACTGCCTGAGTTTTTCCGTTCAATTAGATAACCTCTGGAGCCAGAGAGATGATCTTCATGAAATCTTTCTCGCGAAGCTCACGAGCTACAGGTCCAAAGATACGAGTACCACGAGGGGATTTATCATCTTTGATAACTACAGCCGCGTTTTCATCGAAACGGATGTAAGAACCATCTTGACGACGAACGCCACTCACTGTGCGTACTACAACTGCTTTAACTACTTGACCTTTCTTGACAACGCCGCCGGGTGTAGCGGATTTAACGGAGCACACAATAACATCACCGATGTTCGCCGTTTTGCGACCGGAACCACCCAGAACCTTGATGCACATGAGTTCCTTAGCACCGGAGTTGTCAGCAACAGCCAATCTCGTCTGAGTTTGGATCATTTACTGTTCCTCCTTTCGGAATTGTTTATCCGAAAATCAATCTTATACGATTACTGCCTCTTCGACGATACGTACCAAACGAAAACGTTTGTCTTTGGACATTGGACGTGTTTCCATGATTTCTACGATGTCGCCCACTTTAGCCGTGTTGTTCTCGTCGTGAGCCTTGAACTTTTTGGAGAATTTCATGCGTTTACCGTACAATGGGTGTGTCTTGTAAGTTTCAACAAGAACAACAATGGTTTTATCCATCTTGTCGGAAACGACGCGACCTACAACGGTTCGACGCATATTGCGATCTGCGGTCATCGTTCAAACCTCCTTCCTTTAATTAGCCGATTCCCAATTCTCTCTGGCGTAGGATGGTTTTCGCACGTGCGATATCCTTACGCACTTGTTTGATACGAGATGTGGTTTCGAGTTGACCCGTAGCCAGCTGGAAACGAAGGTTGAACAACTCTTCTTTCAAAGAAGTAACGTTTTGTTCGATCTCGGCAGTGGTCAAATTACGGTACTCATTAGCCTTCATGTGCGTCACCACCCACTTCTTCACGCTTCACGAACTTGCACTTGATAGGCAGTTTGTGCATAGCCAGACGCATAGCTTCGCGAGCGACTTCTTCAGGAACCCCAGCAAGTTCAAACATGATCTTGCCTGGCTTCACTACCGCTACCCATTTCTCAGGAGAACCTTTACCGGAACCCATCCGTACTTCGAGCGGTTTTTGTGTAACTGGTTTGTCAGGGAAGATTTTGATCCAAACTTTACCACCACGTTTGATGTAACGAGTCATCGCGATACGAGCAGCCTCGATCTGACGGTTCGTTACCCAAGATGGTTCCATTGCTTGCAATCCGTATTCACCGAACGCAATAGTAGTACCGCCTTTTGCGTTACCAGCCATTTTTCCGCGGTGTTGTTTACGGTGTTTCACGCGTTTTGGCGTCAACATGATTACTTGCCTCCTTCCTCAGTAGCGACGTTCTTTCTCGCTGGAAGGACTTCTCCACGATAGATCCACACTTTTACACCGATACGACCATAAGTGGTATGTGCTTCAGCAGTACCGTAGTCGATGTCAGCACGCAGTGTGTGAAGCGGAACAGTACCTTCGCTGTAACCTTCAGAACGTGCGATGTCAGCACCGCCAAGGCGACCGCTAACCAAAGTTTTGATACCTTTTGCGCCAGAGCGAAGCGTACGAGTGATCGATTGCTTTTGCGCACGGCGGAAAGAAATGCGGTTTTCCAATTGGCGTGCAATATTTTCAGCTACCAGAGTAGCATCCAGGTCAGGACGTTTTACTTCGTTGATGTTGATATGAACGCGTTTGCCAGTCAGTTCAGTAAGGGATTTACGCAAAGTTTCAACTTCTGCTCCACCTTTACCAATTACCATACCAGGCTTAGCGGTGTGAATCGTAACGTTCACGCGATTAGCTGCGCGTTCGATTTCGATAGTGGATACTGCAGCATCTTTCAGACGCCCTTTTACATACTTACGGATTTTCAAGTCTTCGTGCAACAGTGTTGCGAAGTCCTTATCAGCGTACCACTTGGACTCCCAGTCACGAATAACTCCGATCCGAAGACCGACCGGGCTTACCTTTTGACCCACACGTAATCCCTCCTTATTTCTCGTTTAGTACCACTGTAATGTTGCTCGTGCGTTTATGGATGCGGCTAGCGCGACCCATAGCGCGCGGACGGAAACGCTTCAACGTAGGACCTTGATCCACGAAGATTTTGCCAACAACCAAGCTATTTGGATCCAGCTCGAAGTTATGCTCAGCGTTTGCAATAGCGGACTTCAGTAGCTTTTCAACAACCGGAGAAGCTGCTTTAGGCGTGTGTTTCAAGATCGCCAAAGCTTCACCTACTTGCTTGCCTCTGATCAAGTCAACCACCAGGCGGACTTTACGAGACGCGATGCGAATATTGCGTGCAACTGCTTTTGCTTCCATCTTTGTACCTCCTCTCTGTCAAGAGAAAATTAGCGCTTCTTGGATTTCTTGTCGTTGTCGACGTGACCCTTGAAGGTACGAGTTGGTGCGAATTCACCCAATTTATGACCAACCATGTCTTCTGATACGTAAACTGGTACGTGTTTGCGGCCATCATAAACTGCAAACGTGTGTCCAACGAAATCAGGGAAAATGGTGGAACGACGGGACCAAGTTTTGATCACTCGCTTCTCGTTCTTTTCATTTTGCTCGTCAACTTTTTTCATCAAGTGGTCATCCACGAAAGGACCCTTTTTTAAGCTACGTCCCATTAGTGAACCTCCCTTCGCCAAAGGCGTTCGGTTATAGTATCAGCCTAGCTTACTTCTTGCGACGGCGGATAATGTACTGATCGGATTTGTTTTTCTTCTTCCGAGTTTTGAGACCCAGAGTTGGTTTGCCCCAAGGAGTAACAGGTGCTTTACGTCCGATTGGAGCGCGACCTTCACCACCACCGTGTGGGTGATCGTTAGGGTTCATTACGCTACCACGTACAGTCGGGCGAATACCCAACCAGCGGGAACGTCCTGCTTTACCAATGTTCAGCAGTTCATGATCTTGGTTACCTACTTGACCGATGGTAGCACGGCAAACGTTATGAATGCGGCGTGTTTCACCAGAAGATAGGCGCACGATTACGAACTCGCCATCACGACCAAGCAATTGAGCGGAAGTACCAGCTGCACGAACCAGTTGGCCACCTTTACCAGGTTTCAACTCAATGTTATGGATCGTAGTACCTACCGGGATTTTCTCCAAAGGCAGTGCGTTACCGATTTTGATGTCGGCATCTGCTCCGGATACGATCTGGTCGCCCACTTTCAGGTTGTGTGGAGCGATAATGTAACGCTTTTCACCGTCTGCATAGTTGATCAGTGCGATGTTAGCGGAACGGTTTGGATCGTATTCAATGGTTGCTACGCGACCAATGATACCATCTTTGTTACGTTTGAAGTCGATAATACGGTACTTACGTTTGTGACCGCCACCTTGATGACGAACGGTAATTCTACCTTGGTTGTTGCGTCCAGCTTGTTTGCTGAGAGGCGCCAACAAGGATTTTTCAGGAGTCGATGTGGTGATCTCCTCGAAAGTAGAAACCGTCATTTGGCGACGACCAGGAGAAGTCGGTTTAAACTTTTTGATACCCATGTTAATACCCTCCTTTTCGGTAGTCGTCGAGGTTATACTCCCTCGTAGAAGGCCAATTCTTTGCTGTCATCAGTCAGCTTAACGATTGCTTTCTTCCACTCGGATGTGTAACCGGAGTATTTTCCGTAACGTTTTGGTTTTGCAGGAACACGAACGGTGTTAACTGCTTCAACTTTTACGCCAAATACTTTCTCAACCGCTTGCTTGATCTCTGTTTTGTTGGCTTTGAGAGGTACTTCGAAAACGTACTTTTTCTCAGCCATCATATCAGTGGTGCGCTCGGTAATGACAGGGCGTTTAAGGACATCATGAAGGCTCTTCATTAGGCGAGCACCTCCTCTACTTTCGCAATCGCTTCTTTCGTTACGATTACTTTGTCATGCGCTACCAGATCCAGAACGTTAATGCCTGCAGCATCTACGATTTTTGCACCTGGGATGTTGCGGGAAGAGAGCGCTACGTTTTGATCATACTCGGAGGTAACGATCAGAACTTTGCGATCTACTTTCAAGCTGCTCAATACAGCTGTCATTTCTTTGGTCTTAGGAGCTGCGAAATTCAGAGCTTCCAGTACCAGCAGTTCGTTGTTTTGTACTTTTGTGGAGAGTGCAGATTTCAGTGCCAGACGACGAACTTTACGGTTCAGTTTGTAACCGTATTTGCGCGGAGTTGGACCGAATACAACACCGCCACCTTTCCATTGCGGAGAGCGAATGGAACCTTGGCGTGCGCGACCTGTACCTTTTTGGCGCCATGGCTTGCGGCCACCACCACGTACTTCGGAGCGGTTCTTTACATCATGTGTACCTTGACGTTGGGATGCTTGTTGCATCACGATCGCTTCGTACAGAACTGCGCTGTTAGGCTCAATCCCAAATACGCTGTCTGCCAAATCGATTTCGCCAACTTGAGAACCAGTTTGGTTATAAAGAGCTACTTTCGGCATGTCAGTTCCTCCTTTCCTAACTATTTACTCTTGACTGCCGTCGATACCAATACACAACCGTTTTTCGGACCAGGCACGGAGCCTTTTACGAGAATCAGGTTACGATCAGCATCTACTTTAATCACTTCCAGGTTTTGAATGGAAACATTGTCGCCACCCATTTGACCTGGCAATGGTTTGCCTTTAAATACGCGGTTTGGGGCTACAGCACCCATGGAACCTGGTCGACGATGGTAACGCGAACCGTGAGCCATAGGACCGCGGGATTGGTTGTGACGTTTGATCGATCCTTGGAAACCTTTACCCTTGGATACGCCAGCTACGTCAACAATATCTCCCTCGGCAAAAATGTCAGCCTTCAACTCTTGACCAACCTCAAAGTCAGCGAGGTTAACTCCGCGAATTTCGCGAACGAAGCGCTTAGGAGCAGTGTTAGCTTTTGCTGCATGTCCTTTTTCCGGCTTGTTAGCGCGCTGTTCTTTTTTGTCTTCGAAGCCGATTTGGATTGCTTCGTAACCGTCATTCTCCACATCTTTCTTTTGGAGAACTACGTTAGAACCAGCCTCGATGACCGTTACAGCGATCGCTGTTCCGTTTGGACCAAAAACTTGAGTCATTCCAAGTTTTTTCCCTAAGATTCCTTTGGTCATTTGTGCCACCTCCTGTGCTTAATTCAATAAAACGTTTTTAATGTTGTATCAAGTCCCGCCCGATGCGCAGGGGTGCCATTTCAGGGGTTTGTTGCTTGGTATAACACGCTTATCAAGACAACGTCTGCGCGTGTGTCGCGTTTTGGGACCTTACAGTTTGATCTCGATATCCACACCAGATGGTAGATCCAGACGCATCAAAGCATCTACTGTTTGTGGTGTTGGATTCAAAATGTCGATCAAACGTTTGTGTGTACGCATCTCGAATTGCTCACGAGAATCTTTGTACTTATGAACCGCACGCAGGATTGTGTAAACTGCTTTCTCCGTAGGGAGTGGAATTGGACCGGATACATTTGCACCGGAACGCTTCGCAGTGTCTACAATTTTCTCTGCAGACTGATCCAGGATTTTGTGATCATACGCCTTCAAACGAATACGAATCTTTTGCTTTGCCATTTTAGTCCCTCCTTTTTCGCCCATTTTCTAAACAGACATTTCTCCGTGGAAATATCCTGCACCCCGGTCATGGCAAAGGGGCCGGGTGTGTCAGCAACCTCCCACATCATCGCAAGTCCATGACCAACATTCACTATTGTACTAAAAAGCTTTGGGCAACGCAAGTTTTTTCTTAGGCTGCTGCAACTTTTTTGTACAAGCGAGCAAAACGAATTGACTCACTCTGAACATATTACAGAGATCATGGTGGAATAGCAAGCGGGATTGGTTGCCAACTCATTTTCAAAACTATCTATAATAGAAGGAAGACGTTATACTATGAGTGGACTTGTTTACGTAAAGGAGGAGTTCACTGATGTCCAACGACAATCGCACCCCTTATGAAATGATTGGTGGAGCAGATACCTTAGCTCGCCTTGTCGATATTTTTTATGATCATGTAAAACAGCATCCTGATATATCCCCTCTCTTTCCAGATGACTTTACTGAGGTCAAGGAACGACAGTATCAATTTCTTACTCAGTTCCTGGGTGGCCCAACCCTTTATTCCGATCTTCACGGACACCCCATGCTACGTGCTCGTCATATGCGTTTTCCCATCGGCACGGTCCAAGCTGAAGCTTGGTTATCCTGCATGAAGAAAGCAATGGATGAAACCGGGCTCGAAGATAACATTCGTCAACAGATCTTTGATAGGCTGCGCCTCACTGCTCATCACATGGTGAATCAATGGGAACAAAAAGAAGAAGCGTAGGGATTATCCCCTACGCTTTTGTCGTTAAATCGGAAGGCACTACTGTAGGCACGGGTGACGGCTTCGCCTGATTACGAGACCCAAGATACACTCCACCTACGATCATAAGTAATGCTAGCAAGTGCACCAGTTGCAATTGTTCTCCCAAAAACAGTGCAGCAAACAATAAACTGGCCAATGGCATACCATTCAAAAACATCGCTGTTCTACTCGCTCCCAGCTGACGGATACCGTAATTCCATCCCACCGAGCCTATTGCTGTTGAGAGCACGGCCGAAGCCAATATGACAAGCCATTGAAATGGAGTTACTTCCAGACCTATATAATAGGAAGCCGGCTGAATCATTAGTGCAGAAATCCAAAGAAAAAAAACTCCAAACCATTGTGACATTACCGTAATCAGCAAAACGGGTACTCCTCGTAAAGCGAGCTTTCGAATGAGCAATCCACCCGTTACATACATCAGCATTGAGAAGAACATAATGGCGTCTCCCCAGCCATTCATATGAATACCACCATGCTGAGAGATGACAACAATCAACACCCCTGCGAAACCAACCGCGATTCCCAACCCTTTTCGCCAAGACATCCCTTCACCCAGCAATAACATCGCTAACAGCGCAGTCGCTAATGGGTTCAGACCTAAAATAAGTGAAGCATTCCCTGCTGAAGTATACTGTACTCCCGTCGCGAGTGTGATTTGATGAAGAGCAATCGAGCTTGCTCCGACTCCGGCAAGCAATATCCAGTTTGTCGTTCCAACGCGAAGATTTTTACGGTATTGATAAATAATTGGAGCTAAGATAATTCCGGCAATCGTCATTCGGATCGCTGCAACATACATAGGCGGAAACATCGTTAGGTATTTCACCATGACGACATTCAGTCCCCACAGCGTTACTACGCCCGCCAACATTAAAAACAACAAGCGCTCTTTGTTTCTCATCTCTTCTGCCCCCATCCAAATCCTGTTCGTATTGTAGCACATTCCTATCCCACTACCGCCTGAATCATTTTGATGGGAGTTATGAAAATATCCGATAATTGGAAAAGCCAAAATAAAAAAACCCGACAACATATAGCTGTCGGGTTTTTGTATGAATCGATTAGGATTCGATGGAAGCTACAACACCAGCGCCTACTGTACGGCCACCTTCGCGAATAGCGAAGCGAGTACCTTGTTCCATCGCTACTGGAGCGATCAGTTCAACGGTGAACTCAGTGTTGTCGCCAGGCATGATCATTTCAACGCCTTCTGGCAGTTGGATGATACCTGTAACGTCAGTTGTACGGAAGTAGAATTGTGGACGGTAGTTAGCAAAGAAAGGAGTGTGACGTCCGCCTTCTTCTTTGGACAGAACATAAACTTCTGCTTTGAACTTGGTGTAAGGCTTAACGGAACCTGGTTTCGCCAAGCATTGTCCACGCTCGATGTCTTTACGTTCAACACCGCGCAGCAGAGCACCGATGTTGTCACCAGCTTGAGCGGAATCCAGCAATTTGCGGAACATCTCAACACCAGTTACAGTTGTAGTTTTTGTTTCTTCAGCCAAACCGATGATTTCTACTTGCTCACCAACTTTAACAACACCACGTTCTACACGACCAGTAGCAACGGTACCACGACCAGTGATCGTGAACACGTCCTCTACAGGCATCAGGAACGGTTTGTCAGTTGCACGCTCAGGAGTTGGGATGTAGGTGTCAACAGCGTCCATCAACTCAGCGATTTTAGCTGCCCATTCACCAGTTGGGTTGTCCAAAGCTTCTTTAGCAGAACCTTTGATTACTGGAGTGTCGTCACCTGGGAACTCATATTGAGACAGCAGGTCACGGATTTCCATTTCAACCAGTTCCAACAACTCTTCGTCGTCTACCATGTCGCATTTGTTCATGAATACTACGATGTATGGTACACCTACTTGTTTGGACAACAGGATGTGTTCGCGAGTTTGTGGCATTGGGCCATCAGCTGCGGATACAACCAGGATTGCGCCGTCCATTTGAGCAGCACCAGTAATCATGTTTTTCACGTAGTCCGCGTGACCAGGGCAGTCAACGTGAGCATAGTGACGGTTGTCAGTTTCGTACTCAACGTGAGCAGTGTTGATAGTGATACCGCGCTCTTTTTCTTCTGGAGCAGCGTCAATTGCAGCGTAGTTCATAGCTTGTGCTTTACCTTGAGTTGCCAATACAGTTGTGATAGCAGCAGTCAGGGTAGTTTTACCATGGTCAACGTGACCGATAGTACCGATGTTAACGTGTGGTTTATTCCGTTCAAATTTCGCTTTTGCCATGAGAAAAAGCCTCCTTATAATAAGGGTATATGTGTTGAAGAAAGGTTTACCTTACGAATAGTTGTCCCTTCAATATTGTAAACCTTTCCTGTTTCAAGATAAAGTCGAACCAGAAATTATTCGCCTTTGGATTTCTTAACGATTTCTTCAGCGATGAATTTCGGTACTTCTTCGTAGTGGTCGATAACCATGGAGTAAACGCCACGGCCTTGGGTACGGGAACGAAGAACTGTAGAATAACCAAACATCTCGGACAGTGGTACCATAGCACGGATTACTTGTACGTTAGCACGAGCTTCCATACCTTCGATACGACCACGACGGGAGTTCAGGTCACCCATAACATCGCCCATGTACTCTTCAGGCATTGTAACTTCTACTTTCATGATTGGCTCGAGCAATACTGCGCCACATTTTTTCGCAGCTTCCTTCAGTGCGAGGGAACCTGCTACTTTAAATGCCATCTCGGAGGAGTCGACATCATGGTAGCTACCATCTACAACAGTAGCTTTGATATCTACCAGCGGGAAGCCAGCGATAACACCATTTTTCATCGATTCTTCGATACCCGCTTGAACAGCAGGGATGTATTCACGCGGTACTACACCACCGACGATTTTGTTTTCGAATTGGAAGCCTTGACCAGCCTCGAGAGGAGCAAACTCCACCCAAACGTGACCGTATTGACCACGACCACCGGACTGACGAACGAATTTACCTTCCACTTTAGCTGGCTTACGGAATGTTTCACGGTAAGCAACCTGTGGTGCACCTACGTTCGACTCGACTTTAAATTCGCGTTTCAGACGGTCAACAATGATCTCCAGGTGAAGCTCACCCATACCAGAGATGATCGTTTGACCTGTTTCTTCATCTGTACGAGTTCTGAACGTTGGATCCTCTTCAGCCAGTTTGGACAGGCCGATACCCATCTTGTCTTGGTCTGCTTTGGATTTTGGTTCGATCGCAACAGAGATAACTGGCTCTGGGAAATCCATGGACTCCAGAATTACAGGAGACTTTTCATCACACAGAGTGTCACCAGTTGTGGTATCTTTCAAACCAACAGCTGCAGCAATGTCACCGGAGTAAACCGTTTGGATCTCTTCGCGGTGGTTTGCGTGCATTTGCAGGATACGACCAACACGCTCGCGTTTACCTTTGGTAGAGTTGAGCACGTAAGAACCGGAATTCAGAACGCCGGAGTATACGCGGAAGAAAGTCAGACGGCCTACATACGGGTCAGTCATGATCTTGAACGCAAGAGCAGAGAACGGACCGTTGTCGTCAGCAGGACGTTCAACTTCGTCTTCAGTGTCAGGAAGAGTACCTTTGATAGCAGGGATATCTACCGGAGATGGCAGATAAGTTACTACGTTATCGAGCATAGGTTGAACACCTTTGTTACGATAAGAAGAACCGCACATTACAGGTGTCAATTTGCACTCGATAGTACCCTTACGCAGAGCAGCACGAATTTCGTCGTTGGTCAGCTCTTCGCCTTCCAAGTACTTCATCATGAGCTCTTCGTCTTGTTCTGCTGCTGCTTCAACCAAAGCGAGGCGAAGCTCTTCACATCTGTCTTTCAGATCAGCTGGAATTTCAGCAGAGTCAGAAGTTTTACCCAAGTCATCAGTGTATACGATTGCCTTCATTTCGATCAGGTCAACCATGCCTTTGAATTGGTCTTCTGCACCAATTGGATATTGGATTGCTACTGGATTAGCACCCAGGCGAGATTTGATCTGGCCCAAGCACATATCGAAGTTAGCACCGATGATATCCATTTTGTTGATGTAGCACATACGCGGTACGCCGTAGCGGTCAGCTTGGCGCCATACAGTTTCGGTTTGCGGCTCAACGCCACCTTTTGCGTCAAAAACGGTTACAGCACCGTCAAGAACGCGCAGGGAGCGCTCAACTTCTACAGTGAAGTCTACGTGGCCTGGTGTGTCGATGATGTTGATTCGATGACCATTCCATTGAGCAGTAGTAGCAGCCGAAGTGATGGTAATACCGCGCTCTTGCTCTTGTTCCATCCAGTCCATGGTAGCTGCACCTTCGTGCACCTCACCAATTTTATGAACGCGACCAGTGTAGAACAGAATACGCTCAGTCGTTGTCGTTTTACCAGCATCGATGTGAGCCATGATACCGATATTACGCGTATTCGGCAAAGAGAACTCGCGAGCCATTCAGGTATGCTCCTTCCATACTCGTGTTTTTGAATAAACGGGTATCCAAGTCGGACACCCGATTCAATTTCCTACCAACGATAGTGAGCAAACGCTTTGTTCGCTTCAGCCATCTTGTGCGTGTCTTCACGCTTTTTCACTGCTGCACCGGTGTTGTTAGCAGCATCCATGATCTCGTTAGCCAGACGTTGTTCCATGGTTTTCTCACCGCGGTTACGGGAGTAGTTAACCATCCAACGCAGACCAAGAGTGGTGCGGCGCTCCGGTTTTACTTCGATTGGTACTTGGTAGTTAGCACCACCTACACGGCGAGCTTTAACTTCAAGTACTGGCATTACGTTTTTCAGTGCTTCTTCGAAAACTTCCATCGGGTTGCGACCTGTGCGCTCCTGGATGATGTCAAATGCGTTGTAGAGAATGTTCTGAGCTACACCGCGCTTACCATCCAACATCAGACGGTTAATCAAACGAGTAACCAGTTTGCTGTTGTGAATAGGGTCAGGCAGCACGTCACGACGGGTTACAGGACCTTTACGAGGCATCGTATTCCCTCCTTCTTTTCGTTATCAATTCACGCCACTTCACAGGCGTTTTCTTATTTCTTTTTCGCTGCTGCAGCTGCTTGACCTGGCTTCGGACGCTTAGTACCGTATTTGGAACGACCTTGTTTACGGTTGTTCACACCAGCAGTGTCAAGAGCACCACGAACGATATGGTAGCGTACCCCTGGCAAGTCTTTTACACGACCGCCGCGCACAAGCACGACGCTATGCTCTTGCAGGTTGTGGCCAATACCACCGATGTAAGCTGTTACCTCGATACCGTTAGTCAAACGCACACGAGCGTATTTACGCAACGCGGAGTTTGGTTTTTTCGGAGTCATGGTACCTACACGGGTGCAAACACCACGTTTTTGAGGAGAGCTTTGGTTGGTTTGGCTTTTCTTGAAGCTGTTGTACCCTTTTTGAAGAGCTGGGGACTTCGACTTCACAACCTTATCCTCGCGACCTTTACGTACCAATTGGTTAATTGTAGGCATGATGTTACCTCCCTTCTTAATACCCAATCTCAAGACCACAGATCCAGGTGAGTCATTTTGAGGTCAAATAGAAAGTCCTTGTCCAAACTTACGCAACGTGTAAACACGGACAAAAACATCGTTAACCACTTTTTTTAATCGCGGCAGTAGCCGCTCCCACTTCGATTCCGCACGCTTTGCCTAAACGATGCATGGAATCTACATGAATGACTGGAACACCCTTCTCTTTGCAAAGGAGCTCGACTTTTTGGGTCAAACGCTTATCAGCATCAATAGCGATATATACCGCTTCTACCTGTTGGTTTTCAACAGCTTTAATCGTTTGTTTGATACCGATCGTTAACTCCTTGGCCCGCTCTACTTTTTCATAAGACATGATTCTCATATCCTCCAAAGTACAGATGTCAGGCACACTTGAATATAATATCAGGTGGGCTTTCGAATGTCAACGGCCCGACTACTATTTTTTTAATTTGGAAAGCGCCCACGTAAAAGCATGGGCGCTTTTCCCTGACTACTCGACAGAAACTGCTTCTTGTTGCGCGTTCAACGCTTCAAGCTCTGTTTCGTAATCTACTTGACTTGCTACTTTGATATTGCGGTAACGGGACATACCTGTACCAGCTGGTACCAGTTTCCCAATAATTACATTCTCTTTCAGACCTAGCAGGCGGTCCACTTTTCCTTTGATCGCTGCATCGGTAAGAACACGAGTCGTTTCTTGGAAGGAAGCTGCCGACAGGAAGGAGTCGGTTTCGAGGGACGCTTTTGTAATCCCCAAAAGAACCGGACGGCCAACTGCAGGACTTCTGCCTTCGATCAAAACTTTTGCGTTCGCTTGCTCGAACTCAGGAACTTCTACATAAGAGCCTGGCAAGAGATCTGTATCGCCACTGTCGATGACACGCAGTTTGCGGAGCATCTGACGAATCATAACCTCAACGTGCTTGTCGTTAATTTCTACCCCTTGCATACGGTAAACTTTTTGTACCTCTTGCAAGATGTAGTTGGAAACGCCGCGCATGCCGCGAACTTTCAGCATTTCTTTCGGGTCTACAGAACCCTCAGTGAGCTCATCCCCGGCATTCAGCTTGGCACCAACAGAGACCTTGATACGCGAGCCATACGGAGCAGCATACACTTTGTTTTCGGCTTCCCCACGAACTTCAATTTCACGACGATCTTTACCTTCGCGAATATCGACCACTTCCGCGTCGATCTCGGAGATAACGGCTTGCCCTTTCGGATTACGTGCTTCGAAAAGCTCCTGAATACGCGGCAAACCTTGGGTAATATCATCTCCCGCAACCCCACCGGTATGGAAGGTACGCATGGTCAACTGTGTACCAGGCTCACCAATGGACTGAGCAGCGATGATACCAACTGCTTCCCCAACTTCCACTTCGGCACCTGTTGCCAGGTTGCGTCCGTAGCACAACTTGCAGACACCATGGCTGGTACGGCAAGCAAGTACATTACGGATATATACTTCTGTAATGCCTTCATTCTCGATATACTCGGCAACTTCTTCGGAAATCTCCTCGTTGCGGCCGATAATTACTTCTTTGGTTACAGGATGACGCAGCGTCTCGAAGCATGTACGTCCAATGAGACGGTCAGACAGCTTCTCGATTTCTTCCTTACCATCCTTGATAGCTGTAACGCGAATACCTTTATCGGTTCCACAATCTCTTTCGCGGACAATCACGTCTTGGGCAACGTCTACGAGACGACGGGTCAAGTAACCCGAGTCCGCTGTACGCAATGCCGTATCGGCGAGACCTTTCCGCGCACCGTGCGTGGAGATAAAGTACTCCAATACGGTCAGACCTTCACGGAAGTTCGATTTAATCGGCAACTCGATGATTCGACCAGATGGGTTGGCCATCAGACCGCGCATACCAGCCAGCTGAGTGATCTGGGATACGTTACCACGGGCACCGGAGTTCGCCATCATGAAGATCGCATTGAACTTATCCATCGATTTCATCAACACTTCAGTTACCTCATCCTTGGCTTTGGACCAAATGGAGATAACGCGGTCATAGCGCTCGTCTTCGGTAATCAGACCGCGACGGAATTGCGTCATGACAGTTGCGACTTTAGCATCGGCTTCATCGAGGATGTCTTTCTTCTTACCTGGTACAGCAATGTCCGCTACGGCAATCGTGATACCGGCTTTCGTGGAATACGTAAAGCCGAGTTCTTTGATTTTGTCGAGGATCATCGATGTTTTCATAGTACCGAAGCGACGGAAGCACTCGGAGATGATTGTACCCAGGAAGCCTTTTTTCACAGCACCCGGATCTGGAAGAGCTTTGACAAACGCGGTTACATCGGTACCTTTTTCGAAAATAAAGTACTCATCCGGAACCATGTTTTGCAGGTTTGATTTTGTCGGAGAATTAATGAACGGCAGCTCTGGTGGGAAGATCTCATTGAAGATCACTTTCCCTACAGTTGTGACGAGCAGTGCATTCTCTTGACGTTCGGTAAAGCTGGTTTTCTTCAGGCTCTTCGCTGGAATGGCAATACGCGTCTGCAAGCTCACAAAGCCTTGTTGGTACGCTGCAATTGCATCGTGCGGGTCACGATAGATGGTACCCTCACCGCGGTCGCCTTCCCGTTCCAACGTAAGGTAGTAAGAACCAAGCACCATATCCTGGGATGGAGTTACTACTGGCTTACCGTCTTTCGGGTTCAAGATATTTTGCGCTGCCAGCATGAGGATGCGTGCTTCTGCTTGCGCCTCAGCGGACAACGGAACGTGTACAGCCATTTGGTCACCGTCAAAGTCCGCGTTGTATGCAGTACATACGAGTGGATGCAGACGGATTGCGCGACCTTCAACCAATACTGGTTCAAACGCCTGGATACCCAGACGGTGCAAAGTGGGGGCACGGTTCAGCAGTACTGGATGCTCGCGAATAACATCTTCGAGAACGTCCCATACTTCAGGCTGAACGCGTTCTACCTTGCGCTTTGCGCTCTTGATGTTGTGAGCGAGGCCTTTTGCCACCAGTTCTTTCATCACGAACGGCTTGAAGAGTTCCAGTGCCATTTCTTTTGGCAAACCGCACTGATACATCTTCAGGTTTGGTCCTACTACGATAACGGAACGACCGGAGTAGTCAACACGTTTACCGAGCAGGTTTTGGCGGAAGCGTCCTTGTTTCCCTTTCAGCATGTGGCTGAGGGATTTCAACGGACGGTTACCCGGTCCTGTTACTGGACGTCCACGACGACCATTATCGATAAGCGCGTCCACTGCTTCCTGCAGCATCCGCTTTTCGTTTTGTACGATAATGTCAGGAGCACCCAGTTCGAGCAGGCGCTTCAGACGGTTGTTCCGGTTGATCACACGACGGTACAGATCGTTCAGGTCGGAGGTAGCGAAGCGGCCACCATCCAATTGAACCATCGGACGAAGCTCTGGCGGGATCACTGGCAGTACGTCCAGTACCATCCAATCCGGGTGGTTACCGGAGTTGCGGAAAGCCTCGAGTACTTCCAGACGTTTGATCGCACGGTTGCGACGTTGTCCTTGTGCCGTTTTCAGATCTTCTTTCAACGTTTCCACATCTTTATCCAGATCGATCTCAGCGAGCAGACGCTTGATCGCTTCTGCACCCATCATCGCTTGGAAAGAGTGGCCGTATTTTTCCCGATAGTTGCGGTACTCTTTTTCGGAGAGTAGCTGCTTTTTATCGAGAGGTGTATCGCCTGGGTCAGTTACAACATAAGAAGCAAAGTAGATTACTTCTTCCAGGGAACGCGGAGACATATCGAGAACCAAACCCATACGGCTTGGAATCCCTTTGAAGTACCAGATGTGAGAAACTGGGGCAGCCAGTTCAATGTGCCCCATACGCTCACGACGTACTTTGGCGCGAGTCACTTCCACGCCGCAACGATCGCACACAACACCTTTATAACGAACGCGCTTGTATTTACCGCAATGGCACTCCCAGTCTTTGGTCGGTCCAAAGATGCGTTCACAGAACAAGCCGTCTTTTTCCGGTTTCAGTGTACGGTAGTTGATCGTCTCCGGCTTTTTGACTTCCCCGAAAGACCACGAACGGATCTTATCGGGGGAAGCCAAGCCGATCTTCATATATTCGAAGTTGTTCACGTCTATCACAGGGCGTTACCTCCCTTTGTACCGGAATCTTACTCGTCCTCGTTCAAGCTTCCGCCTTCGAGTACGAGGTTCAGTTTTTCACCGCTACCCTCATCCTCGTCTTCCATTTCACGCATTTCAATCTCTTGCTCGTCTCCAGACAGGATCTTCACGTCCATACCCAAGCTTTGCAGTTCCTTGATCAATACTTTGAACGACTCAGGAACGCCTGGTTCTGGAACGTTTTCTCCTTTGACAATCGCTTCGTACGTTTTCACGCGACCCACGACGTCATCGGACTTGACGGTAAGGATTTCCTGCAAGGTGTAGGCAGCACCGTATGCTTCCAGTGCCCAAACCTCCATCTCCCCGAAACGTTGTCCACCAAATTGAGCTTTACCGCCCAATGGCTGCTGGGTAACGAGAGAGTATGGTCCCGTAGAACGGGCGTGGATCTTGTCATCCACCAAGTGAGCCAGTTTCAGCATGTATACACAACCGACTGTAACACGGCGATCAAACGGTTCACCTGTACGACCATCGAACAGGATCGTTTTTCCGTCACGGTCCAACCCGGCTTCATCCAGTGTTTCGAATACTTCTGCTTGGCGCGCACCGTCAAATACCGGTGTTGCCACGTGAATACCCAAGAGCTTGGCTGCCATACCCAAGTGAGTCTCCAGTACCTGACCGATGTTCATCCGCGAAGGTACACCCAACGGGTTGAGAACGATCTCTACTGGCGATCCATCTGGCAGGAACGGCATGTCTTCTTCGGCCATGATCCGGGCAATAACCCCTTTGTTACCATGGCGTCCCGCCATTTTGTCACCCACGGAGATTTTCCGTTTTTGGGCGATGTAGACACGTACAAGTTGATTTACGCCAGGAGGCAGCTCGTCGCCGTTCTCACGTGTAAATACTTTTACGTCTACGATAATACCGGAACCACCATGCGGTACGCGCAGGGATGTATCGCGAACTTCACGTGCTTTTTCTCCGAAAATCGCGTGCAAGAGTCGCTCTTCTGCTGTCAGCTCGGTAACCCCTTTAGGTGTAACCTTACCTACCAGAATATCGCCATCCTGAATTTCCGCACCCACACGGATAATTCCGCGTTCGTCCAGGTTTTTCAGCGCGTCTTCCCCTACGTTCGGGATGTCACGCGTGATTTCTTCTGGACCGAGCTTGGTGTCACGAGCTTCGGATTCGTATTCCTCGATATGGATAGACGTATAAACGTCATCTTTAACCAGTTTTTCACTTAGAAGAATCGCATCTTCATAGTTGTACCCTTCCCACGTCATAAACGCGACGATCACGTTACGACCGAGAGCCAATTCACCTTTTTCAGTGGATGGGCCGTCACCAATGATATCGCCTTTTTCAATCCAGTCGCCGCGGCTTACGATCGGGCGTTGGTTGATACACGTACCCTGGTTGGAACGGATAAATTTATGCATTTTGTACTTGTCGATATCCCCAGCAACTTTCTTGCCGTCGATTTCCTTGTAACGACGAATCCAGATCTCACGGGCAGTCACACGTTCTACTTGACCCGGATGCTTGGCTACGATCGCTACCCCGGAATCCTGTGCTGCTTTGTGTTCCATACCAGTACCGACGAACGGTGCTTGTGGAATCAAAAGCGGAACGGCCTGCCGCTGCATGTTGGAACCCATCAGCGCGCGGTTGGCGTCATCGTTTTCCAGGAACGGAATCAATGCTGTCGCGACAGATACAACCTGTTTCGGCGATACGTCCATGAAGTCAACCTTGTCACGTGGTACGCTCAGGATCTCACCTTTACGTCGGCAAATAACCATGTCGTTGACAAAGCGTCCTACTTCATCGAGTGGTTGGTTTGCCTGAGCCACGTTGAACACATCTTCTTCATCCGCTGTCAGGTAGCTGATATCGGTCAAAACGTAACCGGTCTCTGGGTCTACCTTACGACGAGGCGTCTCAATAAATCCGTAGTCGTTGATGCGTGCAAAGGACGACAGGGAGTTGATCAAACCGATGTTTGGACCCTCTGGCGTTTCAATTGGACACATACGACCGTAGTGGGAATGGTGAACGTCACGCACTTCAAAGCCAGCGCGCTCACGTGTCAAACCACCAGGTCCGAGTGCAGAGAGACGACGTTTGTGCGTCAGCTCAGCAAGCGGGTTTGTTTGGTCCATGAACTGAGACAACTGCGAGCTTCCGAAGAACTCCTTCAGTGAAGCAATCACTGGACGGATGTTGATCAGTGCCTGCGGTGTAATCTGGTTCTGATCCTGGATGGACATGCGCTCGCGTACTACGCGCTCCATACGAGAC
Source organism: Brevibacillus choshinensis (assembly GCF_001420695.1). Classification (NCBI taxonomy): domain Bacteria; kingdom Bacillati; phylum Bacillota; class Bacilli; order Caryophanales; family Paenibacillaceae; genus Brevibacillus; species Brevibacillus choshinensis. The sequence continues at coordinate 2,049,947 of NZ_LJJB01000010.1, read as the reverse complement.
AACCCGATACGGAACTGGTTCTGCAAGAGCTCACCCACGGAACGAAGACGACGGTTACCCAAGTGGTCAATATCGTCTGTAGAACCTACACCGTGCAGGAGGTTCATGAAGTAGTTAATCGCCGATACAATATCGGAAGGGGTAATATGTTTGAACGATTTATCTACATTTCCGTTTCCGATTACCTTGATGATTTTTCCATCTTCAATCGGAGAGAAAATATTAATTGATTGCAGATGAATCGCTTCGTCTTCCAAAACGCCGCCATGTGTACGAACGTCAATGAAGTTGATGTCCCCTTCAAGTGCTGGCAGGATACGATCCAAGATACGACGATCGATCATTTGACCAGCTTCGGCAAACATCTCGCCCGTGCTCGTATCTACCAATGTTTCTGCCAAACGTTGATTGTACAGGCGGTTTTTCAGATGAAGCTTTTTGTTCATTTTGTAACGACCAACAGAAGCGAGGTCATAACGCTTTGGATCGAAGAAGCGAGAGATCAAAAGGCTCTTCGCGTTTTCGACTGTTGGTGGCTCACCCGGACGAAGGCGCTCATAGATTTCGATCAGCGCTTTCTCAGTAGAGTCGGTATTGTCTTTTTCCAGCGTGTTCTTGATGTACTCGTCTTCACCCAGTAAGTTGAGGATCTCGATGTCAGAACCAAAGCCCAGTGCACGCAAAAGAACCGTTACCGGGATTTTTCGCGTACGGTCGATGCGGACATAAATTACGTCTTTCGCATCGGTCTCCAACTCCAGCCATGCCCCACGATTCGGGATTACAGTAGCTGTAAACGTCTGCTTGCCGTTTTTGTCCACTTTGGTGTTGTAATATACACTGGGGGAACGAACAAGCTGGCTGACAATGACACGCTCAGCCCCGTTAATAATGAAGGTTCCCGTTTCAGTCATGAGCGGGAAATCCCCCATGAAGACTTCTTGTTCCTTCACTTCACCCGTCTCTTTGTTCAACAAACGTACCTTCACACGCAGAGGCGCCGCATAGGTGACGTCACGTTCTTTCGACTCGTCAACATCGTACTTCGGTTCTCCCAAGCTGTAGTCGATAAACTCCAGCACGAGATTACCTGTGAAGTCCTGGATTGGCGAAATGTCTTGGAACATCTCACGGAGCCCCTCATCAAGGAACCATTGGTAGGACTTTTGCTGAATCTCGATGAGATTTGGAAGGCCCAGCACTTCGTTAATACGTGAATACGTACGACGCTGGCGGTGTCGGCCACTTTGAATCACTTTACCTGCCAACTTATTCACCCCTCAGGTTGTGTTTTCACACACAGAAACTTGGCATTCGGCCACTTCAGAACGCAGACGAATGCCTCAAAATTAAAAATGGGTTAAACCAGTAAAGCCATTTTTAACCCAGAGGAACTCTATTTTAAAAGAATTCCCATGTTTTTACTCGAACATTCCTCCCAAAGGAAAAAAGAAGAAAATGCTTGACAGACAGGGAATTACTGAAAAATAGACATTTATCCCATATTGACATTTTATAATGCTACCACAATGAAATATACGCGTCAAGAAAACTTTTCTAAGATTAGTTTCTTGACTTTTTCTATTTCACTGCCCGGAAAATGAAATAGCCTTTGGAACGGTCTACTTCTTCTACTTCACGGTACATTTCCTGCAACTTCTTTAATGCAGACGGAGCGCCCTGCTTCTTTTGAATGACCACCCACATCTCTCCGCCTTCCGCGAGAAGATCGTAGCCTTCCGTAAAGATACGGTGAACAATCTCTTTTCCCGCGCGGATCGGTGGGTTCGTCAAGATGACATCAAACGTTTCGCCTTGCACTCCGCTATAAACATCACTGACGCGGATATCGACATTCTTGATGCCATTTCCTTCCGCATTTCGACGAGCGAGATTGACTGCGCGTTCATTCACGTCAATCATTGTCACTCGCCCTTGCTCAGCGAGTCTGGCAGCAGTCAAGCCGATGGGACCGTAACCACAACCCACATCGAGTACTCGCGCACGGGGAGCTACCTTCATCGTTTCGATTAGCAGTACACTACCGAAGTCGATTCGATCGCGAGAAAAGACTCCCGCATCCGTATAAAAGCGCAGCTCGAACCCACGTAGTAGAAAAGAAAATTGCTGTTCATCATGCGCAGCACCTGGTCGATTGGTGTAGTAGTGATCTGACACGTATGTGATCCACCTTTCCTCATCCATACAACAAGCATTGGTAACGCTCTAACGTACACAGTAAAGACCTACAGAAAAACCCCCTGCCGCAGGCAAGGGGAATTCCATTAGGAAGCTAACTTACTTTACTTCTACTTGAGCGCCAGCTTCTTCGAGTTTTGCTTTGAGAGCTTCTGCTTCGTCTTTGGAAACGCCCTCTTTGAGTGTTTTTGGAGCGTTGTCTACCAGGTCTTTTGCTTCTTTCAGACCCAGACCAGTCAGCTCACGAACAACTTTGATAACGTTGATTTTGGAAGCGCCGCCGCTTACCAGAGTTACGTTGAATTCAGTTTGCTCAGCAGCAGCTTCAGCAGCGCCACCAGCAACTACAGCTACAGGAGCTGCAGCAGTTACACCGAATTCGTCTTCAATTGCTTTTACCAAGTCGTTCAGTTCGAGAACGGACATGCCTTTGATGGCTTCCAAGATTTGCTCTTTAGACATTTTGAAATCCTCCCATTCAAGGAAAAGTTTAGTTGTTAGAACCCGATCAGGCGATTACGCGCCTTGACCTTCTTTTTGCTCGGCCACTGCTTTGACTGCCAGTGCAACGTTGCGCATTGGAGCTTGCAGGACGGAGAGAAGCATGGAAAGGAGACCTTCGCGGGATGGTAGGGATGCCAGTTCCTTGATTTGGTCAGCACCAACTACTTTACCTTCGATTACGCCACCTTTGATTTCCAGCTTGTCGTTTTTCTTCGCGAAGTCAGCGATGATTTTCGCTGGAGCGATAATATCGTCTTTGGAGAACGCCAGAGCGTTCGGGCCAGTCAGATATTGATCCAGTTCAGTCAGGCTTTCCTTCTCTGTAGCAAGACGAGTCAGGGAGTTTTTCAACACCTGGAACTCAACACCCGCTTCACGCAATTGTTTGCGCAGCTCGGTTACTTGGGCTACAGTCAGACCGCGGTAGTCAGCCACTACTGTGGTTTGGCTTTCGCGCAGTTTGCCAGCGATTACGTTGATCGCTTCAACTTTTTCTTCACGAATAACGGTTGGACGAATTTCTGCCATTGTTTACACCTCCCGTGCTCTATCCTAGAAAATGAAGAATGCCCTCGCAGACATTCACGAGGGCATAATGCTATATCGTCAAAGGAAAGCTTCGTTTCCTCTTTCGTACATTACACGCCTCGGAGGGATATTAAGCGTTGCTCTTGCAAGCTTCGCACCTTCTGTCTACGGCATATTCTTTTCATCAACAGGCACTATCGTATCAACTTCCCAAAAGGAAGTCAAGTGTCATTATTTTACAGCAACGCGTACACCAGGTCCCATAGTGGAGCTCAGTGTTACATTTTTCATGTAAATGCCTTTTGCTGCAGCTGGTTTCGCACGGTTCAGTGCATCAGTCAACGCAGCGAGGTTTTCAACCAATTTCTCACCATCGAAGGATGCTTTACCGATAGGAGCGTGGATGTTACCTGCTTTGTCAACGCGGTACTCAATTTTACCAGCTTTGATTTCGTTAACCGCTTTCGTTACATCAAATGTAACAGTACCGGTCTTAGGGTTTGGCATCAGGCCTTTTGGACCGAGTACACGACCCAATTTACCTACTTCACCCATCATATCTGGAGTAGCTACTACGACATCAAAGTCGAACCAGCCACCTTGAATTTTTGCGATCATGTCTGCATCGCCTACGAAGTCTGCTCCAGCTGCTTCTGCATCTTTCGCTTTTTCGCCTTTTGCGAATACCAGAACACGTTGAACTTTACCAGTACCATGAGGCAGTACAACTGCACCACGGATTTGTTGGTCAGCACGCTTAGGGTCTACACCCAGGCGGAATGCTGCTTCAACAGTCTCGTCGAAATTAGCGGTAGCTGCTTTTTTAACCAGCTCAATCGCTTCCGTTACTTCGTAAACTTTGTTTTTATCAACGAGCTTTACAGCCTCTTGATATTTCTTACCTTTTTTGGCCATTTTTTAAATCTCCCTTCAATGTGGTCGTAGCGGTTAATCCTCCCACAGACAGGGGGGCACAGCGTCTGTGCCCCCTTGCACTAAGACAATTAGTCTTCGATTACGATACCCATGGAACGAGCGGTACCTTCTACCATGCGCATAGCCGCTTCAACGGATGCTGCATTCAGGTCAGGACGCTTCAGTTCAGCGATTTCACGAACTTTGTCGCGTTTCAGGGTTGCAACTTTTGTTTTGTTTGGTACGCCAGAACCGGACTCGATGCCAGCAGCTTTTTTCAAGAGAATAGCAGCTGGTGGAGTCTTCGTGATGAAAGTGAAAGAACGGTCTTCAAACACGGTGATTTCTACCGGAATGATCATACCTACTTCGCTTTCAGTGCGAGCGTTGAATTCTTTACAGAATCCCATGATGTTTACACCAGCTTGACCGAGAGCCGGACCTACTGGAGGTGCAGGATTCGCTTTACCTGCTGGGATTTGCAATTTGATTACGCGGATAACCTTCTTAGCCACGTAAGACACCTCCTTACTTCACATGTGGTTATTACGGGGGAATGCCCCCTCCCACCGTTTGGTGAAAGTCTAAAAGACTTTCGATCTATAGTGAGAGTGCAAGAAACCCCAAATATTGTTGTGGGATTGTAAAAACAAGATGAAATGTATCACATAGCGCGACACTTTTCAAGTTGAATCCTAATCCAATTTCTGAACTTGTGTAAAGTCTAGCTCTACCGGTGTTTCGCGACCGAAGATGTCCACCAATACGCGGACCTTCTGCCTGTCCGGGTGAATCTCGATAATCTCCCCGGTGCGATTAGAAAACGGACCATCTGTGACGCGCACCATATCGCGGAGAGCAAAATCGACTCTGATCTTGGGAATTTCGATTCCCATTTGCTTGAGAATCGTATCGGCCTCTTCAGGACGCAGCGCTGTCGGCTTAGAACCGGCGCCCGTGGATCCGACAAAGCCGGTAACCCCAGGAGTGTTGCGCACGACATACCAAGAGTCGTCCGTCATCACCATTTCAACAAGGACGTATCCAGGAAAGACTTTTTTCGTGACGATGCGCTTTTTGCCATCCTTGGTTTCCACCTCTTCTTCAGTGGGAACGAGAACGCGAAAGATCTTGTCTTCCATGCCCATCGACTCAAGTCGCTTCTCTAGATTAGTTTTAACCTTGTTTTCGTAACCTGAGTACGTATGAAGTACATACCATGCTTTTTCCATATCCAACAGGACGATAACCGTCCGTCCCTCCTAAGACTTGCAAAATTACGTTCCTAGAATCAAATCGATCAAGCGCGAGATACCCAAATCAACGACGAAGAAGAATATCGCCAAAAGCACAACAGTAACCATAACAACCAATGTATAGGTCGTTAATTCTTTACGGTTGGGCCAACGCACTTTCTTCAGTTCGGACATTACGTCGCCAAAAAATCCACCGGTTCGGCGAAAACTGGCTCCGATTCGTGCTAAAAAACCCACTTTGCCACCCCCAGACTTCGTCGCATCAACCATTACTTCGTCTCGCGATGAAGGGTTTGCTTCTTGTCACGGGAGCAATACTTTTTCAGTTCAACACGTTCAGTTGTGGTGCGTTTGTTCTTGGTGGAGATATAGTTACGCTCGCCACACTCGGTGCACGCTAACGTGATGTTTACTCGCATTTATTGCCACCTCCATCTCATTTCAAACCTGCTATTAGTTGAAAGTAAACCCGATGATTAATAGTACGGGAAAACCGCTACTTTTTCCAGACCATTTCACCAAAGCAACCATAGAACAAGAGAGATAAGAGTCTATGGCTACCTAAACAAATTTATCACACCCAAAAACTCATGTCAACAAAACGGCTTGACAAGAGGAAAACATTTTGTTCCATTAAAAGCCCAGATTTTACCTAGCTTATGGGAATGGCGGATAAAAGATACTACATGAAAAGAAATAAAAGAGAGATTCTCTGAATTACAGATGAATCTCTCTACCTTCCAGGTAACGCTCCAGCTTGCGCTTGACGCGCTGCAGGGCATTATCGATCGATTTGACGTGACGCTTCAGCTCGACTGCAATCTGCTGATACGATCTGCCATCGAGATAGAGCATCAGCACCTGTCGCTCCAGGTCACTTAAAATCTCACTCATTTTGCCTTCGATATCATCAAACTCTTCTCGGTTGATGAATAACTCCTCGGGATCCGTGACCTTCGTGCCAGAAATGACATCAAGAAGGGTACGGTCTGAGTCCTCATCGTAGATTGGTTTATCCAATGACACGTAGGAGTTGAGAGGAATATGTTTTTGTCTTGTAGCTGTCTTGATAGCCGTAATGATTTGACGTGTGATGCACAGTTCGGCAAATGCCTTGAAAGAAGTGAGCTTGTCCCCTCGGAAGTCGCGAATCGACTTGTACAGGCCAATCATGCCTTCCTGCACGATATCTTCGCGGTCAGCCCCAATAAGAAAATAGGATCTCGCTTTGGCACGCACAAAGTTTTTATACTTGTTAATCAAGTACTCCAACGCTTCGGCGTCATTTTCGCGAACCAGGTCGACAACTTCTTCGTCGGTCATTAGTTCATATTGGGCATGCATTAGCTCCTTGAGGTCAACACTCACAAATGATCCCTCCGCCAACCGGTTTCTCCATAGATAGCGTTATTATACATGTGCCGTAAAAAAGCGTCAACCGAATCCAAGTTATTCCCTTCTCCATTTTTCGAATATTTTCGCTATTTCATCATTCAACGGAATTCGTTTGGAGAAACGTTCTTCCCTGGATTGGACCACTTGCTGCCTGATTTCTTTTCCTGCCACTTCCATGTCAAGTAATAACTCCCGCGCGGATTTGCGCAATGCTCCCTGACCAAAAATGACACGCTGGGAAGTATAGTCTGAGGTAGCTACGTAGATTTGTCGATTTTTCTGCTGAAATTCGGAGACTAGCTGCTCAATTTTTTCGTCAGCCGTCTCCTTTTTCTTCGTGAAATAGACCTCGACCTGATAGTCCTCAATTTGTCGTCCGATCCCCGGCACATTGTAAGCATCAAATACGACGATGACTTTCGTACCTGTAAAGCTCTGGTATTCTGCCATTTTGGAAACCAATTGATCACGGGCCTCGTCCATTCGATCCTGATCTTTCAACAAGCGCAGATCCGGCCAGGCACCGATGATATTGTAGCCATCCACGATCAACAGCTGCTTGGCTTTCTTCTTGGCCATTTTATTTCACCCGCGTAGGTAGTGGACTCCTGGAACGATAAACTTCGTACATCAACAAGGCAGCAGCCACGGATGCGTTGAGCGAGGTGACGTTACCGGCCATAGGCATGCTGTACAGAAAATCACAGTTTTCTCGGACCAATCGGCTCATCCCTTTGCCTTCACTGCCGATGACGATCGCGAGAGGCATGGTGTAATCACCTTGGCGGAAATCTTGCTTGGCGCTTGCGTCCGTGCCTGCAATCCACACTCCACGCTCTTTGAGCTCTTCCATTGTGCGAACCAGATTGGTGACCCTCGCAACTGGTACGTAGTTAATCGCACCAGCAGAAGCCTTGGCTACTGTCGCTGTCAGACTCACCGAACGTCTCTTCGGAATGATGACACCATGAGCTCCCACCGCATCTGCCGTCCTCATGATCGAACCAAGATTATGCGGATCCTCCAGCTCGTCCAACAACAAAATAAATGGAGGCTGGTTCTTCTCTTCTGCCCGCTTCAGGATATCGTCCACTTCTACATAATCATAAGCAGCAACAGAAGCCACTACGCCCTGGTGGTTATCCGAGGAGACAAGCTGATCCAGTTTTTTGCGATTGGCTGTAGTAACGATGACCCCTGCATCCTTTGCCAACGCAAAGACTGGTGCCATCAAGTTTTTATTCGTTCCCTCTGCAATCCAAATCTTATTTATGGTGCGCCCAGAACGCAGCGCTTCGATAACCGGGTTTTTCCCGAGAATCCACTCTTCACTCATTCTTTATTCTCCTTCCACAATTGCAAAAGCCTGCTGCATAATTTCAGCAATCCGCTCTTCTTTCCCATTTAAGTACAGGTATCCGATGAGGGCTTCAAAAGCCGTCGCATGTCGATAGTCAATAATATCCGCATTTTTTGCGGTTGACCCAGACTTGGCATTTCTCCCCCGCTTCACTACGTTTACTTCATCTTCCGGCAAAGTAGGCAGCAGGGTCAACAAAATGTTTGCCTGCGCCTTCGCCGAAACGTAACGGTTTGCCGTTTTGTGGAGCTGGTTTGGTTTCACCAGCCCCTTGGCAATCAAATGATACCTCACACAATGGGCATACGTAGCGTCGCCGAGAAAAGCAAGCACCAATGGATTGGTCTGATTAGGATCTCGGGTCAATTCTTCTTTTTGCATTTCGTCTCTTCGGCCCCTTATTTTCGGCGCCAGCGAACACCCTGTGGAGTGTCTTCCAGCACGATTCCTTTTGCAGCAAGCAGGTCGCGAATTTCGTCTGAACGCGCAAAGTTACGTGCCTTGCGTGCTTCTGTCCGCTCCTCGATCAGCGCATCAATCTCACTGTCCAGCAATTCTTCTTCTTGTTCAAGCACCAGTCCGAGTATGCCAGTAAGCTCCACGAGCAAATCCTTGTAAGCCTGGATCTCGCGGGTACCCACATTATCATGGCGCATGTACAGATTCGCTTCTTTCACCACATCAAACAAAACGGTGATGGCATTTGCCGTATTGAGATCGTCGTCCATTTCGGTGATGAATCTCTCCCGCAGCTCGCCTATGATACGTGCCTGCTCTTCCGCCTGTCCGTTCGGTTCTTCCGCGCGGGACATTCCCAGACGATAGGTCAAGTTGTTGTAAGCCGTCTTGATTCTCTCCAAGCCGTTGGATGCTTGATCCAGCAGGTCATCGCTAAAATTGATCGGGTTGCGATAGTGAGCTAGCAGCATGAAAAAGCGAATCAGCTGACCACCAAATTGTTTAACCAAATCTCTCGCCAACAGGAAGTTACCCAGTGATTTGGACATTTTTTCGTTATTGATATTGAGCATTCCATTGTGCAGCCAGTAACGGGCAAATACCTTGCCTGTAAAGCACTCCGACTGCGCAATCTCATTTTCATGATGGGGGAACACCAGATCGGTACCACCGGCATGAATGTCGATTTCTTCTCCAAGAAACTTCAATGCCATCGCCGAGCACTCAATATGCCACCCAGGGCGACCTTCGCCCCACGGGCTGCTCCAAGCGACTTCACCTGGTTTTGCTGACTTCCATAGAGCGAAATCGAGCGGATGTTCCTTCTTCTCGTTAATTTCTACTCGTGCTCCTGCCTGCAAGTCATCCAATGGTTGGTGGGACAGCTTGCCGTATTCTTCAAATCGACCCGTGCGGAAATATACGTCCCCTTCACTCTCGTACGCGAAGCCTTTTTCGATCAGACCCTCCACGAACTCAATGATTTCAGGGATCGTCTGCATCACGCGCGGCTGGATATCTGGGGGCAACACGTTTAAGGAACGCAAATCTTCGTTATAAGCATCCGTAAAGCGGTCAGCCACTTCTTTGACCGTCGTCCCCTCTTCATTTGCCACACGAATCAGTTTATCGTCCACGTCCGTTATGTTTCGCACGAAGGTCACTTGGTACCCGCGATATTTCAAATATCGACGAAGCGTGTCGAAAACAATTGCCGGACGGGAGTTCCCGATGTGGATGTAGTTGTACACGGTAGGGCCGCACACGTACATTTTCACCTTTCCTGGCTCCAATGTCACAAACGGTTCCTTTCGCCTGGTCAATGTATTAGTCAACTGAATGCTCATGGCTCTTTTTATCCTCCCTCAAATGTTCCAATTCCTTGCGCAAGTGATCAATTTCCCGTTGCATCTGACGGATCGTATCAGCGACAGGGTCAGGTAAATTCACATGGTCCAGATCGCATTTGACGCGCTTTCCATCCTGTATGACGATGCGTGCTTTAATTCCGACCACAGTAGAGTTGGGAGGCACTTCCTGTAACACAACCGCGCCTGCCCCTATCTTTGAATTATCGCCAATCTTGAAGGAACCCAACACTTTGGCTCCCGTAGCAATAATGACATCATTGCCGACAGTAGGATGTCGTTTTCCTTTTTCTTTCCCTGTCCCCCCCAAGGTCACTCCCTGGTAAACGGTCACGTTGTCGCCAATCTCACATGTTTCCCCAATTACGACACCCATTCCGTGATCGATAAACAATCCTCTACCAATTCGCGCGCCCGGATGAATCTCAATGCCCGTAAAAAAGCGAAACATCTGAGATACTGCCCGCGCCAGCGTACACCACTCTGCCTTCCACAACTTGTGGGCAATGCGGTGCCCCCATATCGCGTGCAAACCGGAGTAAGTCATGACAACCTCCAGAGTACTGCGCGCAGCCGGGTCTCGTTCAAATACGACCTGTATGTCGTCTCTTAATTGTGCAAACACTGGGTGGCACCTCCTGCCTGATTTTCTTTCTAAAATAAAAAACGTCCCTGCCCCTTCACATAGAAAGGGACAGAGACGGCTTTTTACCGTGGTTCCACTCTGCTTTCGATCGATTCGCGTGTCGTTCATCAACCACGAAACGATCGAGCTCAATAACCCGATAACGGCGGGCTGCCGATTCACCTACTGATGCCCACTTCAACGGACAGGTTCAGCTCATAGCTCACAGGCGCATTTCCATACGGGACACGTCGGATGGCTCTCACCTTTCCATCCTCTCTGTAGGCGTGCCTACCGCTGTACTTCTCCTGATCTTCGCATGCTTCTATTGTGAAAAGGAAAGGTCTGACCTATTCCCCGTTTGCAATCACTCGGTTCGTGCGATCCAGCACTTTGTCACGGCCTAGCAAGTAGAGCGTCTCCGCGAGATCTCGTCCGTGCGCTTGGCCAGTTGCTCCTACACGTACTGGCATGAACAACGCCTTGCCCTTGTGTCCCGTTTCTTTTTGAACCTCTTTCAGCGCAGCCTTGATAATATCTACATGATATTCCTCTTGTGCTGATAGGTGCTTCACAAATGACGAGAGAACTTCTGGCAATTGCGGTTCTTTCAAAACCAGTCTTGCTTCCTCATCGTACACCACTTCGTCGAGGAAGAAAAGAGCTGCCAGCGGAACGATTTGCGCGCAATATGACATTTGCTCCTGGTACAACCCTACAATACTGCGGACCCAATCGCGTTTGTCACCAGACAACGTCTCTTCGATGAACCCTGCTTTTTGCAGATGAGGAACACACAGATCTGTGATCATATCAAGTGGTTGACGCTTCAGATAGAAGTTGTTCATCCAGTTCATTTTGGTCGCATCAAATACGGCCGGAGACTTGTTGACGCGGTCCATCGAGAACAGCTTGATGAGATCGTCTATGAGAAAAATCTCTTCTTCGCCACCTGGGGACCAGCCTAGAAGCACGAGGAAGTTTACGATCGCTTCTGGCAAGAAGCCCAGGTCGCGGTATTGCTCGATGAACTGGAGAATGCTTTCATCGCGCTTGGACATTTTTTTGCCTTCTTGGTTCAGAATCAGAGCCAAGTGAGCAAATTGTGGTGACTCCCAACCAAACGCCTCATAAATCATCAATTGACGTGGCGTATTGGACAGATGCTCTTCCCCACGAATGACATGGCTGATTTTCATCAGGTAGTCATCAATCACAACTGCAAAATTATAGGTAGGAATTCCATCAGGACGGCAGATGACAAAGTCGCCCATCTCATTGGAATTAAAAGTAACTTGTCCACGAATCATATCATCAACAACGTACTCTCGATCGTCATGGACGAGGAAGTGAATAGATGGAACGCGTCCTTCGGCTTCGAACTGCGCACGTTCTTCATCTGTTACGTGGCGATGCTTTTCCAGAATGCGAGGTGTCTCTCCGCGAGCGATCTGCTCTTCGCGTTCTGCATCCAGCTCTTCCTTGGTTGCGTAGCAATAGTACGCCTTGCCTTCAGCGAGCAATTGTTCGATATAGGTACGATAGATGTCCAGACGTTCCATTTGGCGATATGGCCCATAAGGACCGCCAACGTCTGTACCCTCTTCCCACTTCACACCGAGCCATTTCAGGTTTTTCATTTGCTCTTCGTCAGCATTTTCCTTGTTGCGTGTTTGGTCCGTATCTTCAATCCGAACGATGAACGAACCTCCGTGATGTTTTGCAAACAAGTAATTGAAAAGCGCTGTACGTGCGCCGCCGATATGTAAATGCCCCGTAGGACTAGGAGCATATCGCGTGCGGATTTCTTTCGCCATGGGTAGCACCATCCTTATGAATGTAAACGAAAAAATGTTTTCTAATGCCTTATGTTACACCTTGCCCCTCTACTTGACAAGCAAGCATGCAGCCTGGGCAGCGATTCCTTCTCCCCGACCTGGGAAGCCCAGCTTTTCTGTCGTCGTCGCTTTCACGTTGACTTGCGAGAGATCCTCTGCTTCCAGTACGCGGGCAATGACTTCTTGCATTTGCGGGATGTAAGGAGCCATTTTTGGAGCTTGCGCAATAATGGTCGCATCCACATTCCCCAGTCGGTATCCCCGTTCTTTTACCAGTGCCCACACGTGCTGAAGCAGCTTGACACTATCCGCATCCTTGAAGGCTGGATCGGTATCTGGAAAATGCCTTCCGATATCTCCTTCGCCGATGGCTCCGAGTATTGCATCGCTAATCGCATGCAAAAGCACATCTGCATCCGAATGCCCTAGCAATCCTTTTTCGTAGGGGATCGTAACGCCACCAATGATGCAAGGCCGTCCCTCTACCAGTTGATGCACATCAAACCCTTGTCCAATACGCATGAGTTACTCTCCCTTTCGTTTACGCAAGATCTCTTCACCTAGCCACAAGTCATCAGGGGTGGTGATTTTTATATTCTCATAGCTTCCTTGCATGACTGTCACAGGATGCCCTAACCATTCAACCAGCATAGCGTCGTCTGTTCCCATCTTGCCCGTTTCCACTGCCGTCCGGTGTGCGTCTCGCAGCAAAGACATACGAAAAGCTTGTGGGGTTTGAACAGCCCACAAGCTTTCACGTGCTGGGGTCGACTCGACAATTCCAGTCGTCCCCACCACTTTTATCGTATCCTTCACTGGCACTGCCATGATCGTTGCTTGATCCTGTTGTACTTGTTTGATCATAGCACTGATCTGCTTGCGAGTAACGAAAGGTCGGGCAGCATCGTGAACGAGCACATAGGAGCATTCGTTGGAGAGTGCGGACAGACCATTTCTCACGCTGTCCTGTCTTTCGGCACCGCCCAAGGTAACTGTCACACGGATTCGCTCGCGATCGAGCCATTTCAGTACACTGCTATGGTCTTCTGTGCTGACAACCAGCACGATCTCATCAATCTCTCGGTGTGTCGCAAACAGGCGAACCGTATGAGCCAAAATAGGCTCACCACCCAGAGGCAACCACAGCTTGTTTCGTTCGCCACCCATCCGTTTTCCGGAACCAGCGGCAACGATCACGACTCCCGTACCCACGATCTTCCCTCTCCTGTCTCTCTACAATGCTTTTTCCAACAGCTTTGGCTTAGCGAAAATCATTCGACCCGCCGAAGTTTGCAGCACGCTGGTCACGAGAACATCTACATCGTTGCCGATATACTCGCGTCCGCCTTCTACGACGATCATCGTGCCATCGTCCAGATAAGCAACCCCTTGACCGTGCTCCTTGCCGTCCTTGATGACTTGAACGTTCATTTCTTCACCTGGCAGGACAACCGGCTTGACCGCGTTTGCCAAATCATTGATGTTCAAGACGGAGACACCTTGCAATTCGCATACTTTGTTCAGGTTGAAGTCATTCGTCACGACTTTCCCATTCATGACTTTTGCCAGCTTGATCAGCTTGCTGTCGACCTCGGAGACTTCTTCAAAATCGCCTTCCCAAATTTGCACTTTTACTTTCATCTCTTTTTGAATCTTATTCAAAATATCAAGTCCCCGGCGTCCTCTGTTTCTCTTCAGCACGTCGGAGGAATCAGCAATGTGTTGTAGTTCCTCTAGCACAAATCCCGGAATGACAAGCACACCTTCCAAAAAGCCAGTGCGGCAAATGTCTGCAATGCGACCGTCGATGATAACACTCGTATCCAAGATTTTATTTTCTACGTTCGTCGCGGTATTGCTATTGTCCTTTTTCTTATCCTTCCGACCGATGGAAAAAACCGACATAATTTCATCCCGTTTGCGGAATCCAACTTGGAATCCCAAGTAACCAAGCAAACCAGACACAACCAACGGCAACAGATCACCTATGATAGGGATCGGAATTTTACTGATGGGCAGGAATAATAAAAAGGCAACAATAAGACCACTAATCAACCCCATCGCTCCGAACATGACATCCACAATTGGCATTTTGACGAGTGTCTCTTCTCCCCAACGAATCACCCTCAAAATATAATCCAAGAGCCAATTAGCTAAAAAGAAGAACAAAATGGCACCAAGAACCGCACCAATGTATTGCGTCCCTGCTACTTCTCCGAAATTTAACAGCTTATTTAGCAATGAGAACAAGTCAGCACCGTACTGGTAGCCCAAGCCCCCACCAATCAAAACAAAAAAGATTTTTCCTATGCGGCGTACCATGCCTTCACCTCCTTTTATTAATATAGACAGAAGCCTATAAGTAAAAACCTATTTCTTTCCAAATGGCAAAAACCCTTCTTCACCACTTTCACCCCACTATAGCAAAATTTAATTTACCATGTCAAATAGCCAAAAATTTTAACATAGTTGTCATTTTGCCGTCAACCTCGAACATCCGTTTCCTTCTGAATCAAATTGACAGAGAGCAGACTCCCTTCTTATAATGGCTGTAGCGCAATGTGCGAAAATTGTGACGATAATTATAGCCTAAAGCAGAGGTGAACCATATGGACAAAAGCAATGTAGACGGCTTCCAAACGCAAGTCTCAGAACTCTTGATCAGGCACCGCAGCGTACTCGACGTCATGTCCAAAGTTCAGGAAACTGCATCCCGCATCAACCGTTCGTTGACCAAAGCCATTACAGAATGTGGCTGTGTCGAGGTAGTCGCCAAAAAGCAGACGTACGATTCGAACAAAAACATGGAAGAGAACAAATCACAACTGGATACTCATTTCACTGGCCCCTTGTGTGAGCATTGCCGCGATGTGTTGACCGCTGAGCTGGGAAAAAACCTGTTTTACATTACTGCATTGTGCAACATCACGGACATCAAACTCGAAGACGTGCTGCAAAAAGAATCCAATCGGCTGAATACGTTGGGTGTTTTCAACCTTTCATAGGCCTCCCCTCGTAATACGAACGAACCCCTAAAAAAGTTGCATAAAAAACTCCTATCGATGATTGTTCATGGAGGAGCTTGCACGTAAAAAAAGAAAAACCCGCTCAATTTCAGCGGGTTTTTTCCTTGTTTTGACTCATTCAAAAGGAACGGATTCCTCTTCTTTGTTTTTTCTCTTACGAAACTTTTTGACGAGAAAGTCAACGTTTTTTTTTATTCCGTACAAGGCATAGAAAGCTAGCGGCAAAAAGACGATTTTCGGAAACTGCTGCGGGTATTCGACCGCCACAACAACTACGATGGCGATAATGACAGGAGTAATCCAGTATGCCGATTTAGGAATTCCCACTTTTTTGAAGTTAGGGTATTTGACCTTCGACACCATCAAGAATGCCAGCAAAAGCATGCTCACTGCCAGCATGACTGCATTAAATACCTGATGGTACAGCGCAAGAGTCGCGAGTACTCCGCCTGCAGCCGTAATCGGCAGGCCGATGAAATATCCGGGAACGCCAGCCTGTACGTTAAAACGAGCCAAACGCAACGCCCCACAAATCGGGAAGATCGCTGTGATAAAGATTCCGAGCCAGTTAAAATCATTCAAAACGACGACATACATGATAAAGGCAGGCGCTACACCAAAAGTAATGACATCAGAAAGGGAATCGAGTTCCTTTCCAAACTCACTTTGTGCATTCAACATTCGCGCCACACGACCGTCTAGACCGTCTGCCAGCATGCCTATAATCACCGTAATGGCTGCATAATCGACGAATTCATCGCCCCGAAACGCCAGAATGATTGCTAGTACACCCAGAAACAAGTTACTTACGGTTAGTATGTTCGGTAACGATTTCACGAACATAGACTACCTCCTGATTTCTTTTGCGAAGGAGACGAGTATCCTGTTGACCCTTTTTCATTCGGGTCCCCTAGGCAAATGTTTAATACAAATAATGCCTTAATCCTATTCTACTTTAAATGTGCCTGTCAATGAACACTTGCTCCTGAATCCGTTTCAATCCATCCTTGATGGCTCTCGCACGTACTTCCCCAATACCTTCGACTTCGTCCAATTCCTCGATGGTTGCCATCATAATTCGAGGTAAATTATGAAAATGTTCGACAAGATTAGCGATGATCGACATCGGTAGCCGTGGGATTTTGTGCAGGATCCGGTACCCACGGGGAGAGACAGATTCCTCCAGCATACTAGCGTTCGAGGAATAGCCCAGCACACGCAAAAACGAACTCATTTCCAGCATTTCATCAGAGCTCAACTTTTTCATGTCACGCAGAACTTGATCGGGAGAAAGTGCGAGATCTCGACAATAATCGCGAATGAGCATGTGGGCCTCTTCCTCAATGTTTGAAACAAGTTCCTCCATCTGCATGCTCACCAATCTACCCTCGACTCCAAGTTCACATATGTACTTGGAAACCTCTGTTTTGATTCGCAGCACCATTTCTATACGCTGCAAAACAGACGTCACTTCATGCAAGGTGACCAGTTCCTCAAACTCCAGAGCCCCTAGATTTGTCAAAGTCTGATCCAGCACGGCCTTGTACTTCTCCAACGTGGAAACCGCCTGATTTGCCTTTGCCAAGATCACACTAATTTCGTTGAGGACATAGCGAAAATTTCCTTGATACAGTGTGATGACATTGCGTCGCTGGGAAATCGCGATAACGAGGTAATTCGTTTGGATAGCTGTTCGCTGTGCCGTCCGATGGCGCGTCCCCGTTTCACTGGTGGATATGGAAGCAGGGGGGAAAAGCTGTGTATTGGCGTACAAGATACGTTTGGCGTCCTCACTTACTATGATCGCCCCATCCATCTTCGCCAATTCATACAAATGTGCAGGCGAGAAATCACAATTGATAGAAAAACCCCCATCGACAATGTGCTTCATCTCAGGCCCATAGCCAACTACGATCAAACCGCCCGTCTTTGCCCGCAACACATTTTCCAGACCTTCCCGCAGCTGCGTCCCGGGAGCGACCAAGCGGAGAACGTCACTGAACAGCGGATTCTTTTTTTGGCTATCTGGCATCCGCCCCTACCCCCTTATCACCTCGTTCAAAGCCTCCCCGATGTTCGATACGCCGATCACCTGAATATCATCTGGAGCTTCTAGCCCACGGATGTTCTTCTCTGGGATAATGACACGTTTGAATCCGAGCTTGTGCGCCTCTCGAACACGTTGTTCGATGCGGGATACACCGCGTACTTCTCCTGTGAGACCAATCTCACCGATTACTACATCATGTGGATTCGTCGCATGATCACGGAAGCTGCTGGCAATACTCACTGCTATCGCTAGATCAACAGCAGGCTCATCGAGACGGACTCCACCTGCTACGTTTACATAGGCATCCTGATTTTGCAGCATCATGCCCATTCTTTTTTCCAGCACAGCCATGATCATCGCCACACGCTGATGATCCACTCCCGTAGCCATCCTACGTGGGGTCACAAAGCTCGTAGGCGCTACCAGTGCCTGCAGCTCTACCAGGACGGGCCGAGTGCCCTCCATGCTGGCTACAACAGTAGACCCTGCTACGCCGAAGGGACGTTCCGCCAAGAAGATCTCAGAGGGATTCGCCACTTCCTCCAGCCCACGGTCCTTCATCTCGAAAATCCCGATTTCATTTGTCGATCCAAATCGATTTTTGACTGCGCGTAAAATGCGGAACGTATTGTGTCGTTCCCCTTCGAAATACAAAACGGCATCCACCATATGCTCAAGCATTCGCGGACCGGCAATGGAGCCTTCCTTGGTCACGTGGCCCACAATAAACGTACCAATCCCTTTTCCCTTGGCTATCCTCATCAGCTGTGCGGTTGCCTCACGTACTTGAGCGACACTTCCTGCTGCAGATTGAACGGCAGGGTGAAAGACGGTCTGAATCGAGTCAATGATCAATACATGGGGGTCTACCTGATTAATATGCTGTTCGATCAAATCCAAATCATTTTCTGCTAAAACATACATAGGAGGAGTTTTTGATCCGAGACGGTCGGCACGTAGCTTGATTTGCTTTGCCGACTCCTCACCAGAAACATATAAAACTTTCGCGCCTTGATGCGCCAAAGCAAAGGAGGTCTGCAGCAGCAGCGTCGATTTCCCAATCCCCGGGTCACCGCCGACCAAAATGAGTGATCCTGGTACCAGTCCGCCGCCTAGAACACGATTTAACTCCCCGATAGTCGTGTCCATGCGTGGATCTTCATCACTCGCTACCTCTGTCAACGGCATAGCGGCTTGTTTCTGTCCACCGCTCATTCCTTCGTGTCGGTGTGCCGTTTTGACGGTCATTTCCTCGACCATGGTATTCCAGCTGTTACAGCCTGGACATTTCCCCATCCATTTTGGCGATTCATAGCCACATTCTTGACACGCGTATTTCGTTTTATACTTTGACATATTCGCACCCTCGTTTGGATTTTATCCTCTATTTTTATCATACATGGGCACCCAAAAAAAGAATACCTCCTGTTTGGGAGGCATTCTATGTGTTGTTCTGAGTTTGTTATAGCTTTGATTTTTCCAAACGTTTAACCACCAATTGACCTTCCTCGGAATCGATATTGACGGTGTCACCTTTGCTGATATTGCCCTTCAACAGCTCTTCGGACAATCTGTCCTCGATGTGACGTTGAATGGCTCTACGCAATGGACGTGCACCATAGGCCGGATCGAAACCTTCTTTGGCCAATACTTTCTTGGCTTCTTCGGTCAATTGGAAATCAATGCTCTGTTCTTTCAAGCGTTTACGCAGCTCGTCGGTCATCAACGAAACGATCTGCTCGATGTGTTCTTGCTCCAGGGAATGGAACACGATCACTTCATCAATCCGGTTCAGGAATTCAGGACGGAAGCTCTTTTTCAGCTCATCCATCACTTTGTCCTTCATGTCTTGGTATTTTCTTTCGACATCGCCGGTCGTGAAGCCCAACGTTGTGTTTTTCTTGATCATGCTTGCACCCACGTTGGAGGTCATGATCACTACTGTGTTGCGGAAGTCGACAGTACGTCCTTTGGAATCAGTCAAGCGACCATCATCCAGGACTTGCAGCAGGATGTTGAATACGTCCGGATGCGCTTTTTCGATCTCATCCAGCAAGATGACGGAGTACGGTTTGCGGCGTACCTTCTCGGTCAATTGACCACCTTCATCATAGCCCACATATCCAGGAGGGGCACCGACCAGACGCGCCGTCGAATGCTTCTCCATGTACTCGGACATGTCGACGCGGATCATAGCATCTTCATCGCCAAAGAGCGTCTCTGCCACAGCACGCGCCAATTCGGTTTTCCCGACACCCGTAGGGCCCAGGAAAATGAACGAGCCTACAGGGCGCTTCGGATCCTTCAGACCGGCACGGGCACGTCGAACAGCTCGAGAGACGGATTTGACTGCTTCGTCCTGCCCAATGACACGACTATGCAGAATTTCCTCCATTTTCAACAAGCGTTCGGCTTCCTCTTCCTTCAGCTTGAGTACAGGGATACCCGTCCAGCTAGCCACGACCTGTGCGATATCTTCAGGGGTCACTTCCATGTTTAACTGGCCTTGACGTTCTTTCCAGTCTTTTTTCGTTTTATCAAGCTCTTCGCGCAGTTTTTGCTCTTGATCACGAAGGGCTGCAGCTTCTTCAAATTCCTGCGATTGTACCGCCGCATCTTTTTCCTTGCGCACTTCTTCCAGACGACCTTCCAGTTCCTTGAGGTTCGGAGGAACAGTAAAGGACTGAAGGCGTACTTTCGAAGCAGCTTCATCGACGAGGTCGATCGCTTTGTCTGGCAGGAAACGATCTGTGATATAGCGATCAGACAGCTTTACTGCCTGCTCAATAGCTTCATCTGTAATTTTAACGCGGTGATGTGCCTCGTAACGATCACGCAGACCGTGTAGAATTTTGACTGCGTCTTCTGCAGTCGGTTCATCTACCTGAATTGGTTGGAAACGCCGTTCCAGCGCAGCATCTTTCTCAATGTATTTGCGGTATTCGTCCAGAGTCGTTGCCCCTACGCACTGCAATTCTCCACGAGCTAGAGCCGGCTTGAGAATGTTGGAGGCGTCGATGGCACCTTCTGCTCCACCTGCGCCAATCAAAGTATGCAATTCGTCAATAAACAGAATGATGTTTCCGGCTTGACGAATTTCGTCCATGATTTTCTTCAGGCGGTCTTCAAATTCACCGCGATACTTGGTTCCTGCCACGACAGTACCCATATCCAGCGTCATGACGCGTTTGTCGCGCAGTGTCTCTGGAATTTCGTTGTTCACAATCTTCTGTGCCAGTCCTTCGGCGATCGCTGTTTTCCCAACGCCTGGTTCCCCGATCAGCACGGGATTGTTCTTGGTACGTCTGCTCAACACTTGAATAACACGCTCAATTTCTTTCATTCGACCAATGACAGGGTCGAGACCACCGTCGCGTGCAATGGCGGTCAGATCGCGAGCCAGACCGTCCAGAGTAGGCGTGTTGGCTGCCGGATTACCACCCGATGGCTGATGGGACGCCATCATTTCCGAGCTGCCTAGGAGCTGTAGAACTTGCTGACGAGCTTTGTTCAGGCTGACACCCAGATTGTTCATGATTCTTGCCGCAATGCCTTCCCCTTCACGGATCAGACCAAGCAGAATATGCTCGGTGCCCACGTACGTGTGGCCCAGCTTGCGGGCTTCATCCATGGACAGCTCAATGACCTTTTTGGCACGAGGTGTATAGTTTGGAGTGTAATTACTGCCGGACTGCTCCGTACCGCGTCCGATCAACGACTCCACTTCACTTTGGATTTTGTCGAGACCAAGCCCAAGTGATTGTAGAGCTTTCGCCGCAATCCCTTCGCCTTCCCGAATCAATCCCAACAGTACGTGCTCAGTCCCAATATCTTTGTGGCCAAGACGGACTGCTTCTTCCAGGGCAAGCGCCAATACTTTTTGTGCTCGTTCTGTAAAACGTCCAAACATCATATCGTACACCTCCAAGGTAACCGTGTTTATTCTCTATGGGTTAACTGTTGCGTATTGCCTATGTTTATTTATTAGCCATTTTACTTTTCTGTGTCTGCAATGCGCTCCCGAATTAACCGCGCTCTGCGTTCGTCCCGTTGATCCGGAGTCAGCTTTTGGCCTGCATGCTGCTGCAGGAACCCCGGTTGCGTCGTAACGAGCAGTTCGTTCAACACCAATGGTGAAACGTCTGGAATCACACCGAGATCAATCCCTAGGCGCACATCGGATAGGCGCTGTGCAGCTTCTTTGGATTCGACCGTGCGCGCGTACATCAAAATCCCATACGAGCGAAAAATGCGATCTTCCAGCGAAACGCGGGTGTGTTCGAGTAAGTACGTACGTGCAACACGCTCTTGTTCAATAATTTGTCTAGCTACTCCGTACAGGTTGGAGAGAATGTCTGATTCCGACATGCCCAACGTCACCTGATTGGAAAGCTGAAACAGATTACCTAATGCTTCGCTACCTTCTCCATAAATTCCTCGTACGACCAGACCAACTTGATTAATCGCCTGCAGAATACGACTGATCTGCTGAGTCATGACCAATGCAGGAAGATGGAGCATCACGGAAGCGCGAATTCCAGTACCTACGTTGGTCGGGCAACTCGTAAGGTACCCTCTGGTCTCGTCGAAGGCGTAATTTAAATTCCTCTCGAAAATATCATCTATTTTTGTACCGATTTCCCAGGCGTCATTCAAACGAAACCCTGGTAACAGGACTTGAATACGGATGTGGTCTTCTTCATTAACCATAATACTCACAGATTCATCAGGACTAAGCAAAACTGCCCCTTTGCGAGACTCCTCGGCTAGATGTGGGCTGATCAAATGTTTTTCCACCAGCACGCGTTTTTCCAGAGGGTTTACTTGATCCATTTGAATCACTTGCAGATGGTGTCGTTTGCGCATGGCATCCGACTCGCTGACTTCCGTTACCTTTCTTACCACTTCCTCCCCTTGGGAATCAGTCGCAAGCAACGGAAAAGGGTGCTGGCGCAGGTTACGGGCGATGCGTAACCGTGTGCTGATGACGATATCGGAATCAGGTCCTTCCCCTTTCATCCAATTGCTCCACGGGTTCTGCATAAACTGCTGTTGCGACATCCAGCTAAACCTCCCCTTGTTACGATTGGGCCATCTTTTGTTCCAAGGCACGAATTCGGTCCCGCATCTCTGCGGCCTTTTCAAACTCTTCACTGGCTACATGGGTTTGCAGGGCTTGTTTTAATTGTTCCAGCTCTTTGCGGATTTTCAATTGGCCACCAGTACGTTCAGGCACTTTGCCGATATGCTGTGTATTTCCGTGGATGCGGCGGAACAGTGGGTCCAGCCGATCCCCTAGAAAAGTATAGCAATCGCTGCAGCCGAATCGTCCGCTCTTGCTAAACTGGGCGAAAGTGAGCCCGCAGGTTTCACATCGGAGCGTTTTGTTCGCTGACGATTCCTTGGCGCTCTTCTGCATCGGGTCGAATTTTAATAATCCTGAAAGGAGATTGTTGATGCTGAAATTGTGAAAGCCGGTAAAGACGTCCCCTTTTTCCTGAGCGCAATGCTCACAAATATGGTATTCGGTTTTTTCGCCATTGACGATTTTCGTCAGATGAAGTGTCGCCGGTCGTTTTCCGCATTCCTCACAGTTCATCACATCATCCCTCCTAGCGCTTGCTTCATTACTTCAACAGAATAGCTGCGATCATCTGCTTTAAAATGTTTGCCCGCAAACGATCCCGCAATTCCGTCTCCACGGTTAAAACTGCACGAGAGGTGGCAATTTTCATCAGGGTTGCTTCCCGGATGTTCACCAAGCCTTCCTCCAAGAGACGCTCAACGATAGCATTGCCCACACTCTGTGTGATAGCCTCACCAATCAGCTCCTCGGTCAAAAGTTCCTGCAGGCGTGCCTTGCTGACGATCTGCACTTTGCGAATGCGAATGTACCCGCCACCGCCACGCTTGCTTTCCACAATATACCCTTTTTGAACTGTGAATCGGGTATTAATGACGTAGTTGATCTGAGATGGTACACATTGAAAATGGTCGGCTAGCTCACTACGCTGAATCTCGATAGAGCCATTGGGACTCTCGGTAATGATGCTTTTCAAGTGATGTTCAATGATGTCCGAGATGTTACGCAAGTCATCGCCTCCTATTCTCACTGTGTTTGACTATTGACTTTGACTATCTTTGACGTTAATTATAATGGGTTTACTACACGCATGCAAGTGGTGAATACACTTTCTATTGTGGGCAAAATGTGGCCGCTTGAAACCACGAAAAAACCACTCCTTGACGGAATGGTTTATGTTTGACTTTGCTTGATGGTGTCGATTTCTGGCAAATGATCGAGCAATTGAGGAAAATCAGTTATGATCACATCTGCTCCATCCAACTCACCTGGCTTGGCAAAGCCAAAGTCGCAGCCAATCGTAAACAAACCATTCGATGTACCTGCCTCGACGTCTGAATGGCGGTCACCAACCATAATCGCTTTTTTCACCTGATAGTCCTTTAACAATTTCGCGACCAGATCGTTTTTGGTGCGCGTACGAAAACGTCCAGCCGAATATAAATCGGTCAGTAATGGTTTCAAGTTATACTCATCACAGAGTGCATCAATGTATGCTTCTTGACCGTTGCTGGCGACAAATAGCGCAACCCCTCGCGCATGCAAATCACGCAGGGTATCTAGTACTCCCGGATATAAGTCCGTTACCCGTTCATGAATCAGTTGAATCTCATTTTCCAGCAAAAAAGTATCTGCTGCCTCAATGGCTTCATCACTTGCTCCTGGCAGCAGCTTATTCCATACCTGGTCAATCGTCATCCCCAAAATATTGGTGATCTCACTCTCGTCAGGTGTTTCCCCTTCCCAAAGACTTTTTTTACGCAACTGATCAAACGTCCGTTGAAAGGCAGGCGTCGAGAGTTTCTCAGTCTGCAGTAGGGTACCGTCCATATCGAACAGGATCGCATAAGGTATGCTCATGATTTCCTCCACATCCTCCTGATCAAATCAAGCATCAAATGTCGCTATCATGGTTGCAGCTCATCTTCATCGTTCATCATTTTCATATCGTCACGAATGAATTCGGCAATACGTTGGGCGGCATCAGGCTTGGAAATTTTATGTGCCATTCTCCGCATGTAGTCAACTTTCGAGGGGCTGTGCAGTAACTCCTCAATAAAATAGATCAATTGCTCAGACAAGTTGGCATGTACTGCGCAACCATTGTTCAACAGAAAATGGCTGTTTCGCTCTTCCTGTCCTGGCAGTGGGTTGTAAATAATCATTGGGACTCGTTTGCTCATCACTTCTGCTGAAGTTAGACCGCCCGATTTTGTCACTATCAGATCAGCCGTCTCCAGGTACTCATGAAAATTGTTAACAAATTTTAGTGGCACAACCTCATGTCGATACGTACGATTGCTTACTTTTCGAAACAGCTTTTCATTGCTCCCCGTCAAAATAAAGGCTTTGATGGGCATACCGATTTCTTCCAATCCGTCGAGCACTTTTTCC
The DNA here is from genome assembly GCF_001420695.1 of Brevibacillus choshinensis. NCBI lineage: Bacteria > Bacillati > Bacillota > Bacilli > Caryophanales > Paenibacillaceae > Brevibacillus > Brevibacillus choshinensis. The sequence goes on along the minus strand of NZ_LJJB01000010.1, from coordinate 2,024,948 downwards.
ATTGAGCCAAGACCTAGGCCGCCCCCAGAGAGAATGATACTTTTTTGCTCGGTCTGTAGCCCTAACTTTCTTCGTATCTGCTCCCCATCCAGCGGCAAACGGAATTTTCGCATGATCGGAATACCCATGGGAATGAATTTTTGATGGTCCTGTCGATAAAGATCGACGAGATAGTACAGCTGCTCGTGGCCAATAAAATAGTAGTTGATGTGATGATTGATCCATGACGGATGTATGGTGTAGTCCGTAATGATGGTGTAAATGGGTTCTTTCCAATCATTTCTTCCTTTTAGTACGGAAAGCATACAACTGGCAAAAGGATGCGTCGCAATAAACGCATCCGGCTGGACACTGTTTATTAATTTCTTCAGCTTGTTTGCCAGTAATTTATTCATGAGCACGTTCATATCAAAAAATCTACTTTTTTCGGTGTTGTGGTAGATTCTCCCCCACATTTTAGGAGACAATCTCAATAAGTTCATATAGCTTTCCAGCAAGATCTTGTGGAACGTAGGACTGATATATTCCAACGTATCAATGATCATCGACGTATAGCCATTTTCAGCCAGACTTTCCTGCATAGCTCTGGCCGCTTGATTGTGACCGTTACCGATGGAAGCCGAAAAGATCAAGATTTTCTTCATTAATTATTCTCCTTCATAAACCATACCTTGCCAACTCTACCTTTTGAATCAGGTACCTTCTCATGTTAGTCTACCGCCTCTCTGCTCTGCAAGGGGTAACTTGTCGGTCATTCGCCCTAACTTGTCGACATAAACAGCGTAATAGGAGAATGATCTGTAATGATTATCCTCCAGAAGGCTGTACAAAACAAAAAAACCTCTTTACCCATTCTGTGGTAAAGAGGTTCATTTCATTCCTTGAAAACTGGATCTGCATGTTTGCTAAGAGTGTGTGGATAAGTCCTCGACCGATTAGTATTCGTCAGCTCCACGTGTTGCCACGCTTCCACACCGAACCTATCAACCTCATCGTCTATGAGGGGTCTTACCAGCTTGCGCTGTGGGAAGTCTCATCTTGGAGGGGGCTTCACGCTTAGATGCTTTCAGCGCTTATCCCGTCCGCACATAGCTACCCAGCTGTGCCACTGGCGTGACAACTGGTGCACCAGCGGTGCGTCCATCCCGGTCCTCTCGTACTAAGGACAGCTCTCCTCAAACTTCCTACGCCCGCGACAGATAGGGACCGAACTGT
>NZ_LJJB01000010.1:1975629-2018129 GCF_001420695.1 Brevibacillus choshinensis | reverse complement strand
GATTAAATCAACCATGTGCACACGACGCCACTGTGGTGTCAGATCAATCTCATTTCCTTGGTATTGAATTTTCATCGTTCCCAATACTTCCTGAGCGATATGCGCAATCAATTCTTCCGTCAGTTTCATGATGTCCTGGTAGTCAGCGTACGCTTCATACAGCTCAATCATGGTGAACTCAGGATTGTGACGGGTCGAAATTCCTTCGTTACGGTAAACGCGGCCAATTTCATAAACTTTCTCCAGGCCGCCTACAATCAGACGTTTCAAATGCAGCTCAATAGCAATCCGCATATACAACTGCATGTCCAAAGCATTGTGGTGCGTAATGAAAGGTCGAGCAGATGCTCCCCCTGCAATTGCGTGCAAAGTAGGTGTCTCAACTTCGAGGTAGCCAAGGTTGTCCAAGTAACGACGCATGGACGTCAGGATACGACTACGAGTAATAAACGTGTCGCGCACTTCCGGATTCACAATCAAATCCACGTAACGCTTGCGATAGCGTGTCTCGATATCTTTCAGACCATGATATTTCTCTGGCAACGGACGCAGAGACTTGGTCAGGTATGTCAGTTCTTTCGCTTTTACACTAAGCTCACCGGTCTTGGTTTTGAAAACAACACCTTTTACACCGATCAAATCACCAATATCACTCAGATCAAATACTTTGTGAAGCTCTTCGCCGACCGTATCTTGGCGCACATAGATTTGAATCTGACCAGAGCGATCCAGCAATTGCGCAAAGCTCGCTTTACCCATCGCACGCTTCGCCATCAAACGCCCTGCAATGATTACCGTGTTTTCTTCTGCTTCCAGGTCTTCTTTGGACTTGTCAGCAAATGCCTTTATGATTTCATCCGCATGATGGGTTTGTTCGAATTTTTTACCGAACGGATCAAAGCCCCATTCGCGTAGCTGATCCATTTTATCGTGGCGCACCTGCAGCAGTTCGTGTAACTGCTCTTCTTGCTCTTGTTCTTGTTGCAAGTCTTGCTCGTTTGACATTTCACTCACTCCTCTAAAAAATACCTGCTTTGACAGATTTGCGCAGGTCGAATAAATAGTGATACGGCGTACCTATTGAAAGGTACGCCATGGGTTTACAGCTTACAGGTTGATATCGAGAATTTCGTATTGAATAGTCCCGGCTGGAACGTTTACATCTACGACAGCGCCTTTTGCTTTACCCAAAAGCGCTTGGCCTACTGGAGACTCATTCGAAATCTTGTTGTTCATCGGATCAGACTCAGCAGAACCTACAATCGTGTAATCCACGACATCGCCGAACTCCAGGTCTTTCAGCTTCACTCTAGAACCGACACTTACTACGCCGGTATCAACATCTTCGTTTGTGATGATGCGAGCATTGCGAAGCATTTTTTCTAGAGTCAGGATGCGGCCCTCAATGAACGCCTGTTCATTTTTCGCTTCTTCGTACTCAGAGTTCTCGCTAATATCACCAAAGCTGATCGCTTCTTTAATCCGTGCAGCTACTTCCTTACGTTTAACCGTTTTCAAATCCTCAAGCTCTTGTTCAAGCTTTGTTAAACCTTCTGGTGTAAGGATGACTTCTTTTTCAGACATGATTCAATTCCCCCGTTTAAAAAAATGATTCCATTCGCACTGGGTAAAGTACAAAGGATTATATGTAGTTGTTCTATACAATATACAGCAGATCATAAATGCATGTGAGGATTCATAGGTAAAGCTGCCAGCGTGAACTGGCAGCTTGGCTCCCAATATTACGGAGTATTATAGGATATGAAGGAACCCTTGTCAATGTTTGGAATGACCGATCAAAACTAGTAGCAAACCGCTTCGTTTTGCGCGGTTTCCAACAGTTCTGCTTCATCGCCTACGTAGTTTTCAACCCAATCGACATACTCCACCAAAATACGACGAAGCTCTTCTTCCGTCTCTACCCCATTGATCAAATTCTTGGTATGAGTAGAGCCTTTCAATCCTTTCAAATACCAGGCGGCATGTTTCCGCATTTCCAGAACACCTACACGCGGGCCCTTCAATGCAATCAATCTCTCCGCATGCAACAGACAAATATCCATCTTTTCACGTACGGACGGTTCAGAAGCCAGTTCTCCGGTAGTCAGATACTGAATGGTTCGGTACAGCATCCATGGATTACCGAGTGCTGCACGACCGATCATCACTCCATCGCAGCCAGTAGTGTCCAGCATACGACGAGCGTCTTCAGGAGTCGCAACATCACCATTCCCAATGACAGGAATCGAGACTGCTTCCTTTACGCGACCAATCCAGCTCCAGTCGGCATGCCCTTTGTACATCTGCACACGCGTGCGACCATGAACGGCGATCGCCTTGCCTCCTGCACGCTCTACAGCCTTGGCATTGTCGATGACATACAAGTGCTCTTCATCCCAGCCCAATCTCATTTTGACGGTTACTGGTTTATCGACTGCATCGACTACGGCCGACACCACTTCGTAGATCTTATTTGGATCGAGCAAGAGACGTGCACCTGCGTCACAGCTCGTGATTTTAGGCACAGGACAGCCCATATTGATGTCGATGATATCTGCATTAGTGTGTTGGTCTACATACTTCGCCGCTTCCACCAATGTTTCCTTGTCTCCGCCAAAAATCTGTAAACTTAGTGGTTTTTCGCGATCGTCCACATACAGCATTTCAATCGTTTTCTTATTGCCGTGTACAATCCCTTTATCACTAACCATTTCGGCGCAAACCAAACCAGTACCAAACTCCTTGGCAATCAAACGAAAGGCAGGGTTACAAACTCCAGCCATCGGCGCCAAGACTACATTATTTTTCAACTCGATATTTCCGATTTTCATCTATTTCGACCTCCTGATTCCCGCATCACTAGCGAGCATCACTTCGTTGTCAGCGGGGTGCTTGGAGAGGAATGACCTATCCAATAGTCATCATTTATTTATAGCACATAATTCATCATAATCGACCTGTAAAGTGCTGGCGATCTTACGCAATACAGGTTCTGTCGGCACCCGAGTACCCCTCTCCAGCGATCCGACAAATGATAATGACACTCCCAGCTTTACCGAAAGGGACTGTTGTGTATACCCCTTTAGTTTTCGAAAGGACCGGATTCGATTTCCCAATTGATTGCTCCCCACTTACGTACCCCCTTGTGATCCTCTGCCAATTGCAATAGAAAATGATCAATCGTCTGGTTGTACACAGGCAAAGCTCCGCCCTCCCAAACATCACGAAGAGGGACCAATACAAAAGCTCGCTCTGCCATCGCTGGATGTGGAATCTTGAGATGCTCATTCTCGATGGTATATTGGCCGTACAACAGCACATCAATATCAATGGTTCGCGGTCCCCAGCGAATGGTTCGGACTCTTCCCAGCTCTTTCTCTACAGACAGAGCCGTTTCTAAAAGCTGGTCCGCAGAAAGCTCTGTCTCGACAGCCACCACCATATTGAGGAACGCTTCCTGATCGACATAACCGACTGGATCGGTTTCGTATACAAATGATACCCGCGAGACGCGAATTCCTGGTTGTTCATGCAATTGTCTGATCGCTTTTCGCAAGGTCTCCTCGCGATTGCCTATGTTGGACCCAAGCGCGAGGTAAGCACAAACTGTCATGATCCAATATCCTCTCTCCGGCGAGTCATTTCAATGGCTACAGATTCGTAATGCCCATTTATCGGCGGATTCGGCTTGGTCACCTTCACCTTGGCCTCGCTGAAAGGGAACTGGGCAAGCAGCCGTTCTGCGATCTGCGCTGTCAGCTTTTCTACCAGGTTGTACCGCTCACCCTCCACTATTTTTTGAACACAGCTAAAAATTTCAGCGTAGTTCACCGTGTCGTTGAGATCGTCACTGGCACCTGCCTTGGACAGATCCAGTGACAGGGCGAGATCAACATAAAATCGCTGCCCCAGCTCGGCTTCTGCTCCAAACACTCCGTGATAGCCGTAAAACGACATGCCGTTGAAATAGATTTTATCCAACAGATATGCCTCCTCTCAGCATCGCGTCCATCATCTTGGCTACGCGCTTCATTTCTTTTACATCATGCACCCGAACGATATGACAGCCCTTGGTCACACCTAGTGCGACGGTCGCAGCCGTTCCTTCCACTCGCTCTTCAACAGGGAGGTCCAGCACATGGCCAATCATTCTCTTTCGCGATGTTGCCAGCAAAACGGGATATCCCAATGCCACCAAATCATCGAGTCTGCGCATCGTTTCGAGATTTTGCTCCAACGATTTGACAAAGCCGATGCCCGGGTCGAGGACAATCTGATCTGGCTCTACACCTGCAGAACGTGCGATATCGACCGATTCTCGCAAATCTCGAACGTAATCGGCAAAGAAATCATGATAATCCGTGTCTTCCCGATTGTGCATCAAAATGATCGGGACTCGATGGCGCGCAGCTACTTCTGCCATCCGCCGGTCCCGTCTAGCTCCCCAAATATCGTTGACGATATGGGCTCCCGCTTGAATCGCCCGATCCGCCACCCCTGGCTTGTACGTATCAATCGACAACGGTACAGACAGCTCCTGCGACAAAATACGAATGACTGGCAGAACCCGATCTAGCTCTTCCGCTTCGCTCACCGGTACTGATCCTGGTCGCGTCGATTCGCCCCCGATGTCGATGATATCCGCGCCCGCTTCAACCATGGCACGCGCTTGGGCCAACGCCTGATCGAGATCGACATATTTCCCCCCGTCCGAAAATGAGTCAGGGGTCACATTCAAAATTCCCATGATCAATGTGCGCTCACCCAAAGGCAGAACATGACGCCCGCAAACCAGTTCACGTCGCTCGCGTAGCAGCTCAGGACCAGCTAAAGCCTCCCGTATCTCTGCCGAAGCCGCACGCAAGCCCGTATTTTTTTCTGCCAAACGCTCCAGTAGCGCTTCCAGCTGTGAGCGAGACGACAGGAGCAGAGCAGTGGACGTGATTGCATCGCCTGGTTGATCAACCAGAATAGCCTCACCGCCTACCGACAGCATGTCCTGACGCAGCAGTCCCGCTTCTTCCTTGGTCAAGTTCTCCAAATGAATTCGCGTGGTACCATCGGACTTCACCAGTCGTTTAATTTCAGAGGAAATGACGCCCCTTTTGGTCAGCTCTGCTGCTAGTTCCTCGCGAGTCGCTGCATGGATCAGAAATGGATTGTACTTCATGAGCTTTGCTCCCTTTTCCGTCGTAACATGTTGAATAGTAGCATACCATAATTTACTCGCCTATCGCTATAGACTCACGGTAGGCGCGGTGTAGTTCCTGCGTGTATTTCCCGTAGTTCGAGGTGACTAGATGCCCGTCGATTTCAAGCACCGGAACGATCTCCTGAACCGAATTCGTCACGAACACTTCATCAGCTTCCCGTAATGCTTCCAGTCGAAACCTGCCTTCTTCTGTCGGTAATCCCATCCGTTTGGCGAGCAAGAGGACATGCTGCCGAGTCACCCCGTCCAAGATGCCTGTCTCTAGCGAGGGAGTATATAACCGATCATGATTTAGCCAAAACAAATTACTGACGATTCCTTCCGCCAAATAGCCGTCATGCGTCAAAAACAAGCCCTCTACGTCAGAAGGTGCTCCGCTCAGCTCTTGCTTGGCCAATGCGTTGTTCAGGTAGTTGTGAGACTTGAAGCGTTGGTGCCCCTCAGCCGTCTGCCGCGGCAGTTCCAGTGTCTGCAAACGCTTCGGATGTGGCGGATCTGCGAGTGGAGCCACAGGCTTGGCAAACACAAAAAGCGAAGGACGTTCATAGCCATCAGCTACGAGCCCTACGCCTTCCGGTCCAGCTGTTACACTCAGTCGCACGTACGCATCTGACAATCCATTGGCGTCAATCGTCTGCAGCACAGCAGCTGCCAACTCCTCAGATGTCCAGGCCGGAGTAATGCGCAATGCCAAAAGCCCGGAGCAGAGCCGGGCGTAATGAGCTTCCCATAAAAACAGGCGACGATCGTAAACGCGTAAGGTCTCAAACAATCCTATCCCGTATAAAAATCCATGGTCCATGACCGATACCGAAGCTTGTTCTGCCGGATAGATGGTTCCATTCACATATACGTGCATGCTCGCTCTCTCCCGATAACATGATCGAGAGCATCATACCATATTTAGGCGGAAAGCGCAGTTTCCCGAGTGCGTTTGCGGTGTATAAGGCGTGATATGCTGATGGAAATTTCGTATAGCACGATCAACGGAACAATCACCATGATATCGGAAAGGAAATCAGGTGGCGTGATGGTAATCGAGATCACGGACAGCACCAGATAAGCTGGCCTGCGCATTTTGGCCAAACGATGCGGATTCAAAATGCCCAGATGGCTCAGAAAGAGTACGACCACTGGCAGCTCAAACAGCAGCCCGAACGGCAGGCAAAGGTTGAGCATGAACGTGAAATAGTCGTTTGCCGTAATGACTAGATCGAAGTTCCCGTTGGACAACCCCAGTACGAAGTGATACATCGTCGGAAACAGGACGAAATAGGCAAAGGAAAGTCCCAGGATAAAAAGCAGGAACAGAGCTGGGATGTACATCAAAGCCACCTTACGCTCCCTCTCCTGTAAGGCCGGAACGACGAATCGCCACGCCTGGTAAGCCGCAATCGGAATCGTGAAGGCAATGCCCCCAATCGCAGACAGTTTTACATAGATCGACAAAATATCTCCAGGACCAAGGATCGCCAGCTTTTCTCCTGAACGGCTCGCCAATAATTGATAAATGTGATCGACAAACAAAAAGCAGATCAACACGCTCAACACGAGCGCCACTGCTACGATCAACAGCCTGCGCCGCAGGTCAGTCAAATGCTCCAGAAACGGCATCTCTCGACTCATGCGAAACCCTCCTCATGCGCGTTCAAAAGGAAAAAGGCAATGCGTTCCATCACGCACCACCTTCCCCTCGAACTGGTTTAGTTGACTCGTTTCAACGTGTCTTCTTGGATCGCAGCTGCAGAAAGATCAGCAGTCGATCCTTTCACAGCCTTGTCCTTGCCTTCTTCGTCATCCTTCGTCAAATCTTTTGCGGCTGTTTTAAATTCAGTCAACGTGCGACCAAAAGCCCGACCGATTTCCGGCAGTTTGCTGGGTCCGAAAATCACCAGCGCAATAATCAAAATCAGAATCAACCCAGGAATCCCGATGGTCGATAGCATATATGCCTACACTCCTTATCCTAGAAACCTGTTACCGCGATCACACTCGGCAATGCAACAGAGCTTCCACCTTTTGGCCAATGGCTGGTCGGCTGATCGTAGCCTTTCAGGTTTTCACCTGGATGCTGTACGGACAGGAACAATGTTTTTTCGTCTGGCGTAAACCAAGGACCTGTCATCTCAGCGCCTACTGGAGCAGAAGCAAACTGAGCGGCTACACCTTTGCTGTTTCCCGTTGTCGGAATATAGAATACACCGTTGTTTCCAAATGTTTTGTAGATACCGCTATTCATAGAAGAGGAAGAAATATCTGTTACAACCCACAGATTTCCTGCACTGTCGAACGCCATGTTATCCGGTGCCGCAAAACCGCTTTGTGGGCCACCCGCAGCAAAGATTTCAAACGTGAATTCTCCACCAGCATGGTTGTTGTCTTTTTCAAACAGTCGGACGATTTGACCGTAGAAGTTACCGTGCTTGTCGTTGTTGGTCAACGAGATGAAGACAGAGCCATCGATAGGGTGTACCTCGAGGTCTTCTGGACGGTCCATTGGTGTTGCTCCAACTGCTTTGGAGGCTTCGCGGCAATTGACCAGTACGTCTGCTTGGGAAGTAAACAGTGGTTTGCCATCGCTGTTTTTCGCTTTTTGCAGTGCCTCGTTTGTTGCGTAATCCATTGCGATCCATTTGCCTTTACCGAAGTTAGCAACGTACAGGGTACCCTCCTCTAGCAGCTTGGAGTTGGATTTGCCCGCTTTTGGATCAAACTTGGCTTTGGAAACGTATTTGTACACGTATTGGTCTTTGGCATCATCGCCCATGTAAACCACCAGTTGGCCTGTTGGAGCCAGCACCATTGCGGTGTTTTCATGAGAGAAGCGACCCAGTGCTGTATGTTTTTTCGGCGTGGATTTCGGATCGAACGGATCTACCTCGATTACCCAGCCGTAGTGTTTGGCATCTGGTAGCTTGCAATCCCCGACTACATCGATGAAGTTTTCCTCACAGGAGAGTACAGTATTCCAGAGGGTAACACCACCGGAGCAGTTGGCAAATGTCCCTGTTACTTCTTTGGAGATCGAAGCTGCAGGACCAGTCAGTGCATGCTTGGTCAAACCACTGACGCGACGACCGTATTTGGAGTTGGAAACCAGCTTCCACTTTCCATTTTCCTTCTTAATTTCAATGACGGAACCGCCAAGCGCGTACAAATATTTTTGGATTTGCTCAGGGGTACGTGTGTTGTTGCTAGGATCTGCATTCAGGTAGTCATAACCAGTCACGTAATGCTCCAGCTCACCCAAATACTCGTGGTTCACCCACAAAAGGCCGTGGTCAGCCTTGCCATCGATCGGCAGATAACAGGTGAAATCATTGTTGAATCCAAAAGTATCTCCTGCCGCGTTGATTTTATCTCCATAAGAAGCAATTACGTCGTATTTGTAACCGTCTGGCAATACGACATCGTCTTGGGTAGTCGGATGAATGGCTTTGAATTTTGGATTGAAATTGTGCTTTTGATTCTCGAGACCGAACAAGTGGTCTGCTGTTTTCCCTGAAAGAGCTCCTCCTGCTGCGAGCGCGGGAATTCCGGTAGCCATTGAAGCCAAAGCCGCTGTTCCTGCTCCAAGATAAGTCAAAAATTGTCGACGATTTACATCCATGTACAATCGCTCCTTTTCGTCATCTTTCTTCATAATTGTACATGCCTTATATCTAGGTCCCGTTAACGCTTTATAAAGTCCCTGTTAAGAATTCCAACCCTTCTGTAAATTTGCACAAAAAAATACCGCCCTGCTTTACAAGGCGGTAATAGAATAGGATACGCGTGCTACACGGCGCTCTTTTCCCATTCTTCGTCTTCTTTTACTTGCTTGCGGTAAACGATACGTGACAGCCAAATGCTCAACTCGTACAAAAGGAGTAGCGGAATGGTCACCAGAATTTCCGTAACAATCTCCGGTGGGGTCAAGATAAACGTCACAACCGTTATGCCGAAATACGCAAACCGACGGATCTTGGCCAGCCGCATAGGATTTAAAATTCGCAATCTGGTAAGGAACACCACGAGTATCGGTAATTCGAACAACACACCAATCGGGATCACCATATCAAACAGGAAATCAAAGTACTCGCCAATCCCGTAATTAGGGGTAGCCCCGATCGTTGTCGACATTTGAGTCAAAAACTTCATCATCATAGAAAATACGACATAATAACCGAACAAAATACCAGCCACAAACAAGAAAAAGGCAGCTGGAATGAAGTACATGGTCAAGCGTCTCTCGCGATTGCTCAGTCCGTTTGAAACAAATCGCCACGTGTGGTACAAAGCTACCGGAAGAGAAAGAACCACACCGATCAGCACGGCAAACTGCATGTATACGCTCAGTGCGTCAGAGGGGCGACGGGAAATAATCGGTACACCATCAGCCATTGGCTGTTCTTTCAAATATTCAATAACAGGACCTGCGAAAAAGAGTCCTGCGAGTACTGCGATAACGAATACAGCCAACACCCAGACCAATCGCTTGCGCAATTCTGTCAAGTGCCTAACCACCGTCATCTCGCGTTGGTCTGCCAAAACGCTTCCCCCCTTCCTCCCTTCATTGTACACAGCTAACCACATGCTGTAGAGGGTAAGGCTGGAAACGACGTAATTCCGTCACAAAAGCGAGTTCCTACACGAAACGTAAAAATGCCGCCCGTTATCAAGGCGGCATTCTCTCTATTCACTCTATCGTTAACCTGTCGTATGACGCGCATATGCGTTCAGGAAGTTTTTCAGGAGCTGCTTCCCATGCTGGGTAATGATCGACTCCGGATGGAACTGCACCCCTTCGATGGGATACTCCCGGTGACGGATCGCCATGATTTCACCTTCAGCCGTACGTGCCGTTATTTCCAGCTCACTCGGAATCGAGGACTCCTCCACGATCAGCGAGTGATAGCGTGCAGCGGTAAACGGCGACGGAATGTCTTGAAAAATGGTTTTCCCATCATGCAAAACTTCGGACGTTTTTCCGTGCATCAATCGCTCAGCACGGATGACCTTGCCTCCAAACACTTGCCCGATGGACTGATGACCGAGGCAGACCCCCATGATCGGGATCTTTCCGGCAAAATGGCGAATGACATCCATGCTAATCCCCGCTTCATTCGGCGTGCACGGGCCAGGTGAAATCATCAGATAGTCCGGGGACAGTCTTTCGATTTCTTCCAGCGTAATCTTGTCATTGCGGTAAACCTGCAGCTCTTCACCCAGCTCCCCCACATACTGCACCAAATTGTAGGTAAAAGAATCGTAATTATCAATCATCAAAATCATGATACGCTCATCTCCTCTCAACTCATCGTTCTCTGCTCGCTCAACTCAAGCGCCTTCCACAACGCTTCTGCCTTTTTCAGTGACTCCGCATACTCTGCCTCTGGCACGGAATCGATGACGATCCCCGCTCCCGCTTGAACGTGAGCCATGCCATCCTTGACCACCATCGTACGGATGGCAATATTGACCTCGACTTCTCCATTGAAACCGAACCAACCAATGGAACCTGTGTACATGCCTCGTTTGACGGGCTCCAGCTCCTCGATGATTTCCATCGTTCGGACCTTGGGTGCTCCCGTGATCGTGCCTCCCGGAAAAGCAGCCGCTACAGCATCAAACGCATCCTTGTCTGCTGCCAGCTCGCCTTTGACATGGGAGACGATGTGCATGACGTGGGAATACTTCTCCACCACCATGAACTCGCTCACTTCCACACTGCCAAAACGGCATACACGTCCAAGATCATTCCGTTCCAAATCGACCAGCATGACGTGCTCGGCGCGTTCCTTTTCGTTGTCAATCAGTTCGCGTGCCAACGCTTCATCCTGCTCATCGGTCTGTCCCCGTGGGCGAGTCCCTGCAATCGGACGAGTATGCACTTCGCAGCCCTTCACCTTTACCAACAGCTCCGGCGAAGCACTGACCAGCTGAAACTCAGGAAAGCTGAGGTATCCCATGTACGGCGATGGATTCAGCTTACGCAGGACCTCGTATACGTCAGGAGCTGTCACTTTCATCGGTTTGCTCTGCCGAACAGACAGATTGACCTGAAAAACATCTCCTTGGGCAATATACTCTTGAATCCGGCGAACGGCATCCTCGAAATGGTCTTTGCCGAATGATACGGAAGCCGGTGTCTGTTGCGCCAACGGTCTCTTTCGCAAAGCGTCCCAATCGACGTCATCTTCGGCCATGATTAAACCTTCCAGCGCATTCGCACGTTGCACAAGCGTTTCTGCAGCCTTTTGATAGGTCTCTTCATTCAAGTGGTTCGAAGCCAAATGGGTCACAAAGATCATTTCACGTGTCATATGATCAAAGACAAGAAGGTCTTGCATTATCATAACATACAGGTCCGGCAACTGTAAGTCGTCAGTCGCGATCTGAGGCAGGCTTGGCTCAAAAAAACGATTCATATCGTAGCTCATATAACCTACCGCCCCACCGGAAAAGTCTGGCATGTCTGGAATGACAGGTGTCTGGTAGGCACCCAGCAGCTCACGCAAGGCAGCTAATGGATCGCTAGCTGCATTCTCGATGTGACCATCTGGATAGGAGATGATCGTTTCTCCCTGTTTACTGCGCAAGGTCGCAATCGGTTCATAGGCAAGAAAAGTGTAACGACCCGCTCGTCCACTCTCTAATAGCACTGCATCTTGCAAGGATGGATGGAGGCTCGTCAGCACCTGCCAAGGATCGAGCTGCGCTGGCCACGGTCTGCGAGTCGTAATTGGCACGAATGGGTAAATGTTTGCATAAGCCTGGCACTCTGTATACGTTGGGAACAACAATCCTATTCACACTCCGGTCTCCAGGATGTTTTATCCGTTCATTATATAGTTGATTGATACAAAAAGAAAAGACCACGCGGCCAAATCTGACCCTGCGTGGTCCTGGTAAATGCAGTATCTCTTAGTCTTCGAATTGATACAGCGGAGTCGACAGGTAGCGCTCACCGTTCGAAGGAATGATGACGATCACTTTTTTCCCTTTGCCCAGCTCAGTTGCTACCTTCAGGGCAGCGTGAATAGCAGCTCCAGAAGAGATACCCCCGAGGATTCCTTCTTGACGAGCTACGCGACGCGCGGTTTCAAACGCATCTTCGTTTTCGACCTTAATGATCTCATCATAGATTTGGGTATCCAGGATTTCTGGAACAAAGCCCGCACCGATCCCCTGGATTTTATGAGGACCTGGTTTGCCACCGGAAAGAACAGGAGAAGCTGCTGGCTCGACTGCTACAATTTTCACGCTCGGGTAGCTTTCACGTAGCACTTGACCGACACCCGTGATCGTACCACCAGTACCAACGCCAGAAATAAACGCATCTACACCGCCGATTTCCTTTGCTTGCTCCAGCAATTCACGCGCAGTCGTATCGCGGTGAATAGCAGGGTTCGCTTCATTTTTAAATTGTTGAGGGATAAAGTACGAGTCATTTTCTTTTGCGAGCTCTTCCGCTTTGCGAATAGCTCCTCCCATTCCTTCACTACCAGGAGTCAGTACAAGCTCAGCCCCATACGCACGCAGCAGGTTGCGACGCTCGATACTCATTGTCTCTGGCATGACCAGAATCGCCCGATATCCTTTTGCAGCAGCGACCATCGCCAAGCCAATCCCTGTATTTCCGCTCGTAGGCTCAATGATAGTGTCGCCCGGTTTTAGACTGCCATCTGCTTCAGCCGCTTCGATCATGGCCAATGCAATCCGGTCTTTTACACTGCTACCTGGGTTGAAAAATTCCAACTTCAAGTAAATGTCTGCAATTTCTTCGCTAACCACGCGATTGAGCTTTACCAACGGTGTCGATCCAATCAATTCCGTAATCGAATTTGCCACGCGCATAGGTCCTGCCTCCTTATTTATTATAGCCGAGTAAAATGCTGGGTTTTATTGGTGTAATTATATCAACCGTTGCCTATTTGGTCAATGCTGCATTTGCCCAGAAATCTGGACTCCTACTGCGTTGCGCAGCCGTTCCATCACATCATCGAGAGACTCTACTTGAGCAAAAGCAAGCTCTCTTCGTATCTCTTCCTTGACCTGATCAAACGTCTGTTGTTGCGCTTCCCTGCGTTCTGCAATGCGATAGATAGCATAGTTATTCTCATCTAGCATGACTGGGTCACTGGTTTTCTTGGTGCTCAGATCAGCCACAATGTCCTTGGATGCGTCCGGTATTCGGGTATCGCCTAGCGAAATCCATCCCATATCTCCGCCATTGGCTGCTGTCAGAGAATCGATCGACCTTTCTTTTGCTAACGCCTGGAAGTTAGCGCCTTGTTTTAGTTCGGAGATGACCTGACCCGCCTCTTCCTGTGAAGCGACTACAATCTGCCAGAGTCTCACCTGCATCGGCCTGGCATAGCGCTCCGGATGGTTGTTGTAGAAAGCGAGTAATTCTTCGTCCTTGATTACGATGTCCTTGGTGGCCAGAGCCTGAAGCAGTAGTTGGTATGTAATTTCCTGTCGCAAAGACTCTTCTGTTATCCCCGCCTGCTTGATTAATGCCTGCTGGAATTCGCTATCCGTTTCACTTCCATAGCTTTGTCGGATTTGAGCGATCTCCTGATCCAGTTGTTTTTGGTCCACCGTGATCCCCTGCTGTTTGGCTGCTTGGAATACCACTTCCCGATTGACCATGTCTTGCAGGACTTGTGTTCCGAATTTTTGCTTGAGTGCAGTCACATACTCAGCCTCGCTAATGGTTGTTCCCCCGACGACCGCGGCCGACTGCAGCTTGCTTGACGATTGGTACCACGCCCACGTCACAACAAGCAGCAGCAGGACCAGCGCTCCGATGAATGCCCACAACCCCTTTGTGTTGGTCATGCCATCCTCTCCCCAACTCAATCGCCGCGCTTACATGTCTTTCATGAGGTCCTCTAGCGCGGACTTGTCATAATGATAACGTTCATTACAGAAATGGCAGTGGACTTCTGCCTCTCCCTGCTCATCGATCATGCTCTGTATTTCCTCATGTCCGAGGCTGATCAGTGCTTGAATGACTTTGTCCGAAGAGCATTTGCAGGTGAAGTTGATTTCTGTACGGCTAAGGAACTTTGGCTCATCCAAAACTTTTGCCAAGATCTCTTCTGGTGACAGCCCTTCTCCGATCATCCGTGACACTTGCGGAAGCCCACTCAGGCGCTCCTCCATTTTGGCCACCACTTCTTCCGGTGTATTCGGCAAAAGCTGGATAATAAATCCACCCGCAGCCAGCACCGAGCGATCCTCAGGATTGACCAGAACGCCTACCCCTACTGCTGATGGCGTCTGCTCAGACGTCACGAAATAGTAGGTAAAGTCCTCCCCAATCTCTCCTGACACGATGGGCGAGCTACCTTGATACGGCTCCTTCAGTCCGAGATCCTTTGTCACATAAACAAAGCCATCCGTCCCTACCGCGCGTCGCACATCTAGCTTGCCTTTCTCATTGAGATCAAAATGAACGTGCGGGTTGGTTACGTAAGCGACACCTTCTCCGTGAGCGTTGGCTTCCGCAATGATCTGGCCGATCGGTCCTCCCCCTTTTACTTTGACATAGAGGCTCTCGTCTCCTTTTAACATCGCGCCCATCATCAAGCTGACTGTCAGCGTACGTCCAGCAGCTGCTGTCGCGGTATTCCACATGTCGTGGCGTCTGCGCACTTCTTCTACAATCGTGGTGGTCCGTGCGGCAAAAGCACGTACGTGTCCATTAAATCCGGTTGCTCTTATTAAATAATCGCTCATGAAGGCGATCCTCCTTTTCACAGTGAACAAAATCAAAATCTAAAAAGACTTATCTATACAGTTTACCACAAGAAAGAGAGACTACGCCCCTTCCCCAGTGCACCCTAACACTTTTCAGTATGCACGAAAAACCCCCTCGTCATGGAGGGGGTCATTCGGATCTATTTTACGTTAAATAATCTTTTAAAACGCGAGATGCCTTTTGTGTGCGCAGCCGATCGATCGTGGTAGCTTCAATCTGGCGTATGCGCTCGCGGGTTAAACCGAACATTTTGCCAACTTCCTCTAAGGTATACACCTGATCGTCGTAAAGGCCGTACCTCATGGAAATGATCTCTTGTGCACGAGGGCTAAGTCTTTCGAGAGCGGCACGCATTTGGGAGCGCAAATCCACCTTCTCAATCCAGTCATCGAGGGATGACTCCCCATCGACCATGACTTCAGCGTAGCTCAGACATTCGTCTTCGTGTCCCGTCAGCCAATTTTCGCTGTCCAGCTCGGCATCCAGGGACTCCATCTTCATCATCAAAGCGAGCTCAATGGCATCTACTTTTTCCAGTGGGATATCCAACAATCCGGCAATTTCGAGTCGATCTGGCGTACGGTTCAGAGCGTGTACCAAATGCAGCACTTGCTTTTGATACTGGCGAATCTGTTCATGCATGTGAACGGGAATACGAATCAACGTTCCTTTGTCATTGATCGCACGTGTAATCGCCTGCGAAATCCACCAGTGTGAATAATGGTAGAGGCGAACACCGCGATTTACATCAAACTTATCAATAGCGGTAAACAAACCAATAGTTCCTTCTTGGATCAAATCTAGAAATGGCATGCCGCGTTTCAAATGTCGCAACGCTGTGCTTACGACGTAACGCAGGTACGCCCGCACCAGGGTTTCCCGGGCCTCCAGATCGGCATTTTGTTGGTAGCGAACCAAACAGTCCATTTCTTCTTCTTTGTCCAACATGGGTGTTGCAGCGACGCTTTCCAAAAACAACAGGGCAGACGTGTCTGATCGGAGCGACCGGGGCACAGTAATACCTAGCTGTGTCTCGACTTCCCGCCAACGACGGGGGGTCGATTGGAATGAGGATGTACTCAGAGCCATATGCAACCCTCACTTCTCTGGAATGGAAATTCACGATGAAGTTTGGCCTAGTTGTTACCAGATGTTTATAGTATCGGTATTTCGACAAAAGTCGTCCAATTCCTGCGTGTTTACAGAATATTAACAGCACTTTACATAAAAGTTCAGTGGAAACGCTTCCATAAAAAGGAGAGTTTTGCTGGCTCTCCTAACCAAAAAACCATCCCCCGAGTGAAAGGATGGTTTCGCAAAAAATGTCGAATGATGTGAAAAAATCAGTCGATTATTGATACAGGTGACAGGCGACAAAATGGCCCGTTTCGACTTCCTGCCAAGCTGGTTTCTGTTGGGCACATACTTCTTTTGCCACCGGACAGCGGGTACGGAACACACACCCGCTCGGAGGATTAATCGGACTCGGCACGTCGCCCTCAATGATTTTGCGTTCTCGGCTCTTTTCAAGATCAGGATCGGGGACGGGAATGGCCGACAGCAAGGCTTGGGTATACGGATGTTTGGGAGCCTCATACAGCTTTTCGCTCTCCGTCATCTCAACCATATTCCCTAAGTACATCACTCCGATGCGGTCACTGATATGTTTTACCATCGCCAGGTCATGTGCGATAAACAAATAGGTAAGATTTTGCTCCCGCTGCAGATTTTTCATCAGATTGACGACTTGTGCCTGTACGGACACATCGAGTGCAGAAATCGGCTCATCCGCAATCACAAACCGTGGATTCACAGCAAGCGCGCGGGCAATCCCGATACGCTGACGCTGACCGCCACTGAATTCGTGGGGGAAGCGGTTCGCGTGCTCTTTTTGTAGACCTACCATCTCCAGCAACTCAATGACGCGTTGCATTCTCTCTTTTCCTTTATACAGCCCGTTCAATTGCAGACCTTCCGAGATAATCTCGGCAATGTTCATCCGTGGGTTCAAGGATGCATACGGGTCTTGGAAAATCATCTGCATGTTGTGAGTCAGCTTTCTGCGTTCACTAGAAGACGCTTGATGCACGTTCTGTCCGTCGAAGATGACTTCCCCAGATGTCGGGTTATACAAGCCAATGATTGTGCGCCCTGTCGTCGATTTTCCGCAGCCAGACTCGCCTACCAGCCCGAAAGTCTCTCCCTCATAAATATCAAAGGAGACGTTGTCAGCAGCTTTCAGCGATAGCCCTTTTCCCATCGTGAAGGTCTTCGTTAGGTTCTTTACCTGGACCAGCTTCTTTTTTTGCATCTGGCCACTCCTCCCCCGTTATCCGTTTACCAGTATCTTCTCGAGATGCAATGCTCTTTGATCAGCCTGTAGGTTTCATCGAGCTTGACGATTTCAATCGTACCTCGTGTATCAGGCGAATGAATCATGTGCTGATCGCCCATGTAAATGCCCACGTGATGGACTCTGCCTTTCCCTTCCTCAAAAGCAAAGAAAAGAAGGTCTCCTGGGAGCAAATCATCCTTTTCCACGAGCTGTCCAGATCTCGCTTGGTCCGATGCGTCGCGAGGAATCTGAATGCCAACGGAGCGATGCATATTGTAGGCAAAGCCAGAGCAGTCGTATCCATAGGAAGACATGCCGCCCCACAGGTATGGCAGGGAGAGGAATTGCTTCCCGTTTTCGACGATGGCTTCACCGCGGTTGCCTGCCAGCTCGATCAGCTTGTTTGCCTCAATGATTGTTACATCCTCTTTGCGCAACAGACCTTCACCGAACGGAGTAGATACGATCACGCCATCTTCGGTTTCCGAAAGGAGTGGCAAACGGGTCAAATACGCCAGTTCGATCCCTTTTTGCTTGTCTGTCGTGTACAAGTGGGTCATCGCCGCCGTAACCAGCGCCAGCTTTTGCCCCTCTTTTACTTCGAATGATTCTGACCAAGGCGCCAGCTGATTGGACGGAATCCAGCCCGGGTATCCGATCTCATTTTTATTGCAGGCTTGATCCGGAATGAGGACTTTGGACCATTCCCCTTGCTCTTCCTCTACCTCTACCCGCGTGCCAAATAACGCTTGGGTCTGAATCATGTTGTTGTCGTAAAAGCCTAGCTTATCCTCGATGGTAAGAGAAGTAAGCCATCCGCGAGCATCGACAGGAACCGTCAGTGCCGCTTGATCAAGGTCACGTGGAGATTCCGGCTTCGTCCATACCGTCGCTACCGAAACGGCTACAATTGAAGACTTCACGATTATTCTCCCCCTTCCCACAGACTGACAGCGCGAATGCCCAATCCTGGTGCATCCGGCATCGTCATGACTCTGCCCTCATATGTCACACCACCATCAATGCCATCGTGCAGGAGCATGAGTGGAGCATCAAAGTCGAACCGCGTAATATTTTTCTTGCTGGCTGCAAATTGAGCCGCTGCCGAGACGGACAGACGAGATTCGATCATGCTGCCAACCATGCATGGAATACCGTGTTCTTCTGCCATTTGGTTGATCAACTGTGCTTTGAAAATTCCGCCTGCCTTCATCAGCTTGATATTGATAAGATCGGCAGCGCGGTCACGCAGAACCTGCAAGGCTTGTGTAGGTGAGAATACGCTCTCGTCAGCCATGATCGGTGTATCTACCGAATCGGTTACTACTTTCAAGCCTTCCAGATCATGAGCTTTCACCGGTTGCTCGATCAGCTCGATGTCGAGGCCCATATCTTCCATTTTGCGAATCGAACGAACAGCTTCTTTGACATTCCATCCCTGGTTGGCATCAAGACGAATCTTCACTTGATTACCTACTGCCTTACGAATTTCCTGGATGCGCAAAATGTCATCCTCGATGTTATCCTTGCCTACCTTGATTTTCAGGACGTTAAAGCCATCCTTCAAATAAGCTGCCGCGTCTTCTCCCATCTCTTTTGGCGAATTTACGCTTACGGTATAGTCCGTTTCCAGCTGATTACGATATCCGCCGAGGAACTGATACAGAGGCATTCCAGCACGCTGTGAAATCAAATCGTACAGGGCAATGTCCACTGCCGCTTTTGCACTGCTGTTACCCACCATGGAATGATGCAGCGTGTGAAAGACTTGCTCATAGGAATTCAGGTTTAGACCGATCAACTGCGGCTTCATGGTATTTAAAATGGCGGATTCGATGCTTGCGATGCTGTCTCCCGTAATGACGACGGTCGCCGCTGCTTCTCCCCAGCCTACCATGCCATTGTCACACGTGATTTTGACCAGAATGGATTCCAGACTTTCGACTGTGCGCAACGCAGTTTTAAATGGCTTTTTCAACGGAACAGAAATTCTTTTTACTTCGATGGCTTGAATAATCATGTTTTCCTCCATCTTCTCATAGTGCTAGTTCTTGTTGTTTTCTCTAATTTGTTTGACTAAATCATAATTTATTATAGCACCATTGAAACAATCGGCAAAAAAGGGGGAGAGTCATTCCATACGCGCTGAAATGACTTCTCCCGGCAATTGCTTTTTACTTCACAACAGCCTTTCTCAAGTCCGTGTAGCTGAGGGATGTGCTCTCGATTCCGCTCACTTTGTCGCTTTGGAGGAGAGACGTGTTGTAGTAGTACAATGGTGCGATCGGTGCTTCATCCATCAAGACTTTCTCTGCATCATGGAGCATTTGAATACGCTTCGCATCATCTGCTTCTTTGTATGCGTCTTTGATCAACTTGTCATATTCTGCATTGCTCCAGCCCGTACGGTTGCTTGGGCTCTTGGTCACGAAAATGTCCAGGAAGTTGATAGCATCACCAAAGTCAGGCAACCAGGAAGAACGTGCGATTTGGAATTGCAGTTGTTTTTGCATATCGGTCAGTACTTTTCCTTCGACCTTTTGAAGCTTCACATCTACACCCAGGTTTTGCTTGAACATTTCTTGCAGAGCTTGTGCTGTTTTTTCGTAGTTGGTTCCACTACGGTAGGTCAGCGTCACTTCTGGCAATTTGGAATACCCTTTTTCTTTCATGCCTTGTTCCAACAATTTTTTCGCTTCAGCTGGATCGTATTTGATTAGCTCTCCGCCTACATCACGGAACTGTCCAGCACCATTTGCATCAGGCAGACCGTAGGAAACGAAGCCGGTAGCTGGTTTTTGCTGACGCATCAGTACTAGGTCAACGAGGGTTTGACGGTCAATCGCCATGCTAAACGCTTTGCGGATGTTTTTGTTGTCGAAAGGTTCTTTGGTTACGTTGAAACGGTAGAGTTCAGTACCCGCTCCATCCTTAACCAATACTTTTCCTTCTTTGAACAGCTGGTCTGCCATATCAGCAGGAACGGTAGTCGTTCTGTGCAGCTCTTCATTCGTGAACATTTGGTACTCCGTATTTTCATCGTCAATCATTTTCCAAACGGCACCAGCCAGGGTTACGTTTGCCGCATCCCAGTAGTTCTCGTTTTTCATCATTTTCAATTCGCTGTCATGAGCCCATTCGGTCAGCTTGAATGGTCCATTTCCTACGAAAGTAGCCGCTTCTGCCGCCCATTTGGGATCTTTTTGATCAGTTGCTTTGTGTACAGGGAAGAAAGCTGGATTGGAAGCGAGTAAGAGTGTCCAGGAAGCAGGCTGTGCCAAGGTAACTTCCAGTGTCTTGTCATCCACTGCTTTTACTTTTACGCCATCAGCTGTACCTTTACCGCTGTTGTACGCTTCTGCGCCTTCAATAATGTAAGCGAGAGGTGCTGCCGATGATGCCAATTTGGGATCGAGCATGCGTTTCCATGCGTATTCGAAATCTTGTGCGGTTACCGGATCACCGTTGGTCCATTTGTTTTCACGGAGCGTAAAGGTGTAGACCTTTCCATCCGGAGAGATTTTCCATTCTGTCGCTGCAGCAGGCTGTGGTTTTTGGTCAGCATCCAGACGGGTCAAGCCTTCCATCAGGTTGTTCAAGATGTTGTAGGATGGCTCGTCAAAACCAATCGGCGGATCCAAGGAAGTCGGTTCCTTGATGTTGTTCAAGAGCAAGAGCTTGGCTGCTTGATCTTGTGGCGTTGGAGCTGGCTGATTGTTGGTTGCTGGTGGTGCTGCGTTGTTGTTCGCAGGCTGGCCGGATGAACATCCAGCGATCAGCATGGAAGCAGCAAGTGAAGCGGACAACAGGAGTGTAGATATTTTTTTCACTGTGTTTCTTCCCCCTTATACTTTTTTTATATGTCGTAAAAGGATAGCGTCGCAGGACGACACCCTCTTTTACACAGAATCAATCCCTGCTTGCATATCAGACAAAACCATACTGATACCCAGAGCATCCATCGCCACTAAAAACCGATAATTTGATTAGGTTCCTGTGGGTGCCTGCATGGAAGCCAGCATTTTTTTCGCCCGCGGATCCTGCAACCAACACGAGACGGCATGATTACCATGGACATTCGTTTCTGCAGGCTGGTAATTGCGGCATACCTCCAGCGCGTAATCACAGCGTGCAGCAAATGCACAGCCGGGTGGAGGTGCAAACAAATCGGGTGGTGTCCCCGGGATTGGGCTGAGCGGAATATCGCGATCCGCATCCAATCGCGGCATGGAAGCTAGCAGGCCTTTTGTGTAAGGATGCTGCGGATTGTAGAAAATGTCGCTCACCGGACCTGACTCAACCACTTTTCCCGCATACATGACGTTGACCCGATCCGCAATCTTGGCCACTACTCCCAAGTCATGCGTGATGATAATGATAGAGACACCTGTCTTTTCCTGAATGCTTTTGAACAAGTCGATGATTTGCGCCTGTATCGTCACGTCCAGCGCAGTAGTCGGCTCATCGGCGATCAGAATAGATGGCTTACACACCAATGCGATTGCGATCATGATCCGTTGCCGCATCCCGCCACTGAATTGATGCAAATATTGTTTCAGCCGGCTCTCAGGATTGGCGATTCCCACGAGATGCAAGATTTCGATTGCCTGTCGTTTGGCTTCTGCCTTGTTGACCTTCTGATGCCGGATGATCCCTTCCATGATCTGTTCCCCGATGGAAATCGTCGGGTTCAAAGATGTCATAGCATCCTGGAAAATCATCGAAATCTCTCTGCCACGCATCTCTCGCATCTCTTTTTCAGGCAGCTTCGCCAAATCTTTGCCTTTAAATAGGATGCTTCCTCCTGCGATCTTCCCGATGTGCTCGGGTACCAGTCTCATAACGCTTTTGGCTGTTACGCTCTTCCCACAGCCAGACTCACCTACGATTGCGAGCGTCTCACCCTTTTTCAACGAAAAGGTGACATCCCTGACCGCATTGATTTCTCCGCCATGTGTTTTAAACGTGACACGCAATCCGTTTACTTCGAGCAATGTTTCGCGCTTTTCCATGATGACCTACCTCCCTGACTTCGGATCGAACGCATCCCGTAAACCGTCACCGAGCACGTTGAACGCAAGCATCGTCAAGGATATGAAGAAAGCTGGGAAGAAGAGTCTCCACCAATGTCCGGATAAAATCGTCGACAGTCCATCGTTGGCCATTACACCCCAGCTTGCTCGTGGAGCCTGAACACCGAGGCCAAGGAAGCTGAGAAACGCTTCCGAGAAAATCGCAGTAGGAACGGACAGCGTCACGTACACGATGATGATCCCGATCGTGTTTGGCAGCAGATGCTTGCGAATGATGTAGAAAGGCTTGGCACCCATGGTCTTTGCAGCCAGCACGTACTCCGAGTTTTTCATTTGCAGAACCTGGCCGCGGATGGTTCTCGCCATCCCGATCCATCCCGTCGCGCTGAGAGCTACGATAATCGTCAGTAAGCCTGGTCCCATGACGACCATGAGCAAAATGACGACAAGCAGGTAAGGAAGACCGTACAAAATATCAATGAATCGCATCATGATGTTGTCGACCCGGCCACCCATGTAACCGGAAATCCCTCCGTACAAGACACCGATGAAGAAATCAATAAGAGCGGCCATCAGACCAACGAATAAAGAAATGCGAGCACCGTACCATACCCGTGTGAAAACATCGCGGCCAAATTCATCCGTCCCAAACCAGTACATATCGGACGGCCCTTTGTTTTTAGTGATAATCGACTGCTTGGCGTAGTCATGACCAGAAACCATCGGGCCGACAATTGCCATCGTACCTAACAAGATAATGATCACGAGTCCTGCCAGCGCCAATTTGTTGCCGCGGAGCCGGAGCCACGCTCCCTGCCAATAGGTAAGTTGAGGTCGTACAATCGCTTCCGTATTGGAGCTGTCTTTTCGCATCGGGACAAACAATTCATCAGAAACAATCATCCTTCGCTCTCCTTTCCGTGGAACTTGATACGCGGATCAATGATGCCGTACAGAACATCCACGACGAACATCATAAAAATGAGCAGGGCGCTATAGAAAACGGTCGTTCCCATGATGACCGAATAATCGCGGTTGTTGATGCCTGCCACAAAGTACTTGCCCATACCGGGAATCGCAAAAATCTTTTCGATAACAAAGCTACCCGTCAGCACGTTCGCGATGAGCGCACCGAGCAGCGTAACAACTGGCAAAATCGCATTGCGCAGCGCGTGTTTGAATACGATCGTAGCAGGTGACAAGCCTTTTGCACGTGCCGTCTCGATGTACTCCTGCGTCAGTACCTCCAACATGTTCGTACGAGTGAGTCGAGCGATGATCGCAATCGGTCCGAATGCCAAGGCCAGCGCTGGCATGATGACATGCTGCCAGGTACCCCAAGTCGCTGTCGGCAACAGCTTCCATTCGACCGCCAAATATTTAATCAAGAGAGAGGCAACGACGAAGCTGGGAATTGATATTCCGATAACCGCGATAATCATCGCGATGTAATCAATGAGCCGGTTATGCCGCAATGCAGCGACCACCCCCAATGCGATACCCGTTACGATTGCAAAGAGGACCGCCACAACACCAAGCTGAAACGATACAGGAAATCCACGGGCAATCATTTTGTTTACGGTATCGGAGCTGTTTGCGATCGACGGCCCCAGATCAAATTGAACGAGCTGTTTTAAATACAACCCATACTGGACTAACAGAGGCTTATCCAGGTTGTAATAGGCATTCAGGTTGGCTGCCACCGCCTCATTAAGTCCTTTGCCGTCCTTTTCAAAAGGTGATCCTGGTACGGCGTGCATGAGGAAAAAGGTCAACGTAATAATGAGCCAAAGAGTAACGAGCATGGAGATAAATCTGCGAAAGACAAATGATAGCAAGGAATCCCCTCCTTCTAGTCAATCATTCTGGTAGAAACAGCTTTGGTGAATTTGTTGAATCAGGACAGTGGGTACAATGGTAAGAAAGCCTCTAACGAGATCTGCGCAAGGCTGCGCGACCGCGATTTAGTGGAAGGTTTTACTGACTCGAGGTCAGAAGCGGACGCTGCTCCACGGTAAACAAAAAACCCAGCAAATGCACAACGCGATGGCATTTGCTGGGTTTTACTTACGTGTATGCCGTGCATACGAATAAATAAAGCAGCCTATGTACTATTTACCGTACCTCTGTCTTGGTTCTTACGGAAATAGCCTGTTTGTACTTCTTTTGTGCGTCTTTAAACGCTGCAATCAATGTCTTTTGGGAAGATCCAAAATACCGATAACGAATTTCTTCTCCAATCTCATCTGATGCCAAAATCGAGTGGCCAATAAAGATAGACCTTGCAAAATCAGACGTCAGCTGAACCGTAGAGGAACAAGCTGCCTCAACAATCTTGTCGTTTGACGTATCGACGACCAATCCTATAAAAAAGGAACTGAATTGCTGTGTGATCGGATTGTTGGAAGAAGACTGAGCATCGCCTACGATATAAATGGTATCTTTGTCAAACAATTCGAAAACCTCACCTTGTCGTACTTAAGGGCCGGCCATGCGGGACGTTCGGAGAGCTACTTCCTCACAATCGCAAGCTGGCTAAGCACTTTCCTACATAGTACCAAAGAAATTCATAATTTGTAAATAACTCAGACTAATGTTTCAATTCTTCTACAGAGGCAACCGGAAACGAATGGGACGGAAGGATCGGCAGAAAGGGTCGCTCGTCTACAAACGCTACAACCACATGGGATGGACCTACCATGATTTTCGGTGCTAGGCGCAGTTCCTCGCCTTGTTCTGTCACGACCGTTACTTGCAATCGTCCTCCTGTTGGGCGCATCGTCCCCGGTACTACCCGCTCCTGCAAGAGGGCAGTTCCGTTGTAGCGCAAGCGGAGCTCCAAATCTTGTCGCCATGCTCGAAAATCTACGTAATAACGAGTGAAGGGAAGTGGATCTGTCGTAACACTATCGTCAGCAGGAACGAATAACTGTTGCTCTCGGCGATATCCACCGTTTTCGTTCATCCTTATGGCGAATCGGTCCAGTGCTTGGTCTTCTATGAGGTCAATGACGCCCTCAGTCTTCAAGATCGGATCTACAGCAAACGTGGCATGGTGATTGGCCAGCTCCAACAACATCTTCACTTCTGTTTTTTTCTGCATCGCCATATCTGCATCCACGACAAACATCCCTACCAACAAAAAGAACAGGATAGACGAAATGGACAAGACGTTAATCCCCATGCGGATCGCCTCCCCATTCTATCTTTTATAATCGTTTTTCTATTTCGTTTTTTACAGGTCGTAGTCCATGGTGTTAATCGTTCCCTGCCTTGTCACTTGCATTTTTCCCGCTGGCAAAGGGATCAGCTCGGTAAAACGAGGGTAAGGAATCTCCATCCTCAGCACAAATTCATCCTCGTGACTCCATAATGCCGGGTCCGCCCAGCGTGTTCGGGTAATACTCACATCCAGATCTGGTTCAGGCAACGACATCTGCTTCTCCACCAGCTCTCGTGATATCAATTCTAGCACCTCTTGCTGCACCGTTACTTCATCCACTCCCCCGTGATTGCTCACGTACTTAACCGCCGCCGCACTGACCTCCAGCAATTCATTTTTCGCCTGTATGACGGTATGAATCTGCAAGATGCCCAGAGGAACGAGGAGGAGTACCATGACATTTAAGATGACGGCAATCAGTTGTCCCATCAGCTCGTCCCAAATCGGGTTACACTGCCGAGCAGTTCCCCAAAAAACTGCGTGCATGCTGACATCAGATTGTCTGGACCAGTCAGCAAGAGATTTACGGTCAGCGGTAACACCAGTACTAGAAGAGCCAATGTCGCAATCAATTTATTCATGGTCTACCACCCCGGGTCAAAGTATTCAGAAGGACGGCTACCCACAAACATAAACGAGACCTCTCCCTCCACAAAACGATGCAGCCATTGCGCTACATGAGATGGACGAATGTTGATGGCAAGAGTCACCGTTTCCTGTCGCTCTTTGCGTGCACGCTCATTCTCTGTTCGCGGACTGGTGCCAGCGAACACATCTCCTGTCACATCCCAGCCCAGCTCCGCCATTTCCTGTAGGTAATACTCTGCGAGAGCTGAATCCAGGTAACCGATATCTTGCATATCGTCGAGTAGATCGGCATAGATGCTTCGTGCGATTGCCCGCTCCATGGCATACATGTGGTAGGCTCCTATGGCCGAAAGAACAAGAATAAGGACTGTTAGACATATAATGAAAACTTTCGCTTTGACCATCTTTTGCGAGTGCGCATGCTCTTTCTAGTGAAAGATGACGGTAGCCACTCTATGCACCCTTTCCTCTTGCGTTTGGCGCAGCTGTTCTTCCGGTCGTAGACCCCAGAGAATCGAACATAAACTCCCTACCATGATCAGAATGATGAGAAATACGTGGTGGGCGAGCATTAGTTGGACGTGTAGGACGTACCGTTTTGCGTCCGGAAATTGATGTTTTCATTTCTCGTGTCGTAGTTGAGAGAGTTGATTGAGTTATTGATACTCTCAGCTGAATCGTTGGCAGCCGGGCTTAACTCATTCCCGTAAGAGCTTACACCGATACCTAACACCATCACGCAGGCTAAGAAAATAAAGAACATCTTTGACATAAAATTCACTCCTTTTATTTTTTGGCTTTAAGAATAGCTAGCAAAGTCATAATAGGCGATCTTTAGGGTATCGCTTGATCGATCCAGCTAACAGCTCGATCTCGTAATCCACCATCTTTGACGACCGAATCATTGATCTCGGACAAGCTGGAGACGATGATCCCCAAGGTAAATACGATACATAGAATAATGGAGAACAGCTTTGTCATGGGCGGCTCCTTGTCAGGTTAAATATTTATCCAATATCTCAGTAAGTAGCTTGTACCAAGGAAACATGGCTACAAGCAATCCCATGTAAAAAGCGGGATATACAATCACACTGTAGCCGATTCCCAAAGACTTAATCTTTTTGCGATGGCGAAACATACGGCGATGGTCGACAGCCCACTCCATCCGCTGCATGGTCACGCTTATTTGTCCTTCCGTTAACTTTTCGACGGTTCGGATACTTGATACAAGGATGACCCCATCGTCTACTCCCATTTTGCGTTTGAAGCTCTCCAACGCTTCATCCGGATCCTTGTTCCATTCTGAGAGTGTCGGAACGTATTCCTTTAGTTTTCTTGTCGGCCGCGCTGCTTTTACCATCGCGCTGTAGATGGGGACCTGATTTTCCAGCAATGTCACGTACCGATTGATAAATCGCGCAATGTCAGTGCTGAGCATATCCTCCCGATGACCTGCCCACATTTTCAAGCCAATGTAAGGCAGCAAGAAACTGCCAGCAGAAGTGAGACACATTGATAGGATAGGAAAAGATTCGAAACGACTTAAGATCGCCCATAAGAGAATCAGAAAGCAAACCGAGCTACCGCAGACAAGCTGCAAAAACACCCACTCCGCTTTCCCCCAGCCAAATGGTCTTCCAGCCCGATTCAGTAACTGCTCCCACTTTTCATCTTCATCTGCTTGTAGTGTTCGCTCCCATTTTTTCCACCACAACTTGGAGATGAACAGCTTGGGACGGTTCATACTGATCAAATATTTTCCGATCAAAAAGGATGCAGTGAATACAAAGAGAGAACCCAATCCCAGGTACGTGTACATCACAACCATTGGCATCAGCGATATCTCCTTCCCCAGATGAAAGCAAGTACTATCGAAAACGACCATACCGTGATCGCAAGCGCAAGAATTGCCTGCCCGTCCGGAGTGAAAAAATAGAGACGATACGAGTCTTTCAGCAATCCTTGATTGTATGGAATCAGACAAATGCAGATGGCGATGACCACCAGCAAGCTGATCCAGATCGAGTAAATTTCACTGTCGCGCTCTTCCTTCTCGTCTTGCTGGACAAACATCTCATTCGTGAGCCTATTGAGAGGAGCTTGAATGTCTTCGGTTTCTCCTTCTAGCCCGCTCGCGATATACGTCGCAAAATCAAACGCCCATGGATGGTCCAGCCTCTCTGCAAATTGTTCAACAGCCAAGACTGGATTGCCGCCATCTGCCAAACTGTTATTAACAAGCAATAGATCAGGTAGTAACTCCTTTGGACACTCGCCAATCATGTCTCGAAAGGTCAGAATGATATTTTTACGGCTATTGTAGTAGCGAGCAAACAACTCAACGAAACGGCAAAATGAACTGATCTTCTTGTTGATGCGCACCGTAAAACGGGCATATAGCAACAAAGTCGGAAGTATGAGGAATAGCAGAAATAAGGAGAGAGAGACGATGAGATTGCCTATTAGAATGCCAGATACAAATCCTGCGACACCCCCGATCAGCGAGACCAGCAAGTGTGCTTCTGGAGTCCCTCCCCCAATCTGGCACCATCTGTCGTATCGGTTGTACAGCTTTCGGCGTGTCGCATGCTTCAAAAACTTTTCCCGCCACACCTCAACCGTTCGCGGAAAAAACACTCTGGGTGCAGTCCACCGCTTATATAAATGAAGTCCCAAAAACAGGAAACTGCTGTAGAAGCACAAAAACATGGGGATGAGCAACAAGTAGTTCATAGCTGTCTGCCTACATCCGTCAAGCCCAGCTCTTTTAACACGTCCATATCCGCCTTCCCTACGTGACACATGTATTCAATCAAATGAGGGGCGATCTGTTTTCCCGTCCATTCGTATGACCCTGTCTGCATATTTCGACAGACAAGTGGCACCGACTCCACTCTGCCAAAGGTTTCGTTCCATTCCGTAGTATGGATCGCGTCAATGAAGCGATGTCCATTATTGCGATAGGTAAGGGAATTCACAAAGTTGACCGCTCTGCTGATCCTTTCCTGCGTCAACTCGATACTCCGTCCACCGTATTGGTAGACAAGGTCGGTCAAGTCTTGCAAAGCCTTGTGTGGAAACCGTTCATGCATAGCACCGATCGTAGCATCGGTCCCTCTGACGCCAGCGTTAATAAAGTGATAGGCTTCTATGGGCTCGCGAATTTCTCCAATGAGGATCGTATTGGCCGTAGATCGATACATGTCTTTAAAGCAGTGTGCCAGCTCTATTCCAATTTCCTCTACATTTTGCAGCTCGATCACTTCTCCCGCCCATACGTCACCAAACCGCATCTCGTGCTCACTTTCAAAAATGGTTACGTATTCCGTGCTCGGATCTTTTAGCTTCAGCATGCACAGCATCAACGTCGTTTTGCCCGCTGCCATCGGACCGATAACAAGTACATTGCCTCGTCCGTGCACTTGTTGCTCCAACAATAACTGCACTCTTTCATCAAAGGTCGGCTGAGGCTGCTTACGTAGACTATCCAGTGAAAATGCCGGAGTCGTAAATCTCCTGACCAAAATCGTGGGAACACGTGAATAGGGAAAAGTGAACATGGTCAGCCTGGCTTTTAACGAATCGAGATATCCACTCAAACGAGGCTTTTTCTCATTAAAGGAAAGACCCGCGGCATTCGTCAGCTTTTGCTGGAGGGTCTCCACTTCCCGCCATGAAGGCACATACGGGAGAGACTTTTTCACGCCATGCTCGATGTACGCTACTTTTCTGTTTGCCGAGATGCGTACTTCCTCCACCCACGGTGACAGGTGCAGCACGGCATCGAGAATGCCCCACCCGTAGGTAGCAAAAGTAAGACCTTCGTAGCCATTTACGTGGGGCAGGATTTCTTCCGTGACTGGACGCTTCACGATTTCTTCAAAGTAGTGCTGCAAGCGAAGAATAATATGATTATGGCTGTCTCGGTTTCCTTGTTCAGCCGATGATAGTATCTTTTGCATCTCTAATTTTTCTTCTCTGGTACTGCCAAAATGATTGAGGTAGTCCCGTGACGCCTGTTTGAGGTCCTCTATTTCTCGCAAACGTGACGCTGTCCAAGGCTGCTCTATCGTACGCATTAACTCAACACCGCGCTTTTTTCGCTATATTCAGCCTCAGCCATTTGCTTGAGACTGCTCATGTAGGGCTTCGGCGGAAAAAACTCTTCGACCAATACACTGTTGCTGCGGTGAGACTGCATCAGTCTTCCTTCAGAGATGCGAGGAACGATACCATACAAAGATATATCCTCCCCAATTCGGAACGGCTGCCCTTTATCTAAATGGCTGAGAAGCACTTCACACGCTACTCCCCGCTTCCTCCAGGTTCGAATCCATTCCCTAGCATTTTCGATACTGAACGGATCTGCCCGAACGAATAATAGGTTGCGATCAGCTGTGTACAGCATGCGCTGCAACGTTTCTGTCTCTGGGAAACAATACCCCCAATCTACGTACACGAAGTCAAATTGATGGCGAAATGCCGTAATGAGATTCGTAATTTCTGAACTCTTCCACTTAGTAGCTGCGTGAGCGTAATACAGATTTGGCATATGAATACTTTGCTTGCAGACGTTAATCCAATTGCGTTTTTTTGCCGTGCCTGCATCCAGAAAATCAGGACGAAAAAGAGCAAGTTGATGCTTTTGCAGTTTGAAAAAACGTGTTAAATCTGGCTTTGCCTCGTTCATGTCGAGGACAGCGATCCGCTTGTCTGGATTTTGCTTAGCCAATACAATCGGATAGTTAATACAAAACGTTGTAATCCCAGACGAACCATAGCTCATCAATGCGTAGACAATTCCGAGACTCTCGCTCTCCACCTTCACCTGAGTATCGTTCATCAGTCCAAGTATGAGACTAATTTGACTACGAATTTCTTCTTGGGATAACTGTGCTGACAAGACATAGACACCTTGCAGTTGCGTCTCCTCTGTTACTTTTCCAATTATCGTTTCATCCCGATAGAGGGGGACAATAATGAGAGGGATCCCCTCTGGTAAAGAGTCCTTTACAGCAGGCAGCCACTCCCAAGCTGGAGTAGAAAACATCTCTGAAAACAGTACGGCTGCTTCAGGTTGATAGTGTTGGACATAACGGAAAAACTCTGAAGATGTCTCTGCTACTAAAGCTTCGCTAGCATCGGGCATATATGTTTTTGCCAACGATTTCATCGGATAGCAAACGATAATTTTCATGAAGCTTGCTCCTTTGTAACCATGATATGGCCAACCTGCAGCATTCCATAGGACATCGCCTCTGAGAGAATAACGTACTGTTGATCAGTCAGATTGAATCCCACAAATGCAGGCAAGGCAGTAGGCTGCACTCGATAGTCACGATATCGTTTTTCTCCATTTTGCGTAGGTTTTTCACGAGAACCGTTAAACACCGCATCCATATGATCAGGTGACGGAAGCAGGCTGGGCTTTAACGTATAAATTTCTATCCCGTTGCTGTCTCTCACACTGGCCAGCTGACTTTCAAACAGAAATTCTGCTGTGTCATTTGTTTTGGTAAATTGAACGGGATTCGGAAGACCCTGCAATTCCGTAATGGGCTTATACTTTACCCAGATCTTCACATGATCTCCCTTCCGTAATTCAGTCAGTGGCTGAATATACATCAAGGGAAACTCATATCTGGCTTGTCCTTTCTCAGGTAGCAGTTGTGTATCCGTCAGTTTGTTCGTAAGCAGTTGCTCTCCTTCATAGATGGTCTGAACACTTCTTCTACCAATTACGCTCTCCACATCACGCGCGGAGCCGGGAAGGATTTCATCAACTTCCTCTGAAATGAGCACCACATCTTCCCGAGTAATCGGTTCGAAAGGGGCTATTTCTTTGCCCTGGGCTACTTTAACGACCGGTGCAAATAAGCGTTCGGCTGCCATCGCGTCGATATATTGAGTCGCAGCGTAAAAAGACGAACCTGCCAATAGAAAGGAAATTAGGCAAATCATAAACAAGGTTTGCTTTTTCATAGCACCCTTCCTTTTAGGTGTGAATCAACGGCAAAAACTCGCGCTCTTCTTCTGAAAAATGCTCCAGTAGCAGGCTCCCCTTTGCCTGGGCATCTCCTATCTTTTCACTATTCATCAGTGGGAGAGTACACTCTACCTCAACCGGACCATGCTCCAGATTCCAAAGAGATAACGTTCCTTCGATCTTTTTCATCACACTGGAACGCGACAAATGCTGGGTCCATTTGTTTGCAATCAATTTGATTTTGCTTCGTTCAGTTGTCCACCACGAAGGTGCAGACTCTACTAAAAACAATCGAGTTAGACGAGCGAGATCGGTATCAAATACAACCCAGATTTCATCTGCTAACTCAAATATTTGTTTCGCTTCGTTTTCTTTCCACCGGGAAGAAACATCAATAACGACTACAGGACTGTCTTTGCATGTACGTAGTAACCAATGGGCAGGGTCAATGTGGGATGATTTATTGTGTTCCAACGGGGGGTCAATCTGGATGCGTAGATGGTTATTTTGCATGAGGAGCAATGGTGCGGATGTATATGGATTTGCTTGTCGATGTATTCTGCGCTCGTAATCTAGTGCAAAGTACAAGTATGAAATGGCATTAGGCATCTCTGTTAGCGTGACAGGAATTCCTTTTCCTGCCCATGCATAAGCGACGTTGGCTGCTATGAAACTTGCTCCTCCCTGAGAGTACAAACTGGTGACGGCTATGCAGCTGCGACTGAATGAGAGTGGTTGTTCTTCTGCTGCAGGAGATGCTGAAAGCTTGTCCTTGAGCATCTTCCATCGCTGTTCTTCTTCGCGAGTATGAGAAAACTCTTGTTGTTCCAGGTCGCGAAACCGGGAAACAAAGCGATTCATCTGATGAAACATGACTATCCTACCTGGGAATCGTCTGATTTAGTTTTACTACCTATATAGTTTTTAAATTTCTCAACCATCTCGCGAACCGTTAGAGACTTTCGATGGTAATAGTAGATTTTTCTCAATCGCTCTCGTTCTTGTGAGGTCATTTCAGGCTTGAACTTATACGCCATCTCAATGAGTAAGGCCAGCTCCACATTATTTGGCCGCCCACGTCGTGGTGGATTCGCAAATAGTTGCTGCTGCTTTTTATCAAAGGCATTCGGATATTCAACCAGCCACATATCGACTAATGTTTCTATGTCTTCATGGGAACGAATACCGAGCTTCATGAGGTATTTAAAGTAAGTAGGCAATGAGCTCTCACGCAAGAAACCATTTTGCCACCTAGCGACGAATGCAGTTGGCATCGTCAGCAGCTTGGTGACATCACGAACGAGTGCAGTCCGATTCTGGGACTGATACTGCACGACGGCTTCCTTTACGAGAGTAAATAAAATGTCGTGGTAATTCGCTTCATTTGCTACACTTCCATACTGAATGATATACCAGTCCTCAACTGCCTTATCAAAGTCCCTCCGGCAGTTCGTCAATTGGAGTTGATCGAGATGCGCATAAAAATCCTCCAGGTCATACAGCGTCAGGAACTCATCCTGATAGTCTCCAAAAACGAAGACGATAAACGATTCCTTTAATTCCTCGAGTGACACTAATCTGTTTGTCTCCTCATAGCAGCGGTTGACTAATTCAATTGCACTCTTTGCCAACACGACAAAATACCCCCAAATTTTTACATTTTTATATTTTAATAGACATTTTGCTACATCTTTCGTCACTCGTCAAATCTTTTTTAGCCATACTCGAGTCCGATATGATTAATGGGTCGCCCCACACGCAACCGTGTAAGGCGACTGCGGGAGCTTACTCAGTCATGAGATAGAGCTCTTCTCCCGTTGCGAGTAGAAGAGCGATTCTTCCCCCGCGCTCCATGACGGTCGGAGCATCCTCCATCACTATGACCCCGTCATTGAGTACTACTCTGCTTCCAAATCGATGTACGGTTTCGATCTGGAAGCTTTCCCTTGGCAACCTTTCCACCGAAAGATGCCTGCCTGGCTTGTGCTTCTGATAGCGGACCCTCCGCCCAAGAAGCTGCTCTACTGTCGCAGAGCAATGCTGGTGAGCCTCTACTGTTGCCATTCGCAACGCCTCCTTCTCTCACCTGTAGAGTACGGCCGTTTCATGTGCTTATAAGCCAATGAAACTACTACTACCGTAAAAAAAGACAGTGGGCTCACGCAAATATATTTATACTTCTTCCCAAAGAACGGGATCGTTCAAATGGGGATACATTTCTGTCACCATGTCAAAAGGCGAAAAATATAGCGTGTCTACAAGAATTTTCAGTCTGTATTTTTTCAACAAGCTATACGCTCTCTCCGTTTTCCCAAATATTCTGGGCAACTGGTTAATATCAGGCAGCTTCATTAAGTGACTGCACATGTAATCAACACAAATCTTGGCACGTTCCTCTCCCTTGATACTCTGGAAATACAGAGGTGGAAAGTGACGTCGAATACCTGACAGGACCTCCTGATACACCCACAAAACCCTCTGTTCTTCCGATTGTCTAGGGAGATACGGATAAGCGAACTCAACCATATAGTAGACATCCTCTGACTTAGCCTCTATGGGAGGCTCGATGTACTCCCGCACCAAATGCAGCTTCAGTTCTCTTACATCCTGAATGCTCAATTGGCGACGCGCTTGCTCAGGTGTCCACTTCCTCACATTTTCGATCGCGTATCGAACAACCAATTGAACTTTTTGTTTGCGATACTGCGCATCTTCGAATTCGTATGGGGAAAAACGCTTTTGCTCTCCGCTGAGAATGCGCTTGTATCGATCTACTATTTTTGACGGCATAGCTCCCTCACTCCTAAAACCATTTATGGAATATACTTCTAAATTACCATGGTGGTTTAGGACAAAAATAACAGGGCCGTCTTACCCGGTCATGTCTTTAGTCATACATTTCTGATTGAGAAACTCGTTCCAACTCTACCTCCTCATCTCCCCAAAACAAAGAAAGACTCCTGTCCACCCCGATTCGAACATGATAGATGCCCTGCCTATATAAATACGGCTTCTCGCCTTTTTGATGAGTGATGCGTGCTGCATCTGTGCCCCTTTCTAACGAAGATCGGTTAAGATTCCAGAGGATTTCTGCTTCTTCTCTTGCTCCACGGATAATTTCAGCTTGGGATTGGATGGCTTCTTCCGTAGTTGCATAGAGTCGTGTCTGCCTTTCTCCCTCTGTGTCGAAATACTCCCATTTCCCGGCTGCACGAGCGCCCTTTGAAATGAGATCGGCCGTATGCTGCGTATTCATCTGCAGAAAGTTAGCCTGCTCCTGAAACAACAGCAAGGAAAGCAGTCCGCACAGGCAAAAGAGGAAAAAAATCATGGTGATCATAACATCACCACGTTCATCAGCAAGCTTTGATGTGTATTGGGTCGGGATACGCATTACTTTTTATCCTCCGCGTTTTCGATCATCATATAGTAGCTTTCTGTGAGCTCGACCTTCTTCCCGGACGCCAGCAAATAAAAAGAAATGGTAGCCTCCGAAAGAATATGATTTCCCTTTTTCCAACCTCCTCCTTTGATCTGAATCTGAATTGCTTGAGCGGCAACGCCCACTCCATCACGCAGTTCTGCCTCGCCTCGCTCTCTTGCATGGTACACAGCCAGTCCGTAGTTTGGCTGCACAGCTGCAATCCGCCCTGCCTCATAGGCAGCCGCCAACGCCTTTTGCTTGTTATATAAAATGCTGAATTGATCAAAGGAAAATACGATCAATAGCCACACCAGCGGAAATACCAAAATAAACTCGAGCATTTGGCTGCCTTTTTCATCCCGGATAAATGCGGTAATGATATGACGCCACCTCTGCTTCATACGTGAAGCCCTATAACAGAAGGGAATTGCTGAATACAAAATGCACCCAACAGAAAAAAAGCAAATGGCAGGGAAAAGGCAGTTTGATTAGGGCCGGGCAGCCACAATTGTCGATGTGCACTCCAGCCAACAACTATTTTTTGTAGATTCTCTCGTAATCGCGACCATGTACGTGGAAATATAATAATCATCAGCAGACACAACAAAATAGCGTACAGAAACAAGGAGTATACCTCTGCCCAGCTGCTCCATGCTCCAACCGCCATCAGCAGCTTTTGATCACCCATACCCATCCCTTTACAAGCCACTGGCCCAAGCGTGAGGATAAACGCCCCAGCTAATCCTCCCCAAGCAATCCATCCTGTTCCTACTTGCCATTGATACCACAGCCCAACAGCCATTACTGGCAAAGTCAACGCATTTGGAACTTTGCGGCGACGCCAATCAAAGTAAGCGGCAACCGTCAGCAGCCCTAACAAGGCAACGTCGTTCATTTACTTATTTTTTCTTCTAGTTCTTTCAGTTTTGCATCTTCTGCTTCCCCGAGAGAAGCCAGTGTGGGGATAATCAAAATGAGGATGACCGCTACGATAATAACCATTTCTACGATCGTGACACCCTCCTCCTCATTCCAAAACCGCTTGGCATAGTTTGTAATAAAGGTCATTTGCATTCACTCCTTATTCGATTTCTAACTTCTACTTACACTCTGTCAAATGACAGAACACCCCGCAAAAATATTTACAGGCGATCCCCGATCCCAATCAACGCCGGCCCCATAACTAGAAACAACAAAGGTACACCCATCAGAATAATCACAAATGGCAATAACCTGATATTGAGACGATTCATTCGAGTAGATGCCTCATCTTCCATCTGTCTGACTTGCTCTTCCACCTGTACAGCCAGCATGCTGGAAATACTCACTCCTTTACTAATCGCTTCGTTCATTTCCAAAGCGATCGTGGTCAACGCATCTACTTCCCAGCGAAAAGCCAGCTCCTTCAGAGCATGTCTCCAAGTCCCTAAACGCTTTTCTTCGATCTCCAAACGTGCCAGCTCTCGACCCAGTCTCGTGTCAAAGCGTCGGGCCGTTTCTTTCACAGCAGACTGTATGGGCATTCCTGCTTCAACAAGGGCTTGTACAATACTGAAAAAAATCGGAACCTGCTCTCGAATCTCCCCTTTGATTCGTTGATCCGCCCACTCCAGCAACCAAGTCGGAAGCATGTACAGGATGAGAGCGGCCACCAGAGGTAGACTGTTTACCATACCAAGAGACTGCCCCATATAGATACTCGCAATGAGGTACAAAAGAGCAGCAGCGATTAGCACCATGCAAACCGCACGTACAACCACCACTTCTGGCAAACATACTTTGGAATGAAGTCTCCTGAGTGTCTCTTCCGTCTTCTTCCGTTCGATTCCCATCCAAACACACAACCGCTCCAAAGCTTCATCATGTTTTTCCAAATACCTCACAATCGTCCACCTGGTTTGCGTTTGCTGAAAGGAGTGGTTCAGTTGAGCTTGCTGCTCTTGATCAATCCTGCCAAAGAGGGTCAGAATCAGCCCACCTTCACGGCCCAGACATGCTGGTAGACCGTACAAGAAAAACGCCAAACCGATCAGCACACAAATGATTCCCATGCTCTAGCCCCCTCTGTGAACACTTTTTTGCGCGACAAAGCGGATGGCTTCTCCACCGAGTAAAATGCATGCTAAAGACGCCAGAATCAGTAACCGTCCTC
This sequence comes from Brevibacillus choshinensis, assembly GCF_001420695.1. Lineage (NCBI taxonomy): Bacteria > Bacillati > Bacillota > Bacilli > Caryophanales > Paenibacillaceae > Brevibacillus > Brevibacillus choshinensis. The sequence continues at coordinate 1,980,425 of NZ_LJJB01000010.1, read as the reverse complement.
CTAGCGTAGCTGTCAGCGAATCAAAGTGATGCGGATTGTTCACATACAATGCCGTTACGAATACAAAAGGCATGACACTGAGTAAATTGACTTGTGAGATGATTTGGGCCATCGCAGCCTTTTGTCTGCGTAGAGATTGTCTTCGGCGCAATATAGATGAAGCAGCCAAGTCGAGCGTCTTTGCCATATCTCCCCCCATTTCCCGCTGAATTTGGACAATGGTTGCTAAATACTTCACATCTGCTGAACCAGTCCGTTCGTAAAAGGAAGCCATGACCCGTTCCAAAGGGACTTGTGCTCGTAACAGCTCAACGATACGGCGATATTCCTCTGTCACAGTGGCATCCAGATACGAGCTTACTGCAACTTGCTCAAATGCATGCAAATAGGAAGGCGATGTCCGTAGCGAACTGGCCATGAGGCGTATGGCTTTTACATTTCCTGTTTCAAACTGATCTTTTCTTCTGGCGCCCCAAATCGTAACGATCCTCTCGGTAAATAATACTCCTGCCAGCCATGCAGGTAATGCGAGCAACCAAGACTGTAAAATTTGCATGCTAAGTCCAAAAGACAACAGACCGAGCAAAAAAGAGCAGGTGACATATTGATTGACACTCCAACCCGAGCGTGACTGAAGGAGTCTGTCCTCTAGACCGTGCCAGAATGTCTTTCTATCTCGTTGGAGTTGATCAACGATGGCATGCTTGCCTGCTGGTCTCGTATGTACCATTTCTGAGGAGCGAGTAGCAAGAGTAGTCCGATGCTGATTCCTGCTGCGAGGGACAAGCTCAAATCACCCATTCTTCTCCTCCTAGCTTGAAATCGGATCGGCAAAAAAGACGCGATCAATTTCCTCTCGTGACAAACCTTTTTCCACCCATCGTTTAATCAATCTCTCGGGGCGATAGCCTGTCCATCTAAAATGACCGGTTACTTTTCCATCTCGAACACCTGTTGGTTCATACACGTAAATATCTTGTAAATAGACCCGGTCTGGTACCACCTGCTTAATATTGCACGCCCGTTTAATCCACTCTTCATGTGACTGGCCAGTGCCGACTACCTCTGTTATCGCTACCACTTTTCGGCTTCCATCCTCTTCAAAGCGTTTTACTTGCACGATCAAATCTAGCGCAGACCCGATCATCAGATTCCGCTCCTCAGCACTATACGCTTCATCTGCTTTGCCAAACAAAATCGGTAACGTTGAATCTACCAATGCGCGCGGAGAATTGGCATGTGCGGTGCTCCAGCTTCCGGGGTGGTCTGTGTTCATCGCCCAAAGCATGTCCACAATTTCTCCGCCTCGTGTCTCTCCGACCATGATGACATCTGGCCGCTTTCGCAAAGATAAACGGACGCAATCCTTTATGGAGAAGCCTCCTTTTCCTTCGTAATTCGCTGGTTTGGCTAAAAAACGGCGCACAAATGGATGCTGAAGCTTCATCTCCAGTACGTCCTCGATGGTAATAATACTCAAAGAAGGGGATACGTACTGTGAGAGTAAATTGAGCAAGTGGGTCTTTCCTGATCCCGTCCCTCCACTTACGATCCCAGAGGCACGTGATAATCCTATGGCCCTGTTCAGAAACAGGAGCATTGGCTCGCAAATGGATCCATACCGTAAATAATCAGCTTCACTCAGCAGATCCCGATGTTTTCGAATCGTGACCATGTGTCCATCCGGTGAGATCGACCGATGCGTCGCCGCCACACGAGAACCATCGGGTAGCTGCGTATGTAATTCCGCCTTTGTCTCATTGAATTCTCTTCCCATCGTCGCTGCAATCTGTTCGAGCAATCTCAGCATTTCCTCCTCATCCCGAAACACTGGGATTTCTGGTGCCTCCAGACGGCCCGTGCTTTTTCTTTCGACAACCAGATAGTTATAACGGTGAAAGAGGATTTCCGTAATATCTGAGTCCTCTAGCAAGTGATCCAGTGGTCCCCAGCCTGTCAGGGAATGCAGGATACGCCTCACTTCTGCTTCCATATGAAAAGAAGATAGTGGTGTTAGTGCTTCCAGCAGCATTTTGATATCGACTTCCAGCTCAGATAAAAAAGTTGTGGAGTGCTTCTCCTCCCACAAGCGCTTTCCGTATTTCTCCACGATCTGAGTACGGATAGATCCTTCCATTTCATGATGGATCCGGTTTTCCCCTATGTTCTGCGGCGTGCTACCTTGTATTTTTTCGTTCAGCGTTTGTGGAACCCGTGTCGCTTCTCTTCCTATCGTCCGCAAGTCCTGTTCAGCACGGCTCGGGTTTTGAATACCGAGCAGCTGCTTTTTGTCGAACATGATCGTTCCTCCTTATCCCCATAACCATCGAAATAAAGATGGTCGTTCTTTTGCTTTTGGCTGAGCACCGGGCATCGTTTTTTCTGAGTCAATGGGCAATAGCGCTTTCCCTAGCGTCTCAATCGCATCCTTGGCAGATGAGCGACCGGGATGGAGCATGACGGGTATGCCACTATTGATCGATTTCTTTACTTCTGCATCGTCTGGAATGGAGAAAATCTTTTTGCTGGGGTGAAGCTGGAAATAGGCCCTGATCTCGTCTAGCGTGAACATTTCTTTTCGTTGCAGGCGATTCATGCACACCTGGATTCGTGCTTCCGGATACTCTGCTTCTCGCAACAGCTTTAATAAGCGCTGAATATTTTCAATGGAGTCGACAACTGGGTTACCCACCATGACGACTTGTTCAGCAAAAAATAACGCCTGTATGGTGGCATCGGTAGTATCAGGCGCCGTATCAATCAAGATGACGTCGTATTGGCTATGTTTTAACGTTTCGAGAATCAGGTAAAGATGGTAATCCTTGATTTCAAAGCTGTGCCGGATATCACGTGGAGAGGTTAGCACATCCAGTCCCGTCTCAGTATGACTGACAATGTACTTTGAAATGTCGTGGGGAGATAAATTTAAAGCAGATACATACTCTTGCCATTCTTCATTCCGGAATAAAAGTGGATCCCTTCCTTGGCGCCGTGCCATTGCCTGAAGCTGGTTGTCGATTTCCTGCACCCAAGTAAAAATATTGGGTGTTCGAGGCAAGTTTAGTGTCGTTGCAAAGGTGCCTAGGTCCAAATTGAAATCAACAGCCAATACACGGAGAGGATGACCCTCTTTTTTCTGCGTAGAAAAGAAAACGGCAAGCTCCCGCGATATAAATGTTTTGCCTACACCGCCTTTGGGTCCATACACAGTAATCAAATGTTTAGCTTTCTGAGGTGCTTGTATCGTTTGAGCTGCTGAAAAATCGGGCTGTAATGGAGCCTCAGCAACTGTTTGGGGAGCTGTGAAAAGATTTTGCGAAGAGAAAGAAGAAGACATATCATCGGGATGTGAGGTCTTGATTATCGTAGTTGCTCCTAGACTCGGTGACATCATAGCCAGCGCTTCGATTTGGCCTGGTTGAATTGGTTTTGCTACCACCCAGATACCCAGGTTACGAAAAAATGGTTCCCACATGAGTTCTTGTGGAGAGCATGCAGCGATAAAGGACAAATGAGGAAACGCCAATCGGAACTGTTGGCAGATCACTCCTCTCTCCGTCTCTTTGATCCCCCCTAATAGCACCATGTCCGGACGAGTTGCCTGCAGCATTTGCCAAGCTTCCTCGACGCGGGTCGCATATCCGCATATGTCCAACCACTGACTCGTGGCTAAATGCTGCCGCAGGACATGTATCGATTCGATATCATCATCTACGATGAGCAAGCTTTTTTTCACTCTCGTTCCTCCTCTTGATTGCCCCAACGTTTCTTGGTTTTCATAAGGTCTGTCGCAAAGACAGTGTCACCTATTCCTGATTTCTGTCCATCCATCACTGCTGCCAAGCCTAATCGAATTTTGCCATAGTGGAGCGCATGGGTTAACAGAACAGCTTCGTTTCTCGATAGGGAAAGAGTCACTGCCACCAAGTTTGGCTGTTCACCTTCCATCTCCCTTTGAACGCTAATAATAGGCATGTTTTGCAAAAGCAAACCAGAATGTGCTCCGGCATCGTCTTCAAAGGATGCATACACATGAACACGCTCTCCAGTTGATAGATGAGGCGTTACTCCTACCACGTTGTCGACAGGAATGCTCATTCCGGTCTTGGTTGTATTCAGTTTGGTGTCGACTTCGGTCTGTCCAGCTTGATCTAAGTCACTCTCGAGTAACGGACGTCCTCCTTTCACTTTGCGGTTCAATGATTTTCCCAGGATATTAGGTGCTTCATCCCAAAGTAGTAACCCTGGGATAGGCGTTGGTTGCCTTTTGAATGCGCCCCCCAGATTTACAACCAATGGCTCAATGTCTTTGGTTTCTAGTAACTGTCCACTTTCTTTGTTCACGTCTTGCCGTAATTGTATATACGTCACCGTGTACGGTTTAACCAGAAAATACGAACCGATTCCTACGCATGAGACAAGTAACAGTAATGCCAAAAGTCGCAGCGGATGTACAGACATGATCCTCCCTCCTCTCGTACATGCTAGAGCTAGCTTATACGGAGTGGTAGGGACAAAAAAAGAAAATAAAAAAACCATGCAATAATATCTGCACGGTTCTTCATTCCTATATACGTTCGTACCTTCAAAACTGGATCTGCATGTTTGCTAAGAGTGTGGATAAGTCCTCGACCGATTAGTATTCGTCAGCTCCACGTGTTGCCACGCTTCCACACCGAACCTATCAACCTCATCGTCTATGAGGGGTCTTACCAGCTTGCGCTGTGGGAAGTCTCATCTTGGAGGGGGCTTCACGCTTAGATGCTTTCAGCGCTTATCCCGTCCGCACATAGCTA